>NZ_BPRL01000051.1:0-32237 GCF_045862635.1 Kitasatospora sp. NE20-6
ACGCCGCGCCCGCACCACCGACGAAGGCGGCCGCGGCCTCTTCCTCATCGCCCAACTCGCCACCCGCTGGGGCAGCCGCTACGCCGTCAACGGCAAAACCATCTGGGCCGAACAAGCACTCCCACCCCGAACCACACCCTGAACCGGCCGACGCCGAACGCCTCCGCGCGCAGCACATCAGCCGCGCAGCGCGGGCCAGCCGTCCTCGTTCGAGCAAGACTCGTAGTCGTAGCGGGTCAGACGGTCCCACGCCGTCCCGGTCACCTGCTCGAACGCCTCCTCGTGCACGTGGAGCAGCAGCTCGCACCCGTGCGCGGTGAACGGCGCGAAGCGCTCCGGGTGGCCGAAGACGCCCTCGTACGTCCGGCGGCCGGCGGCGACCACGGCGGCGCGCGCGTACAGGAAGCCGTCGTCCGACTGCGGCAACGGCGAGCCGCCGCACTCCTCCGTACCGAGGACGGGCAGGGTGCCGAAGTCCTGCCGGTCGAGCCGGTGGAGGGCTTCCGCCAGGCGCTCACCGAAGCCGATGATGCTGCCCGCCGACCCGCCTGCGAGGACCTCGGTCAGGCGGGCGCAGGCCTTCTCGAAACGCTCGCAGGTGCGGACGGCGTCCTCGCCGCCGAGCACCTCGATCAGCTGCCAGAACCGCTCCCACGTCATCACCGGCGGATCGAGGTCGGCTGCGGCACCGGCGGAGGGGTCCGGGCGGTCGGCCGCACGGTCGCCCCGCCCTCCCTCGAACGGCCCGTCCTCGCCCCGCCCTCCCTCGAACGGCCCGTCCTCGCCCCGCCCGCCCTCGAACGGCTCGTCCTCGAACGGCTCGTCGCTCCACCGGAACCAGGCCTGGTCGTCCTGGACGTGCAGCAGGAACTCGGCGACCGGGCCCGAGGGCGCGACCATCGACATCGTGTCCGCGATCTCCTGGTAGGCGCCGTCGAAGGCCTCCCAGTCCTCCGCCTCGGACAGCGCGAGCGCCCGGACGAAGAGCGGCCGGACGACGGCGAACCCCGGCCCGGGCACGAAGCGCCCGCGGAGCCACGGGAAGTCGGCCTCCTCGATCACGATCTCGCCCACCTCCTCCTCTCGCCGCACCAGCCGCCACACCTGACCCTCGAAGCCCATCGCACCCAGCCCTTGCCGTCCGTCGCCGTCGTTCTCCGCCCGGCAGCATCGCAGCCGGCTCCGACAGCGGGCCCTGCCCGTACGGACGCGCCTACCGCCGTCCGCCCGGCGCCACGGGCCGGAGCGCCTTCTCCTCCGCGTCGGCCAGTTGGAGGAACACCGGTGGCAGCGCCAGCTCGACGACCGTCAGCACCACCTGGAACCAGTGCGGCCACCCGTGGACGGCGAGCGACAGCAGCCGCCCGACCGCGCCGAGCAGGAACACTCCGGCCAGCCACCGCACCGCGGTGGCGGGGACGGGTGACCGGCGGGCCACCAGGATCCAGGCGGCGCCGTACCCGGCGAAGATCGCGCCGAAGAACCGTCCGAGACTGTCGACGGTCGGGCCGGGCGAGCCCGCACCCGGGATCGCGGCGTTCCCGAGCAGGACGTGAAAAAGGCCGATCGCCACGCACGCCCATCCCATCGCCAGCGCGAGCCCCCGAAGCACCTTGACTCTGGTCATGACCGCCATCCCCCGTAGTAGACGTGTGTGTACCAAGGTAGGGGGCTCTGGTAGACGCGTGTCAAGTAGCATGGGCCGGTGCCTCCCCGTCAGCGACTCAGCCCTGCCGAACGCCGCGCCCGGCTCCTCGGCGTCGCCGCGCAGCTCTTCGCCGCGCACCCGTACGAGGAGGTGCTGATGGAGGACGTCGCCGAGCACGCCGGGGTCTCCCGGGCCCTGCTCTACCGGCACTTCGCGAGCAAGCGCGACCTCTTCGCCGCCCTCTACCAGCAGGTCGCCGACCAGCTGCTCGCCCGGACCCGCTTCGACCCTGCCGCGACCCTGGTCGAGCAGCTCACCGAGGGCCTGGACGCTCACATCGGGTACTTCGCGGAGAACCGGAACACCGTCCTGGCGGCGAACCGCGTCCTGGCCGGCGACCTCGTGGTCCGGACGATCATCGACGGCGAGCTCGACGCGCTGCGCGAAGGACTGCTCGGCGTGCTCCCGCTCCCCGACGGCCGCACCCGGGACGCCGTGTCGGGCGTCCTGAAGAGCTGGCTCGTCTTCGTCCAGGTGCTGTGCGTGGACTGGCTCACCGAGGAGACCTGCACCCGCGCCGAGCTGCGCGACGTGTGCATCGGCGCTGTCCTGGGCGCCGTCCGGCCCCTGCTCGACGAGGACCCCGCCCCGGACTGGCCCGGCCGTACCGGCCGGCCGGCGCCGGACGGTGGGTGACCACCGGCCCGGTGCCCGTGCACCGGAAGGCGGGATCCCAAGGCCCTCGTGACGTTCCGTCAGACCGGCTCGGGGACGGCCTCGGCGGCGGGTGCCGCCACCCGGTCGTCCGCGGCCCGCCGGGCGCGGGCGATCCCCCAGCCGACGAGCGCCGCGGCGACGGCGGTGAGGGCGAGGCCCGCGATCGTGACGGCGCCCCGGAACTCCGCGGTCTGCTGCGCGGTCCAGTCCGGCGTGGCGACGGTGCCGGTGAACAGCGCCGCGAGGACGGTGCCGGTGACGGCGATGCCGGCGCCGGAGGTGACCTCGGTGGCGGTGTCGACGAGGGCCGCGCCGATCGTGGTCCGGTCCTTCGGCAGGCCGCGGAGCACGTTGACCCCGGCGACGACGCCGACCACGCGCATCCCGGCGGCGACGAGCACGAGGGCGATCGCGATCCACCCGTATCCGAAGCGGCTCAGCAGGCCGTACACGGCGAGCCCGAGCACGACCGCCGCGGCGCCGAGCCGGGCGGCCCGGTCGAGTCCGGCCCTTCGCACGAGCGGGCCGACGAACGCGCCGCCCGCGACGAGGACGACGACCTGCGGCAGCATGCCGACGGCGGCGAGGCCGGGCGTCCATCCCCGGTCGAGCTGCAGTTGCAGCGTCACCAGGTAGCCGAGGCCGGCGGTCGCCAGCCCGGCCGCGGCCTTGAACGCCAGGCCGCTCGACACCAGGGGGTGCGCGACGAGGGCGAGGTCGAGGAGCGGGTGGCGTGCCGAACGCTCGCGGAGGACGAAGAGGACCGCCCCCACGACGGCGACCGTGGTGGCCGCCCACGGGGCCCACGATCCGGCCCCCTCGTCGACGAACAGGGTCGGCGCGACGAGTGCCGGCACGATCGCCGCGGCGACCAGCACCGCACCTGCGACGTCGACCGGATCTCGGTGGAGGTCGGCCGCGGTGTCCGCGGCGACGCCGAACCGCACGCCGATGATCGCGAGCACCGCGATCGGCACGTTCACCAGCAGCAGGGCCTGCCACGGCGCGAACGCGAGCACGAAGCCGCCCACGGTCGGGCCGATCGCGAGGCCGACCAGACCGACGGTCGTGATGAGGGTCGTCGCCCGGACGCGGAGGCCGTCGTCGTCGAACAGCCGGAAGGCCAGCGCCATCGCCCCCGGCGTCGTCATGGCGGCGGCGACCCCCAGCACCACCCGGACGGCGATCAGTTGCTCCACGGTGGAGACGAAGGCGGTCGCCGAACTCGCCACGCCGAGCAGGAGCAGCCCGACGAGCATGATCCGTCGCCGGCCGAACCGGTCGGCCACCGCGCCGAACGCGAGCATCAGCCCGCCGAAGACGACCGCGTACGCACCCGTCGCCCACTGCAGCGCGGTCGTCGAGGCGTGCAGTTCGCGTCCGATCGTGGGCAGCGCGACGTTCAGGACCGAGTTGTCGAGCATCTCGAAGAGGAACACCGCGGAGAGTCCCGCCAGGGCCACCCACGCCTCCCGCAGCGATCGGGGGGAGCGCGGGGACCGGCCTGCCGTCTCCTCAGACACCGGGCACCCCCTTCGCGTCGTGGTCCCGTGCCGGAGCGGGCCGCTCTCGGCGGCCGGTCACCCCGGCCGGGACGGTGCGGGCGGCGGCCGGGGCCCGCACCGGGGCGGCGCGTACTGCGGCGGCAGCCGCCCCGACGACAATGACGGTGGTCTGTTCGGAGGGCATGCCACTAAGTTACGTGACTAAGTTTAGTTACACAAGGAAGTGAGATCGGATGCCCAGGACCGGAGAGCGGGGCGGACCGCAGACGCGCGCGAAAATCTCGCAGGCCGCAACGCGACTGTTTCTCGACCGCGGGTTCGACGCGGTCACCGTCGCCGAGGTCGCACGGGAGGCCGGCGTGTCGAGCGTGACGGTCTTCAAGCACTTCCCGCGCAAGGAGGATCTCCTCCTGGACCGCTCGGTCGACGCGGTCGAACTCCTGCGCTCGGCGGTGCACGACCGCGCCCCGGGCGTCGACGTGCAGGCGTCCCTGCGCGATGCGGCCCTCCGCCTCGTCGACACCCGCCACCCGCTCTCCGGCGTCAACGGCGGATCCGTCCCCTTCTTCCGGACCGTCGCGGCGTCGCCCGCACTGATCGCCCGCGCACGGGAGATCGCCTCCGATCTCCAGCGGACCCTCACCGAGGAGCTCGCCCGCGACCCGGCCTTCGAGGGCGACGGCACCCTGCTCGCCGCCTTCTTCATCGCCGGCTACAGCACCGTACTGGTGGAGACCGCACGCCGCCTCACCGCCGGAGAGCCGCCGGACGCCGTGGTGGACGACCACCGCGCGCGCATCGAGCGGCTGTTCGACGCGCTCCGCGGCGGAGTCACACCCCGACCGTGACGACCCGTGACGACCGGGCGGCCGGCTCACCGCTCCCGGCGCACCCCGGCGCACCCCGGCGCACCCCGGCGACGGGAGGCTCACCGGGCAGCCCGGAGGCATCGGGAACGCACGGGTCGGCGGCCGTGGTCACCGGACGCGGACGATGCTCTTCCCGCAGGTGGCACCGGTCGCCAGGTCGTCGATCGCGGTCGCCACGTCCGCGAGTTCGTGCTCGGCGGTGATGTCGACGCGCACCGAGCCGTTCGCCACGAGCGCCAGGGCGCGGGTGGCGGCGGCGGCCAGCCGGGCGGGGGCGGTGCGGCTCAGGAGGTTGCTGTTGTAGGTCATGAGGGACTGCCCGTTCATGAGCAGGTCGTTCGTCGAGACGGCGACGGGTTCGAAGGTGGCGATGTTGCCGTAGACCGCGAGCCGGCCGTGCGGTGCCAGGTGCGCCAGGTTCGCGATCCGGGTCGCGCCCCCGACGGGGTCGAGGATCGCGTCGAAGGTCTCCTCGCCGAGGGCCCCGGGGAACTCCTCGCGGGTCAGCACCTGGTCGTAGCCGAACTGGCGGGCGTAGTCGGCCCGTTCGGCGCTGCCGACCACGCCGACGATGCGCCGGGCTCCCGCGACGGCGGCGAACTGTGCCGCCAGGGTGCCGACTCCGCCGGACGCGGCGTGGATCAGCACGCTGTCCCCCGGGCCGACCCCGGTGACGGCGTTGATCAGGTCGTAGGCGGTCGGGGCGACCCACCCGGCCCCGGCCGCGGTCCGCACGTCGACGCCCTCCGTGCCGATCGCCAGCACGGCCGGCACCAGCACGACCTGTGCGTAGCCACCCCCGCCGACGAGCGCGACGACCTGCTCCCCGATGCGGCTCCCGTCCACGCCGTCACCGACCGCGGCGATCCGGCCGGCCGCCTCGAAGCCGGGCACGAACGGTCGCGGAACGGGGAAGTGCCCGTCGCGCACCAGCACGTCGCCCCACTGCACACCCGCGTAGGCGACCCGGACGGCCACCTCGCCGGGCCCGGGCACCGGCTCGGCGACCTCGGCCGGACGGAAGTGGTCGTCGGCGCCCAGGACAACAGCCTTCATGGCTTTCAACTTTCTGAGTCGACTCAGTAACCTGACACTGACGAACGTAGCGAGTATCAGATAGTTGAGTCAAGTAAGAAGGTTGAGACATGACCGAGGTGCCCGTCGAGGAATACCTGTGCACGCGCATCCGCCGCGCCGAACAAGCACTGATGGCCCACCACGAAGCGGTGCTGCGCACCTACGGGCTGACCATGACCCAGTACGCGGCGCTCCTCGCCCTCTCCCGCACGGACGGCCGGTCCGGCGCCCAGCTCGCCCGCGCCTGCGGCGTCTCCCAGCAGAGCATGGCCACCGTCCTGAACGGCATGCAGGCCAAGGGGCTCATCGACCGCAACGCCTCCGCGACCCACGCGAAGGTCATGATCGCCACCCTCACCGACACCGGTAGCGGCCTGCTCGACCGCGCCTACCAGGAGATCATCGTGCTGGAACGCGCCCTGACCGACCGCTTCGACACCGACGAGCACCGCCGGTTCTGCGAGTTCCTCGACCGCGCCACCGCCACCCTCGTCGAGCAGACACCCACCGCTCCGACCCGCTGACGCCACCCGCCGGACAGCCCGGCGCGAAACGCCGCCGGACGACACCCGCGCACTCCCGGCAGCCGCCGGCCAGGCCGGACAGCCCCGCGTCGACGCTCGCCGCCGCACCGACAGCATCGGTCGGCTCCCCGGTCGGGCGCTGGTTCGACCGCTCGGTGCGGCTGCTCGACACCGGCCGCCGGGCCGCAGGAAGGCGGCGGAGCCGGCGGTCCGTCCCTACGAGGCCGGGCCGGTCCCGCCGCCGTCGGCGTAGGCGTCCTCCAGTGCCTGGATGTCGATCTTCTTCATCTGCAGCATCGCCCGCATCACCCGCTGGGCCCCGGCCGTGTCCGGGGCGCCGGCCAGCTCGATCAGCCGTCGGGGGGTGATCTGCCAGGACAGCCCGTAGCGGTCCTTCAGCCAGCCGCAGGCGCTCTCCTGCCCGCCCTCGGTGAGGGCGGCCCAGAGCCGGTCGACCTCCGCCTGGTCGTCGCAGCCGACCTGGAGCGAGATCGCCTCGGTGAACGGGAACAGCGGGCCGCCGTTGAGCGCGATGTACTGCTGCCCCGCGAGGTCGAACGCCACCGTCATCACCGAGCCCGCCTCGCCGGGGCCCGCCTCCCCGTACCGCTGCACCTCGGTGATCCGGGAGTCCGGGAACAGCCCGGTGTAGAACCGCGCCGCCTCCTCGGCCTGGTCGTCGAACCACAGGAAGGTGGTGATCTTCTGCTCCGGCACGGTGTCCTCCCGCTCCTCGGGTCTCCCCACGACGGTAGGCCCCCTCTCCCGTGCACGCAGCGCACACGCACCATGCCCAGGCGCCGCCGCACCGCCGCACCGCTGCACCGCTGAACCGGGGGGGCGGAAGCATCCGGCGCGGCGGACGACTACGGGGCGCCGTCCCCGTCCCTGTCCCCGTCCAGGCCGGTCGCCCAGAGCGAGCGGACGTGGCCGAGATGACGGGCCATGCACGCCTCGGCGGCTTCGGCGTCACCGGCGATCATCAGGTCGAGGAGTTCCAGGTGCTCCTCGGCGGAGGGCACCAGTTCACCGCGCCGGTCGAGCCGCTTGAGGCCGTACAGCCGGGAGCGCTTGCGCAGGTCGCCGACGGTCTCCACCAGTCGGGCGTTCCCGGCCAGGCCGATCAGTCCGAGGTGGAACCTCCGGTCGGCCTCCAGATAGGCGATCAGGTCGTGGGCCCGGGCGGCGGCGACGATCGCCTCGGCCGCGCCGCGCAGCGCCTCCAGCTGCTCACGGGCGGCCGTCCGGGTGACCCGCCCGACGGTGGGCACCTCGATCAGCGCCCGGATCCCGGTGAACTCGTCGAGGTCGCGGTCGCTGAGCTCGGTGACCCGGAAACCCTTGTTGCGGACCGCCTCGACCAGGCCCTCGTGGGTGAGGTCGAGCATCGCCTCGCGGACGGGGGTGGCGGACACCCCGAAGTCGACGGCGAGCGCGGGTGCCGAGTAGACGACCCCGGGGCGCAGCTCGCCGGAGATCAGCGCCGCCCGCAGCGCGTGCGCGACCTGGTCGCGCAGCCGCTCCTGGACGGTGATGACGGCGCGGCGCTCGGGATCCGCCATGGTGTGCCTCCAGGGTGTGCAGGGCACATAGTACAATGTCACGTTTTACCGGACGGGATCCGGCGGACACGGCATCCCGGTCCTGCCGGGCGGCGCCTCGGCGCCGCCGGGCCGTCCCCGCGCTACGCGCCGCCGCGGGCCGTGCGCGCCCACGCGCCGAGCACGGGTACGCAGCGCTCGGCGAAGTGCTCGAAGTCGGCCGCGGTGTTGTAGACGTGGGTCGACAGCCGGACGTAGCCGATGCCGCCGAAACTGGTGAAAGCGGCTTCGACGCCGAGTTCCGCCGCGAACCGGTCACGCAGGGCGTCGGCCTCGGCACGGGTGCCCGCCAGGCCGGCGGGGAGCCGGACCAGCCGCAGGGCGTTCACCGGCATGCCGACGTCGACCGCGGCACACTCGCCGGTCAGCTCCGTGAGGGCCTCGCCGACGATCCGCTCGGCGTAGTCGGCCAGGTCGTGCATGTAGCCGCGGGCGGCCTTCCATCCCCAGGTCCGTTCGACGAAGTCCAGGGCGGCGGGGGCGGCCAGGTAGCCGGTGGCGTCGAGCGTGCCCTGGGTGTCGAAACGCTCGGGGAAGGGCTCCCCGGCCCCCCAGGAGTCGATCAACGGGTGGAGCTCGTGCCGGAGTTCGCTGCGGGCCACCAGTGCCGAGGCGCCGCGCGGGGCGCAGCCGAACTTGTGCAGGTTGCCCACCCAGACGTCGAACTCGAGCCCGGCCAGGGGGTCTTCGGCCAGGCCCGGCACGTGGGCGCCGTCGACCAGGAGCGGGATGCCCCGCGCGCGGGCCGCCGCACCGATCTGCGCGACGGGCATCCAGCGGGCGGTCGCCGAGGTGATGTGGTCGAGGACGATCAGCGCGGTCCGGTCGGTGATCCCGGCGAGCACCGCCGCACAGGCCTGCTCGGCGGTGGCGTCGAGCGGCACCCGTGCCGTCCGGACGCTGCCGCCCCAGCGGCGGGCCAGCCGTTCGGCGCCCATGGTGACCGCGCCGTAGCCGTGGTCGGTCACCAGGACCTCCCCGCCGGGCCGGGCCGGCAGGTTCCCGTAGACGACGCTGGCCCCGGCGCTGGCGTTGGGCACGAGGGCGAGATCGGCCGTCCCGACCCGCAGGAAGTCGGCGACCGCCGCCCGGGCGGCCGCGACGCGCTGCGCCAGGCCCGGGAACCAGACCACCGGCGCGCGCTCCATCTCGGCGCGCAGCCGCTGCTGTTCCTGCTGTGCCGCCTGCGGGACTGCGCCGAAGGACCCGTGGTTGAGGTGCTTCAGTGCCGGGTCGAGCGTCCAGGCGTGCGCGGCGGGCGAGCCGTCCGGCAGCAGCAGCGGCTGCGGTGCGGAACTCATGCCGTCTCCGTTCGGGGGTGCTTCCGGGGCCTGCGGTGTCGGGGCCGGGGGGCCGGCAGCGGCATGCTGCGCGGACCCGGGGTCACACGCAGTGGACCTCCGTGCCCTGGGCGACGAACTGCTCGATGACCTCGTCCGGGGCGTCCTTGTCCGTGACGAGGACGGAGAACTCGTGGACGGCGCAGACCTGGGCGAAGGCGCGTCGGCCGATCTTCGTCGCGTCGGCCACGACGATCACCTTGTCCGCCCGCAGCGCCATGGCGCGGTTGGCGCTGGCCTCGCCCTCGTCGTGGGTGGCGGCGCCGTTCTTGGGGTCGACGGCGTTGACGCCCAGGATCGCGTAGTCCAGCGCGATGCCCTGGAGCACCATGGTGGCCATCGGGCCGGTCAGCTCGTAGGAGTTCGGGCGGGCCACTCCCCCGGTGACCACCGTCTTCACGTACGGCCGTACGGCCAGCTCGTTGGCGATGTTGATCGCGTTGGTGACGACGGTCAGCGCCGTGCCGCCGGAGTGCTCCGCCAGGTCGGCGCGGGTCGCGAGCTCGCGTGCGACCTCCGACGTGGTGGTGCCGCCGTTGAGGCCGACCACCGCACCGGGCGGGATCAGCGCGGCGGCGGCCTTCGCGATCCTCAGCTTCTCGTCGGCGCGGCGCGCGGTCTTGTAGCGGAGCGGCAGGTCGTACGCGACACCGCTCAGCACCGCGCCACCACGGGTGCGCACCAGCAGCTGCTGGTTGGCGAGCTCGTCCATGTCGCGGCGCACGGTCGCCGCGGAGACCTTGAGCAGCTCGACGGCCTCGCCGACCTCGATCCGCCCCTTGTCCCCGAGGATCTCCAGCAGACGCGTCCACCTCTCGTGCGTCCCCATGGCCTCTCCTTACGTGTCGTGTCGGCACGTGTCATGTCGTGTCGTGTCGGCAGGGGAAGCGTATCGCGGACAAGGTGACGGAACCGCCAGACTATGTGCTCTTTTTTGATCGAATGAGCTATATGTCGTCATATTCAACCAGGCAAGCACCACCGGGGCGCACGGGCACCCCCGCAGCAGCCACGCCGGCGCCGCCCCCGAGCGGAAGCGTGCCGCGACATGTCCGAGCACCGGCAGCTATCCATGAATGCTCATAGATGATTGAATAGAGCAATCGAGCATCATATTCAATCAAGCAGTCATCGTGGAGGCCCTGCATGACGTACGTCGAGACCGAGATCGCCAGCCAGCCGGACTGCTGGCGTCGCGCGGCGGACCTCGCCGCGACCCGGCAGGACGCCCTCCCCGCGCACGGCGAACGGGTCGCGATCATCGGCTGCGGGACGTCCCTGTACATGGGCCAGGCGTACGCCGCACTGCGGGAGTCGAGCGGGCAGGGGGTGACCGACGCGTTCGCCGCCTCCGAGTTCCCGGCGACCCGCGCCTACGACCGGGTGATCGCGCTGACCCGGTCGGGCACCACGACCGAGGTCCTGGAACTCCTCGGCGCCCTGCGGGGCACGGTGCGCACCGTCGCCGTCACCGCGGACCCGAACACCCCCGTGGCGTCCCTGGCCGACGACCTCGTCGTGCTCGACTTCGCCGACGAACGGTCGGTCGTCCAGACCCGGTTCGCCACCACCGCGCTGACGCTCCTGCGCGCGCACCTCGGCCTGCACACCGAGGAGGTCGAGCAGGACGGCCGCCGCGCCCTGGCGGAGCCCCTGCCCGCCGGGCTGGTCGACCGCACCCAGTTCACGTTCCTGGGGCGCGGCTGGACCGTCGGCCTGGCCAACGAGGCCGGGCTGAAGATGCGCGAGGCGGCCCTCGCCTGGACCGAGGCCTACCCCGCCATGGAGTACCGGCACGGGCCGATCAGCATCGCGGCACCCACCACCGCCACCTGGATGCTCGGCGAAGCGCCCGCCGGGCTGGCCCGGCAGGTGGAGGCGACCGGTGCCCGCTGGATCGCAGGCGCACTCGACCCGCTCGCCGAACTCGTACGCGTCCACCGCCTCGCCGTGGCCGTCGCCGAGGCCAGGGGCCTCGACCCCGACCGGCCCCGCAACCTGACGCGTTCCGTGATCCTCGCCGACGCATGACCCCGGCCCCGCCCGCCGCCCTCACCCCTACCCCCGCCGCTGCCGCCGGGTCCACGACGCACGGAGGACCTCGGCCGTGATCGTCACCGTCACGCCCGACCCGGCGCCGCACACGAGCCACCGGGTGGACGCCGTCCACGAGCAGGCCGGCGGCAAGGGCGTCAACGTGGCCGGGGTCCTGCACGCCCTGGGCCGCCGGGCGGTGGCGGTCCTTCCGCCGGGCGGTGCCGCAGGCGCAGCGGTCGCGGCCGACCTCTCCCGGACCGGTCCGGCCCACCTCGCCCGGGTCCAGGTCGTTCCCGCCTGACCCACCCCCCCTCACGAGCAAGGGACCACGATGCCTCTCAGCACCACCGGCGCACTCGTCGCCGACGCCGTCGCCCGACGCAGCGCGGTCGCCGCGTTCAACGTCATCACCCTGGAACACGTCGAGGCCGTCATCTCCGCCGCCGAGGCCGTCGGCGAGCCCGTCGTGCTCCAGGTGAGCGAGAACGCCGTGAAGTTCCGGGCGGGCCGCCTGCACGCGATCGCCACCGCCGCCGTGAGCGCCGCGCGCGCCGCCGCGGTGCCCGTGGCGCTGCACCTCGACCACGTGAAGAGCGAGGCGCTGCTCCACCAGGCCGCCGACTGCGGGTTCGGCTCCGTCATGTTCGACGCCGCGCACCTGCCCTACGGGGAGAACGTCGCCGTCACCCGCGAGGCCGCCCGGTGGGCCCACGCCCACGGCCTGTGGCTGGAGGCCGAACTCGGCGAGGTCGGCGGCAAGGACGGCACCGGCCCCCTGGACGCCCACGCCCCCGGTGCCCGCACCGACCCCGGTGAGGCCCGGCGGTTCGTCGAGGAGACCGGGGTGGACGCCCTCGCCGTGGCGATCGGCAGCTCGCACGCGATGACCTCGCGGGACGCCCGGCTGGACCACGCCCGGCTCGCCGCGCTCCACGAGGCGCTCGCGGTCCCCCTCGTCCTGCACGGCTCCTCCGGCGTCGCCGACGACGAGCTGCAGCGGGCCGTCGCCGGCGGCATCAGCAAGGTCAACATCGGCACCGCGCTGAGCATCGCGATGACCGGCGCGATCCGCGCGCACCTCGACGCCGACCCGCGGGTGGTGGACCCGCGGCGCTACCTGGCGGCGGGCCGCGCGGCCGTCGCCGACACCGCCGCCCAGCTCCTGACGACCGTCGTCACCGCTGCCGCCGGTTGATCCCGGCCGCCGGTCCGCCACTCCGCCACTCCGCCGGTCCGCCGCCCCGCCGCCCACGAGGAAGCCGCCCATGCCTGACACCACGCCGTGCCGGACGTCCGCCGGGCCGGACACCCGGTCGGGGCCCGCTGCCGCGCCCCCGGCGTGCCGTGCGGGGAATCCCGCCCGCCGCCACCCCGTCCCGCTGGAGGGGCGCGATGGCTGATGCGCCGCGGAGCGGGGAGTGCGTGCTCGCCCTGGACGTCGGCGGCACCGGGATGAAGGGGGCCCTCCTCGACCGCGGGGCGGGCGTGCTGGTCGCCGAGCGGTGCCCCACCCCCCGCTCGGACGGGCCCGAGGCCGTCGTCGACGCGATCGTGTCGGCCCTGCGCTCCCTCCACCGCAGGGCCGCGGAGCGATCCCTCACCGTCCGGCGGGCCGGGGTCGTAGTGCCCGGCATCGTCGACGCCGGGCGCGCCCTCGCCGTCCGCTCCGCGAACCTCGGCTGGCGCGACCTGCCCCTCGGCGCACTCCTCACCGAACGCACGGGCCTCCCGGTCACCCTCGGCCACGACGTACGCGCCGGGGCCCTGGCCGAGGTCCGGCTGGGCGCGGCCCGTGGCGTACGGGACGCGCTGTTCGTCGCGATCGGCACCGGGATCTCGGCCGCGATCGTCCACGACGGCCGGCTGCTCACCGCCGGCGGCTACGCGGGCGAGCTCGGCCATCTCGTCGTCGAACCGGACGGCCCGCGGTGCGCCTGCGGCGCGGCCGGGTGCCTGGAGGCGGTCGCCTCCGCGGCGGGGATCGCGGCGGCGTACACCGCGCTGACCGGCCGCCCCGTCGGAGGTGCGGCCGACGTCGCGGCCCGGCTCGGCGGCGGGCACGGCGACGGCAACGGCAACGGCAACGGCGACATCGACGGCGACGAAGCGGCCCGGGTGGTCTGGCGGCGCGCCGTCGACGGCCTCGGCACCGCCCTCACCGCCGCCGTCACGCTGCTCGCGCCCGAGGTCGTCGTCCTCGGCGGCGGCCTGGCGGAGTCCGGCGGTCTCCTGCTGGACCCGCTCCGGGCCTGTCTCGACAGGAAGTTGACCTTCCACCGGCGTCCACGCCTGGTCACCGCCGCGCTGGGCGACAGGGCGGGCTGCCTCGGAGCCGGGCTGCACGCCTGGGACGCCGAGGACCGTACGCCGGCCTCCGCGGGCGCTCCCGCGGGCCTGGCCGCCCACTGACGACCGGCCGCCTCCGCCGCACATCGACCCGGCCGGTCCGGGGCCGCGCCTCACCCGTCCGAAGAATTCCGGCGGCGGCACGGACCTGCGGAGCCGTCACGCCATTGGTCCACACCTCTTGCCCCACGAGCATCCGCAGGCCGATCGTGGGCCTACCCCGCACGTGTCGGCCCTTCGCCTCCCCGTCCTCGTGACCGTGCGGACCGAGGGGCACCGCGCGGCGTCCCCTCCCCACCCTCAGGAGCCCGGAACATGCAGCTGAAAGGCACCGCAGGGCGACTGCTCGCCTGCGTCCTCCTCCTGCCGCCGCTCGTCGCGGCGGCGCACGGCACGGCCCCGGCGGCAGCCGCCGGGGCCGGCACCGCGCCACCCGGTGTGGTGCCGGCGATCCAGCAGTGGACGGGCGGCACCGGCCGGATCACCCTTGCCCCGACCGGCCGCATCGTCGTCCCGGCCGGAGCCCCGGCCGCCGTGCAGGGCCTCGCCTCCCAGCTCGCCGCCGAGGCCGCCGAGCTCACCGGCCTGCACCTCACCGTCGCCACGGGCTCCCCGAACACCGGCGACATCGCCCTGCGGGTCGACCCTGCGGCCGACTACGGCGCCGCCAGGACGGAGTTACGCGCCGAGGCCTACCGCCTGACCGCGGACGCCGGCTCGATCAGCATCACGGGCGGCGGCGAGAAGGGCCTCTACTACGGCACCCGGACGCTGCTGCAGGCCGTCCTCGGTTCGCCCGACCGGTCCAGCGTGCCGGCCGGCACCGCCGTCGACTTCCCGGACTACGCGGTCCGGGGCTTCATGCTCGACGTGGGCCGCCGCTACTACACCCCCGGGTTCATCAGGTCGTACCTGCACTGGATGGGCTGGCTCAAGCTCAACACCCTCCAGCTGCACCTCAACGACAACGAGCCCTCGGCGCCGGACGGGGACTGGTCGCAGGCCCTCTCCGCGTTCCGGCTCCAGAGCACCGACCCCGCCTTCGCCGGGCTGGCCTCGACCGACGGCTACACCCGCCAGGACTGGGACACCTTCGAGGACACCGCCGCCGCGAACGCCGTCACCCTCGTCCCCGAGATCGACGCCCCGGCCCACGCCCGCGCGTTCATCCGGTTCCGGCCGAGCCTCGGTCTCGACGGCGGCAACTCCGACCACCTGGACCTGACCGAGCCCGCCACCACCGACTTCATGAAGAGCGTCTTCGCCGAGTTCGTCCCCTGGTTCCGCGGCCCCACGGTGCACATCGGCATCGACGAGTACCCGGAGGAACTGACCGACCTGTACAGGACGTACGTCAACGCCGTCGTCCCCTACGTGCGCTCCCTCGGGAAGAACGTCAACGCCTGGGGAAGCTTCGGCGTGATGGGCGGCAGCGGCGCAGGCTACGACAAGAACATGACCGTCAACAGCTGGAACAACGACTGGTACGCGCCGAAGGCGGCGATCGCCGACGGCTACAAGGTCATCAACTCCAACGACAACCTGCTCTACGTCGTACCGTTCGCGACCTACTACCACCCCCAGGGGCTCGACGGTCAGGACATCTTCCTCAACTGGGCACCCCACGTCTTCGGCCGCGGCCAGGACCTCGCCGTCCAGGACCCGGACCTGCTCGGCGCCATGCCCGCCGTCTGGAACGACCTCGTCCGCGCGACCTACACCGAGCTCCAGACCCACACCCTGATCGAGAAGAGCTTCGCCGCCCTCGCCCAGAAGATGTGGTCCGCCCGCGCGGCGGGCACCGACTACACGGCGTTCCTGGCCAGGGTCGGCACCGTCGGGCAGGGCCCCGGCACCGGCTACCTGCCCGACACGATCGCGGAGCCCGCGTCCGAACCGGTCGACGGCACCACCCGGCCGGCCGTCGCGCGTGGAGTTCGAGAAGGGTGATCTCGTCCCGGCCGGGCCGCAGGACGGGGGCCGGGACGTACAGGGTGTGCTGCGGACCCCGTGACCAGTAGCGGCCCAGGTGGAAGCCGTTGATCCAGGCGTTGCCCTTGGTCCAGCCGCGGGTGGAGAGGAACGTGTCGGCGGGCTCGTCCACGGTGAACGTGCCGCGGTGGAAGGCGGGTCCGACCGCGGTGGTGCCGGTGGCGGTGAACTGCAGTCCGGCCAGGGTGCGGAGCGGCAGCGGGAGGCTCGTCCAGCCGGTGAGCCGGGTGCCGTTGACGCGGACGGTGCCGGTGAGCCCCTTGCGGTCGTGGATGCCCGGGCCGTAGTTGACCCGGCCCTGGTTCTCGACGAGCACGCTCAGCTCGGCGCCGCGG
Organism: Kitasatospora sp. NE20-6; assembly: GCF_045862635.1. NCBI lineage: Bacteria > Bacillati > Actinomycetota > Actinomycetes > Kitasatosporales > Streptomycetaceae > Kitasatospora > Kitasatospora sp. NE20-6. The sequence continues at coordinate 15,992 of NZ_BPRL01000051.1, forward strand.
CGCGGGGTGGTGAAGGCGAGGGCGTGCTCGTGGCTCTCGCGTTCCAGCACGCCCACCGGCCGGCCGTCGACGAGGACCTGGGCGCGGTCGTGGACGCCTTCGGCCTCCAGCAGGGTGGGTCCGGCCGCGGGAAGGGCGGCCCGGTAGAGGGTGAACCCGAAGTCCTGGCCGAGCTGTTCCATGGTCGGCGGGTGCTCGGAGGCGACCGGTGCGCCCGGCAGGTGCGCCCGGTCGAGCAGGGGCGCCGTCGTCGCGAGCGTGATGCGGGGGACGGCCGGCTTCGCGCCGGGAGAGGGCACGGGTTCCGCCGGTACGGGGGCGTACTTGGCGATGACCTGGCGGAACGCCGTGTACTTCTCGGTGGGGTCGCCCGCTTCGTCCAGCGGCGCGTCGTAGTCGTAGGAGGTGACGGTCGGCCGGTAGGTGTGCTTGTCGTTGGCGCCGTTGGTGAAGCCGAAGTTGGTGCCGCCGTGGAACATGTAGAAGTTGTTGGAGCCGGTCTCGACCACCGCTGGAGCGCAGGTGCCCACACTCGTGACGACATCTCGGAAAGGGGTACTGCGTGTCGAACTCAGGCGTCGTCAAAACGGAGCACGCGATCGATGTGGCGGCCGGCCCCAGGGCCGTCTACGACCTCGTGGCGAGGGCGGAGGACTGGCCGCATCTCTTCCCGCCCACCGTGCACGTGGAGACGCTGGACGGGGGCGTCCGGTCGGAGCGGCTGAGGATCTGGGCGTTCGCGAACGGGGAGGTGCGGACGTGGACCTCCCGTCGCACGCTGGATCCGGAGGCCCTGCGGGTGACGTTCCGCCAGGAGGTCTCGTCCGCGCCGGTCGCGTCGATGGGCGGCGAGTGGATCGTCGAGGCCGCACCGGGGGGCAGCCGCGTCGTCCTGCTGCACGACTTCACCGTCGTCGACGACGACCCGGCGGACCGGGAGTGGGTGGAGCGGGCCGTGGACACCAACAGCAGCTCCGAACTGGCCGCCCTGAAGGCGGCGGCCGAGTCGCTGGCCGCCGAACCGGGGACGCTGCTGTCGTTCGCCGACCACGTCGACATCGCGGGCACCCCGGAGCAGGTCTACGACTTCCTCTGGCAGGCCGGCCGGTGGGAGGAGCGGCTCCCGCACGTCGACCGGCTCGTGCTCACCGAGCCCGGCGAGAACCTGCAGACGGTGGAGATGGACACCCGGGCCGCCGACGGTTCCGTGCACACGACGAAGTCGGTCCGGGTCGGCTTCACGCCGGACCGGCTCGTGTACAAGCAGGTGCAGGTGCCGCCGCTGATGGCCGCGCACACCGGCCGCTGGACGGTCAGGCCGACCGGGGACGGCGTGCGCGCCACCTCGCACCACACCGTCGTGCTGCGTCCCGAGCGCATCCGGGAGCTGCTGGGGCCGGACGCCACGCTCGACACGGCCCGTGCGCTCGTCCGCGGCGCCCTCGGCAGGAACAGCACGGCCACCCTCGTCCTGGCCAAGGAGGCCGCGGAGCGGGACGGCTCCCGCTGACGCCGGGCCGGACGCACGGAGGGCGGGCCCCGGAGATCCGGGGCCCGCCCTCCGTGCGTGCCGTTCAGCCGCCGGACAGGGCCGAGTTGACCAGGTCGACGAAGGCCCTCGGGGTCTCCACGCCGTCGAGGTCCTCGTCGGGGAGGTCGACCCCGAAGTCGCGGGCGATGCGGCCGCCCACCTCCAGCAGGGCGAGGGAGTCGTAGCCGAGGTCCGTGAACGGCACGTCGGCGATGTCGCCGCTCAGGTCGACCGCCTCGTCCTCGCCCGCGGACTCGCGCAGGATGCGGGTGAACTCGTCGATGCTCAGGGCCGTGGCCTCGTTCGTGCTCATGGCAGGAATTCCTTCCTCTCGTTCGTGCCGGTGCCGCCCCGGCCGGCGGTCACCGGGGTCGGGTCGTCGGGTCGTCAGGTCGTCGGGGTCGAATAGTCAGGGTCGAACGGTCGAGGTCGAACAGTCGGGAGTCAGGTCGTCGGACCGGCCGGGGCGGTGACCGTGACGACCGCGGCCGCGTTGAAGCCCCCTTCCCCGCGGGCCAGGACCAGGGCCGCGTCGCCGGTGAGCCGGCGGGGCCCGCCGGTCACCAGGTCGACGGGGCAGTCCGCGGCGACCGCCGTGACGTGCGCGGTCGGCGGGACGCTGCCGTCCCGCAGCGCGAGCAGCGCGGAGACCAGGTCGAGCGTGGCTCCCCCGGCGAAGAGACGGCCGGTCTGCGTCTTCGGTGCGGCGACCGGCACCCCGCGGGCGCCGAACACCGAGGCGATCGCGGCGGCTTCGGCGCGGTCCGCCGCGGGGGCACCGGCGGCGTCCGCGAACACGACGGCGATGCCGGCCGGTTCCACGGCCGCGTCCGCGAGGGCGGCCCGGATCGCACGCTGCAGGCCGTCGGCGTCCGGGGCCGCCGGGTCGGGGTCGAACGTGGCCGCGTACCCGGCGAGTTCGCCGTACACGTGGGCTCCGCGCCGTTCGGCTTCCGCCGGGTGCTCCAGAACCACGTAGGCGCCGCCCTCGCCCGGCACGTGGCCGGACGCGGCCTCGTCGAAGGGCAGGTAGGCGCGGTCGGCCCGGTCGGCGGTGCTCAGCCGGCCGGAGGCGAGCTGCCCGGCCAGGCCGAGCGGGCACAGGGCTCCGTCGACGCCGCCCGCGAGCATGACCTTCGTGCCCTTGCGGATCTGCCGCCGGGCGTGCCCGATCGCGTCGAGGCCGCCCGCCTGGTCGCTGACGACGGCACTGCTGGGGCCCTTCAGCCCGTGCCGGATGGAGATCTGACCGGTGTTGACGGCGTAGAACCAGGCGAACGACTGGTACGCGCTGACGAACCGGCCGCCCCTGCTCCACAGGTTCTGCAGCTCGCGCTGGCCGAATTCGAAGCCGCCCATCGACGAGGCCGAGGCGACCCCCGCCTCGTACGGGGAGAGCGCGGCGAGGTCCAGGCCGCTGTCCTTCAGGGCCTCGTCGGCGGCGTACAGGGCGAGCCGGGTCATGTGGTCGGTCTGCGGCAGCAGGCGGCTAGGGATGTGTTCGGCGGCCTCGAAGCCGGGCACCTGGCCGGCGAGCCGCACCGGGTAGCCGGAGGCGTCGAAGCGGGTGATCTCCCCGATGCCGCTCGTGCCCTCCACGGTGGCCGTCCAGTGCGCGCGGGCGCCGAGCCCCGTGGGTGCGGCGACGCCGATGCCGGTGATCACGGGACGGGTGGTGGTGTCCGTCATGCGAGGCTCCTCTCGGGACGGGCGAGGACGACGGCGCTCTGGAACCCGCCGAAGCCGCTGCCCACGCTCAGCACGGAGTCGACGCGGGCCTCCCGCGCGGTGTTCGGCACGTAGTCGAGGTCGCACAGCGGGTCGGGCTCGTGCAGGTTCGCCGTCGGCGGGATCACGCCGTGCTCCATCGCGAGGACGCAGGCGACGAGTTCGAGGGCGCCGATGGCGCCGAGCGAGTGCCCGATCATCGACTTGATGGAGCTGACGGGCACCCGGTGGGCGTGCTCGCCGAGCGACGTCTTGAACGCGGCGGTCTCGTGCCGGTCGTTCTGCTTGGTGCTGGAGCCGTGCGCGTTGACGTAGTCGACCTGCCCGGGCAGCAGCCGTGCCTCGGCGAGCGCGACCCGGATCGCCTCCGCCATCTCGGCGCCGTCCGCCCGCAGACCGGTCATGTGGTAGGCGTTGCTGCGGGTGCCGAACCCGGCGACCTCGGCGTGGATCCGGGCGCCGCGGCGCCGGGCGTGCTCCAGTTCCTCCAGGATCAGCACCGCCGCCCCCTCGCCGAGGACGAGTCCGTTGCGCGTGTTGTCGAACGGGCGGGAGGCGTGCTCCGGATCGTCGTTGCGGGGCGTGGTGGCCTTGATGGCGTCGAAGCAGGCGAGCGTGATCGGCGAGATCGGCGCCTCGGTGCCGCCCGCGACGACGACGTCGGCACTGCCCTCGCGGATCAGGTCGGCGCCGTGGCCGATCGCGTCGAGGCCCGAGGTGCAGCCGTCCGAGACGAGCGACACGGGCCCCCTGGCGCCGACCTCGCGGGCGAGTTCGGCGGCCAGCGAGCTCGGGACGAAGTGGTCGTAGAGCCGGGGCACCGCGTAGGCGTGGTCGACGAGCCAGCGGGCGCCGCCGTCGCTGAGCACGACGTACTCGTTCTCCATCGACGTGGTGCAGCCGACCGCGCAGCCGAGCGACACCCCCGTGCGCACGGCGGACGGGTCCGTGAGGTCGAGGCCGGAACCGGCGATCGCCTCCCGCGCGGCGACCAGCGCGAACTGGCCCGCCCGGTCGAGCCGTCGCTGCTCCTGCGGGGACAGCCCGGCCGCCGCCGGGTCGAAGGCCACCTCGGCCGCGACCCGGGAGCGGTACGGGGAGGCATCGAAAAGGGAGATCGTGCGGGTGGCCGTCCGCCCGGTCGACAGCAGATCCCAGTACTGCTTGATCCCTGTTCCCCCGGGCGCCACCGCACCGATGCCGGTTATGACGACGCGTCGTTCCATGGGCATCCTCACTCGCTGTCGGCGGGGACCGGCACTCCGGTCCCCGACCGCGACCGTGTCAAGTCGTTCTGGAGACCGGCTCGAACCGGCCTGGACACCGGCCCGGACACCGGTTCGGACACCGGTTCGGCCGAACCGCCGGACCGCACCGGGACGGGCACCGCGGGACGGACCGGGTCGCCCGGCGGCACGGCGGGCGCGCCCGCGAGCTCGGCGAGCGCCCTCTCCAGGACCGCCCGTTCGACGTCCGGCGGCCCGGGCCGCGCGGGCAGCAGGCCGACCGCCCGTGAACCGCCCCTCGCCACCCGGGGGTGCCGGCGGGCGAGCGCGGTGAGGCCCTGTCCGGGACCCGCCTCCGCGAGCACCAGGTCCTGCCCGGCCAGCAGCAGGTCGAGGGCCGGCCCGAAGAGCACCGGACGGGCCGGCTGCAGCGCCCAGAACCGCAGGTCGAGGACGCGCTCGGCGCTCAGCGGCCCGGGCTCGTACGCGGAGTGCAGCGGCAGCTGCGGCGGCCGGAACGGTACGGCGGCGAGCAGCGGCAGCGCGCCCAGGGAGGCCTCGGTGAGCACGGGGCTGTGGAACGGGTTGAGCGCGCGGGCCCTGCGACAGGTGAAGCCGTCGGCGCGCAGCCGTTCCTCGACGAGGCGCAGCTGCCGCTCGGGGCCCGCGAGCAGCACCTGGCGCGGCGCGTTGACGGCGCCGACGACGACCTCGTCCGTCGTGTACGGGGCGAGTTCGCCGGGGGCGGCCCGGACGGCGAGCATGCCGCCCGGCGGGGTGCCGTCGAGCCGGGTGATCCGGTCCGCCATCAGGGACACGGCGTCCGCCACGTCGAGGACGCCGGCCAGGGCAGCGGCGGCGACCTCGCCGACGCTGTGGCCGAGCAGCGCCGCGGGCCGCACCCCGGCGTCGAGGACCGTCCGGCCGACGGCCCAGTTCACCGAGAACAGCATCGGCTGCGCGACGCGCAGGCCGTCGTCCCCGGGACCGCCGCGGGCCGCGAGCCAGTCGGCCCGCAGGTCGAACCCGTGCAGGCGCCACAGCTCCAGCACCTCGTCCATCCGGGCCCGGAAGCCGGGGTGGGCGCGGTACAGGCCGGTGCCCATGCCGGGCTGCTGGGCGCCCTGCCCGGGAAACAGCAGAGCGGCTGGTGGCGGAGCGGTCACGGCAGGTCTCCTCTCGTCGGTCCCGCCATGGTCGCGGCCTCGTCTGGAGCCCCGGTCGACCGCGGGCACAGGGGGCCCGCACGCGCCCGGGCCGGCGGCGGGGTTCTCCAGTCGCTCTGGACCGCTCGTCCACCGGCGGGCCGGACCGTGAATCCCAGCCGGAGGCACGCGACCCGTCGCCCCGGCACACCGCGGTCGTTCGAGGGCCGCCGGGCCGGGCACCCCCTGGACCGGCGGCCGTCGGCGTCCACGGGGCAGTCCTGACAGGGCCGGTGAAAGGGCATCGGGAATGAGGTTCGACGACCTGTACATCGCCGGAGCGGTGCTGCACCTGGAGGACAGGTGCAGCGCGGAGGAGGCGCTGCGGGACGGGCTGTGCGACGAACGCACCGTGGCCCGGACCGGGATCTCCTCCGTCGCCGTGTCGGCGGGCTCCTCCGCGCCGGAGCTCGCGGTCGGCGCGGCACGCGCGGTGCTGGAGCGTACGGGGACGCATCCCGCCGACATCGATCTGCTGCTGCACGCGACCGTCCAGTACCAGGGGCACGACCTCTGGGCCGCCGCCTCGTACATCCAGCGGTGCGCGGTCGGCAACCGGTGCCCCGCGATCGAGATCCGGCAGCTGTCCAACGGCGGCATGGCGGCCCTGGACCTCGCGTCCGGCTACCTCTCCGGTTCGCCCGGCCGTACGGCGGCGCTGCTGACGACCGGTGACGTGTTCGGCGCGCCCGGCTTCGACCGCTGGCGCGGCGACCCGGGCACCGTGTACGGCGACGCCGGCACCGCGCTCGTCCTGGGCCGGGGGGACGGGGGCTTCGCGCAGCTGCGCAGCCTCGTGACGGTGTCGGACGCCGATCTGGAACAGATGCACCGGGGCCGCGACCCGTTCTCGCCGGTGCCGTTCGCCGTCCGCCGGCCCATCGACCTGGGGCTGCTGCAGAAGGCGTTCGTCGAGGACACCGGCCGGTCGTACAGTGTCGCCCGGATCACCTCCGGGCAGGACGAGGCGCTGAAGCGTGCGCTCGCCGAGGCGGACTGCGCGCTCGCGGAGATCTCCTGGTTCGTCCTGCCGAACTTCGGCCGGGGCAGGCTTGGTTCGGCTTTCCTGCGGCGCTGGGACATCCCCGAGGAGAGGACCACCTGGCCGTGGGGCCGTTCGGTGGGGCACCTGGGGGCCGGCGACCAGTTCGCGGGTCTCGCCTTCCTCGGCGGGTCGGGCCTGGTGCGCTCCGGCGAGCTGGGCCTGGTGTTCGGCGTCGGGGCGGGTTTCACGTGGAGCTGCGCGGTCGTGGAGTTCACGGGGGAGAACCCGGGGGCGGCGGTCCCGTGAGCCTCGGGGTGACGGTGTGGGTGGGCCGGGTCGCGGACGACGGCCCGGCCCCGGAGACGGCTCTGCTGTCCGGGGCCGAGCTCGCACGCCTGCGCCGCATCCGGCGGCCCCTCGCCGCCCGGCGCTGGGCCGCCGCGCACACGGCGCTGCGGCGCATCCTCGCCGGGCGGGTCGGGTCCGACCCCGCGGGCCTGTCCCTCGGCCGGACGGCCTGCCCGCAGTGCGGCAGCCCGGAGCACGGGCCGCCGGCCCTGGTCGGTTCCCCCGTCCCCGTGACGTTCAGCCTGTCCCGTTCGGGCCCGCACTGGACGGTGGCGGTGGCGCCCGGCTTCCCCGTGGGTGTCGACGTGGAGCGGGAGCGGCCGGTGGACGTCGACGCGATCGCCCGCAGGGCGCTCTCGCCGCACGAGCGGCGGCTCGTCGCCTCGGGCGGGCCCGCGCTGCTGTTCCGCTGCTGGACCCGCAAGGAGGCGGTCGCCAAGGCCATGGGCACGGGGGTCGCGACGGATCTGCGGCGCATCGAGACCGGCCCGGAGTGCCTGCTCACGGCCCGCACCCCCGCGGGGTGGCGCGTCCACTCGCTGCCCGTCCCGGCCGGCGTCCACGCCGCTCTCGCGGTACCCGACCTGCCCGGGATCACCTGGCGGACGCGGGCGTGGCCGCCGGCCCCCGGCCTGTGACGCCGACGGCGGGCCGGGAGCGCCGCGGCCTCCCGCACGGTCGTGCGGGAGGCCGGAACCGGTGCTGCGTCAGGGCTTGGTGGGCGGGTTGACGACGGACTCCGGGACGGCCGAGTCCTTGACCCCCCACTTCGTCAGGATCGTGGTGTACGTGCCGTTGCGGATGAGTTCGTTCACCGCGTCGCGGAGGGGGCCGGCGAGCGGGGAGCCCTTCTTGACGGCGAGGCCGACGTTCTTGCGCTCCAGCTCGTTGACGTAGCGCAGGTCCGGCTGCTGGGTCTCCGCGTAGCGCAGCACGCTGGAGGTCGTCATCAGCACGTCCACGTGTCCCTGGCGCAGTGCGAGGAAGTGCGCGGCGGCGTCGGAGTAGGTGTTGACGGTGATCGGCTGCTTGCCCTGGGCCGCGCACTCCTTGTTCGCCTTCGTGAGGTCGGCCTCGTACGACGTGCCCGTGCCGGTGCCGACCTTCAGTCCGCACAGCTGTGTCAGGGTGTCGACCTTCTGCAGCGTGCTGTTCCTGCGCACCGCGAAGCCGGTGCCGTCGGTCTTGTAGAGCACGAAGTCGATGGCCTGCTTGCGTTCCTCGGTGACGCCGAGGTTCGCGGTGCCGAGCTCGTACCGGCCGGCGTTGAGGCCCGTGATGAGGGTCGCGCCGCTGACGTGCGTACGCTCCACCTTGAGGCCGAGCAGCCGTGCGACGGCCTCGGAGATGTCGATGTCGAGCCCGCGCGGCGGCCCGCCGTCCTCCGGGCTGAACGCGATGGGCACCACCCCGATGCCGGACCCGATCCGCAGCACCCCCGATGCGCGCAGGTCCGCGGGCAGCTGCGCGGCGAGGGCGTCGTCCTTCTTCAGGGCGGAGACCACGTCCTCGCGGCCGAGGTCGGCGGCTCTGGTGTCCTCGGGGATCTTCTCCGTACCGGACCCGCAGGCCGCGAGGACGAGCGTGAGCAGCGTGGCCGTGGCCAGGGCCGGGACGGTGCGCAGGAGGCGCGGGCCGTGTCCGTGCGGGGACGTGCGGGGCGCGGCCGGGACGAGGTGCATGGGGTTCTCCGTGTGGTGTCGAGCGGTGGGGAGCACGTGGTGGACGGTGGGCGCGGCGGCGGCACGGCGGGGCCCGGCGCCGGACGGCAGGCGCGGGCGGCGTGCGGACGGGGCAGCGGTCCCCGCGCGGGTCGGTGCCGGGTCAGTGGCGGGTCAGGAAGCGGGCCGTGCGGTCGTTGTGCGGGGCGTCGAAGACCTGCTGGGGCGGTCCCGTCTCGACGACCCGGCCGTTGTCCATGAAGACGACCTGGTCGGCGATGTCCCGGGCGAACCGCATCTCGTGCGTGACGACGACCATCGTCATCCCGCCGTCGGCGAGTTCGCGGATCACCTCCAGCACGTCCCCGGTGAGTTCGGGGTCGAGGGCGCTGGTCGGCTCGTCGAACAGCATCGCCCGCGGCTCCGTGGCGAGGGCCCGGGCGATCGCGGCGCGCTGCTGCTCGCCGCCGGAGAGCTGGTGCGGGCGGGAGGCCGCCTTGTCGGCGAGGCCGACCCGGGCGAGCAGGTCGCGGGCCCGTTCCTCGGCGGCGGCCCGCTTCAGCCCGAGGAGGGCGCGCGGAGCCTCGGTGACGTTGTCGAGCACCGTCATGTGCGGGAACAGCCGGAAGTTCTGGAACACCATGCCGGTGCGGGTGCGCTGGCGGGCGACGGCGCGGCGCGACCGCTCGTACAGCCGGCCGCGGCGCCATTCGTGGCCGACGAGTTCGCCGTCGACGACGATGCGTCCGGCGTCGATGCGTTCGAGCCGGTTGACGCACCGCAGCAGGGTGCTCTTGCCGGATCCGGACGGGCCGATGACGCAGGTGACGGTCGACTCGGGAACGGTCAGCGAGACGTCGTCGAGCACGGTCAGCGTGCCGAACGCCTTGCGGACACCGGTGGCCTCGATCATGCTCGTACCCCCGGGGCGTAGCGGCGTTCGACGAAGTGCTGGACGACGCTGAGCAGCGTGGTCAGCAGCAGGTACCAGAGCGTGGCCACCAGCAGCAGCGGGATGACCAGGTAGTTGCGGTTGTAGATCAGCTGCGTCGCGTACAGCAGGTCCTGGACGGCGATGACGCTGACGATGGACGTGCCCTTGAGCAGCCCGATGATCTGGCTGCCGGCGGGCGGCAGGATCGCGGGCATGGCCTGCGGGAGGACGATTCGGCGGAAGATCCGTCCGCCGCGGAGGCCCAGTGCCTCGGCGGCCTCGGTCTGGTCGTGGCTCACGGACAGGATCCCGGCCCGGACGATCTCGGCGAGCTGTCCGGCCTCGTGCAGCACGAGCCCGATGACGGCGGCGGTGAGGCCGCCGATCATCTGCTCGGTGGAGAAGTCGGTGAACGCCGGCCCGAAGGGGATGCCGAGGGACAGCTTCGGGTACAGCAGCGAGATGTTGTACCAGAAGAGCAGTTGGACGAGCATCGGCACGGACCGGAACAGCCAGGTGTAGCCCCAGCTCAGCGTCACCAGCACGGGGTTTCCGGACAGCCGCATGACGGCGAGTGCGGTGCCGAGCGCGAAACCGCCGACGAAGGCCACGCCGGTCAGCCACAGGGTGGTGAGGAGTCCGGAGAGGATCGCGTCGGCGCCGAAGTACCGGGCGACGACCTCCCAGCGGAACGCCTCGTTGGTGAGGAGGGCGTGGAGGGCCATCGCGAGCAGGACGACGCCCGCCGCGGCGGCCACCCGGCGCAGCGGGCGCGGGCGGGGTCTCGCGAACGCCGCGTCGGCCCCGCCCACCGCGTCCCCGGCGGGCCCGCCCGCCCCGGCGGGGGCACGGGACGACGGTGTCCGGTCGTCGGCGGGGGTGGTGCCGCGGCCCTGGCCGGTGCGGCCGCGGTCGGTGTGCAGGGAAACCATCGGTGGGTCCGTTCTCAGTCGTTCGACGCGTAGTGCGGCAGGACGTGTTCGGCGAAGAGGTGCATGGTGCGGGCCGCCTCGTCGAACGGCATGGAGCCCGAGATCACCTGGAGGCTGATGGTGAAGTCGCCGAACCATCCGCGGATGTCCTCGATCGCCGCCCGGACCTCCTCGGGGGTGCCGACGAGGGCCTTGCGCTCCGCGACGGCCCGGTCGAAGTCGCCGCGGCCGGCCTTCTCGACGATCCGCTCGTAGCCGGGGTAGTCGGCGCTGCGCGTCCGGCTCCAGGCGGACACCGCCGAGGCGAGGGCCCGGTTGGCGCGCTCGGACGCCTGCTTGCCGTTCGTACGGGCCGTCGCCCCGTCCTCGGCGAGGTAGGCGCTGTAACTCATGTGGACGTCCTCCTCGGTGGGCTCGAAGCCGGCCGAGGCGGCCGCGTCGCGGTAGAGGCCCAGCGTCTGCTGGACCTGCTCGCGCGGGTTGATGGACGGGACGAGCATCACGCCGTACCCGGCGCGGCCGGCGGCCTCCGCGGACGCGGGCGTCTTCGCGGTGGCGACGAGGATCCGCGGGTGGGGGCGCTGCCAGGTCCGCGGGAGCATGGTGAGCGGGCCGAAGGTGTGGAAGGTGCCCTTCCACACGACGTCCTCCTCCGCCCAGAGCCGGCGGACGGCCTCCACGCCCTCGTCGAAGCGGGCCCGGCTCTCGTCCATGGAGACCTCGAACGCGGTGAACTCGTCGGGCAGGAAAGCCCGTCCGAACCCGACGTCGAGGCGGCCGCGGGAGATGTTGTCGAGCATGGCGAGCTTGCCGGCGAGCTTCAGCGGGTGGGTGAACGCGGGCAGCACGGCGCCGGTGACGAGGCGGACGCGGCTGGTGCGGGCCGCGGCGGCGGCGAGGAAGGTCACCGGGTCGGGGCTGTAGCCGCCGTACTCGTGGAAGTAGTGCTCGACGGTCTTCACGTGGTGGAAGCCGAGTTCGTCCGCGAGCTCGGCGAGCCGCAGCGACTCCTCGAAGTGCTGTCCGGCGGACTTCTCCGCAGGTCCCACGGTGGGGAAGAGGTTGATGCCGAACTTCATGGTTGTCCCTCGGTGTGATGGCCGGCCGGGATGCGCCGCGCGCGTCGGTCCGGCAGGCCCGGGACGTCGCGGCGGTTCGCCGGGCTGCGTCGGTCAGTCGGCCGTCGCGGTCCCGGACAGGGCGGGCACGGGCAGGTGGACGTACGCGCGGTTGTGGTAGAGCATCGGTGCGCGGCCGTGGACGGTCGCGCTCTCGATCCGGCCGAGGAACACGATGTGGTCCCCCGCCGCCACCTCCTGGTGCACGACGCACTCGGCGACCGCGCTGAGGTGGTGCGCGGGCAGCAGCGGAGCGCCGCCGGCGTGCTCGGAGGCCTGCCAGTCGAGGTCGGTGAACTTGTCCTCGCTCTTGTCGGCGAACCGCTGCGAGAGCCATTCGGTGTGCTCGGCCAGGAAGTTCACCGCGAAGCCGCCCGAGTGCCGGATGGCCGGCAGGGTCCGCGATCCGGTGCCCACGCCCACGATGAGCAGCGGCGGCTCCATGGATGCGGGGATGACCGCACTGGTCGTCAGGCCGCTCGGCCGGCCTTCGGGGCCGGCTGCGGTGACCAGGCAGACCCCGGCCGGGTGCGCGCCGAACACCGCGCGGAAGAGTTCGTCATCGATCGCCATGGTCGTTTGTTCCTCCCTCGGACGCCAAGGCTGTCCCCGGGCGCTGGAGAGCGGGTCCACGGTTCCTGGAAGCCGGCTGGAGGCGCGCCGTGCCCGACACCTCCGCGAGCACCGTCGCGAGCAGCGCCGTCGCGTTGCGGTGCAGGGGGAAGTCCGTTCCGGGCGGGAGGATCCCGCTCCCGTCGAGCAGCCGGGCCACCCGCGCGGTGACGACGCAGAACCGGTAGGCGGCGAACACCTCGTGGTACGGCAGGTTCTCGGCGGTCCGCCCGGTGCGCTCCTCCCAGCGGGCCACGGTCGCGGCCCTGTCGGGCAGCCCGGTGAGCCGGGGCGCGCCGATGCCCTCGCTCAGGTGCCGGTCCAGGTGGAGGTACCAGGCGAGGTCGGCCTCGGCGGGCCCCAGCGCGGCCGTCTCCCAGTCGAGCAGCGCGGCGGGCCGCGTACCCGCGTAGACGATGTTGCCGAGCCGGGCGTCGCCCCACAGCAGGGAGGCCGGGGCCCGGTCGCCGGGCAGGTGGGCGCGCAGCCAGTCGAGTGCGGCCGCCGCCGGGGCGTTGTCGTCGGCCACCCCGTAGAACCCGAGGTGGTGGGTGAAGTGCCCGAACAGTTGCGCCGAGCCGGTGGGGCCGAAGGCGGGCCGGTCGAGGAAGTCGGCGCCGGTCTCCTTCGGGTCGAGGCGGTGCACGGCGGCAAGTGCGTCCACGCCGCCGTTCCACACGTCCGCGCGGTCCGCGGGCGGCAGGTCGGCGAGCCAGCCCTGTCGGTGGTAGGACGGCAGGTCGGCGGGGACGCGCCCGTCGATGCGCTCCATGACGAGGAACGGGGCGCCCAGGTGGTCGGCGGACGGTTCGTCCCCGAGCACCTTCGGTACGGGCAGCCCGGTGTCGCCGAGCAGTTTCAGCAGGCGTACCTGGGCGGCCCAGGTGTCCTCGGGGAAGACCCGGTGTCCGGTCGGGGCGACACGGACGGCGAGCGCCTGCCTCGTGCGGTCGCCCGCCTCGGTCAGCTCGGCGTCGACCAGCAGGATCTCGCCGGAGAACCCGGCACCCTCGGGCACGGTGACGGGTCCGAGTTCGACGGCGCCGGTCCCGTCGGAGCGGGCGGCGAGCCACCGGGTGAGGACGGCACGGGTCAGGTCGGGGTCGCGTTGCAGGGGGACGGGCACGGGGGCCTCCTCACGCCCGGCGCGGGCCGGGTGCGGACGGAAGGGCGGACGGAAGGGCGGACGGACGGGGTGGGGCGGAGGGGGTGGTGACGGCGCCGCCGTGGCGGATCGCGGCCGTCAGCCGGCCGATCGCGGGCCCGGGCGCGACGCCCAGGTCACGGGCGAGCCGGTCGCCGAGCCGGGACGCGACGCCGAGGGCGTCGCCGATCCGGCCGGTCCGGTGGAGCGCGATCATGTAGCGGGCGTGCAGGGGTTCGTGGACGGGGTGGCGGCGGGTGAGGACCGCCAGCTCGGCGAGGACCTCGCGGTGCCGTCCGAGCCGGAGCTGCGCGTCGAGGTACGTCTCGTGGACCTGGAGCCGGCGCTGCTCCCAGTGGGTGATGGCGGCCTGGAGCACCGGTCCGGTGCGCACGTCGGCGAGGACGGGCCGGTCCCACAGGGCCAGCGCGGCGCGCAGCAGTCGGGCGACCGCGTGGTCGTCGCCCGCGGCCCGGTCGGCCTGTTCGACGAGCCGCTCGAACCGCAGCAGGTCGAGCTCGTCGGGCCGCACGACGACGAGGTAGCCCTGCCCGGTCGTCCTGAGCCGGTCGTGGGCGGCCGCGCGGGAGCCGACGGACGGCATCGAGGCGAGCAGCCGGCGCAGCTGCATGACGTACGTCTGCAGGGTGGTGGCCGCGCTGGGCGGCGGGTGCCCGCCCCAGATCTCGGTCACGTGCGTACGGACGGGCATGACCTGGTTGGCGTGGAGCAGCAGCAGCCCCAGCAGTTGGCGCTGCTTGGGCGCCGTGGGCAGGTGGGGGCCGTCGCTGTCCTCGACGGACAGCCCGCCGAACACGCCGAACTCCATCGTGGTTCCTCTCCTCGCCGTGCCTCTGCGTCGTTCCGTGCCGGGGGTGGTCCCCTCTGCTCCTCCAGCCGCGCTCCACCGGGTGTCGGCCCAATGGGCGGGCAGGGCGGACACCGCACCGGAGGGCTGGAGAGGTCATGGCAGGAACAGTGGTGACGGTCGCCGACGGCGTGCACGCGTACGTGCAGGAGCCGGGCGGCTGGTGCGTGAACAACGCGGGGATCGCCGTCGGGGAGGAGGCCGTCCTCGTCGTGGACACGGCGGCCACCGAGCGGCGCGCGCTGGCGCTGCGCCGGGCCGTGGACGCCCGGGCGCGCGGTCCGCGCCGGATCGTGGTGAGCACCCACCACCACGGCGACCACACGTTCGGCAACCACGTGTTCTCCGGCCCCGACACGCTGCTCGTCAGCCACGAGGCCGGGCCGGCCGAGCTGGTGCGCAAGGGCACCGCGCTGCAGTCGATGTGGCCCGGCGTCGAGTGGGGCGACACCCCGACCGTGCTGCCGGCGCTGACCGTCCGCGAGGGGGCGACGCTGCACCTCGGCGGCATCACCGCGGAGCTGATCCACCCCGGTGTCGCGCACACCGCGGACGACCTGGCGGTGTGGCTGCCGGAGCAGCGCGTGCTGTTCGCCGGCGACCTGGTGTTCTCCGGGGCGGCGCCGTTCGTGCTGATGGGCTCGCTCGCCGGATCCCTCGCGGCGCTCGCCCGGCTGCGCGCGCTGGATCCGCTGGTCGTCGTCCCCGGTCACGGCCCCGTCGGCGGCCCCGGGCTCCTCACGTTCACCGAGGCGTACCTGCGCTGGGTCGCGGAGCTCGCCCGGCGGGGCCTCTCGGACGGGCTGAGCCCGCTCCGGACGGCCGTCCGTGCCGACGGGGGGCTGTTCGCGTCGCTCCTCGACCGCGAACGCCTGGTCGGCAACCTCCACCGCGCCTTCCACGAGGCGACGGGCGGCGCACCCGGTGCCCGGATCGAATCGGCGGCCGCGATGCGGGAGATGGTCGTCTTCAACGGTGGCCGCCCGCTGCGCTGCCTGGCCTGACGGCCGCCCCGGCGCGGGGTGCGGCCGTGCGGTCTCCAGTGCTGCTCCGGCGGGCCGCGAGCCGTGGGCCGCAGTCTCGGCGGAGTCCCGATGCCGATGCTGTGGAGGAGAGATGAGACTGCACGGAAGGACCGCCGTGGTCACCGGGGGCACCCGGGGACTCGGCCGGGACGTCGCGCTGGCGCTCGCCGGGGCGGGCGCCACCGTCGTCGTGGCCGCCCGGGAGGTCCCGGACGATCCGGGTGACGGCCTGGTCGCGCTGAAGGCGGACGTGACGGCGCCGGACTCGGTGGCGGCACTGATGAGCACCGTCCACGAGCGGTACGGGGGCCCGCACATCGTGGTCGCGAACGCCGGCGTGAGCCGTCCGGGCCCGATCTCCGCACTGTCCGTCGAGCACTGGGCCGAGGTCGTCGACACGAACCTGCACGGCGTGTTCCACACCGTGCGGGCGGCCCTGCCGTACGTGCGGCGGGCGCCGGGCGGCCGTGTCATCACCATGTCCTCCCTGCTGGGTTCGCGTGCGATGGCGGGGGCGGCGGCGTACTGCGCGTCGAAGGCGGCCGTCGAGGCGTTCACCGCCGTCGCCGCGCTGGAGCTGGCCGCGGAAGGGGTGACCGTGAACTGCGTGGCCCCCGGCTACATCGACTCCGGCATGGGCCGGGCGCTCATCGGCCACGAGGTGCTGTGGCCGAAGCTCGCCCCCTCGCTCGCCTCCGGGCGGCCCGGCACGGGCGAGGAGGTGGCCGGAGCGGTGCTGTTCCTGGCCTCGCCGGAGAGTTCCTACGTCAACGGGCAGGTGCTGCACGTGGACGGCGGGGTGCGCTGAGGGTGCACCGGCCCGGGGCGGGGCCGCGGAGCGTGCCGTGCGCTCCGCGGTGCCCCCCCCCCCCCCCCCCGCGGCCCCCCCCCGGCCCCCCCGGGCCGGGCGGGGGACGCCCGGGGGGGCC
>NZ_BPRL01000052.1:0-47665 GCF_045862635.1 Kitasatospora sp. NE20-6
GGGCGCCCGGGCGGGGGGGGGGGGGGCGCCCGGGGGGGGGCCCGGGGGCCCCCCCCCCCGCCCCCCCTGCGGGACCGGACCGGTCCGACCCGGTCCGGTCCGGTTCAGACCTGGGCGGCCCGGCCCTCCCGCACCGGCACGCTCAGGTGCGGCTCGCCCTTGATGAGCCCGGTGAGTGCGTCGAGCCGGCGGCGGAACTCCGGCTCCGCGAGGGCCGTCCGGAAGGTCTCCTCGTCGTCCCACTCGGCGATGTTGAAGTAGACCGCGGCGTCCTTGGAGGACCGTACGAGGGAGTAGCGGATGAGGCCGGGCTGGGTCTCCATGAAGGCCCCGACGGCCTCGTAGAGGTTCTCGAACTCCTCGGCGCTGCCGATCAGGGTGAGCTTGTTGACGAACACGACGGCCATGGTGGCTCCTCCGGTGTGATGGTGTGCAGGCGGTCGGGACGGCCCGCCCGGGGCGGGCCGCCGGTCAGTCGACGGCCCCTGCCGCGCTCACGGCGAGGACCGGGTAGTCGGTGTAGCCCTGGGCGCCTCCCTCGTAGAAGAACCGCGGGTTCCAGGAGTTGAGCGGGGCGCGCGTGCGCAGCCGTTCGGGCAGGTCGGGGTTGGCGAGGAACTGCCGGCCGAAGGAGAGCAGGTCCGCACCGTCGGCGAGGGCCTTGTCGGCGGCGGCGAGCGTGGTATCGGTGTCGAGCGGGCCCGTCCCGAGGTTCACGATGACGGTGCGCCGCCACTGCCGGCTCAGTCCGTGCACGAGGTCGGGGTCGCTGCCGGCGACGAAGTGCACGTGGCCGATGCCGAGTTCGTCGAGCCGGTCGAGCAGGGCGGGGTAGACCTCGGCGCGGTCCGGCTCGGTGATGCCGTTGAGCCGGAAGCCCGGGGAGAGCCGGATGCCCGTGCGTTCGGGCCCGATCTCCGCGGCGACGGCCCGGGCGACCTCGACGGGGAACCGGATGCGGCCCGCGGCGTCGCCGCCGTACGGGTCGTCGCGCAGGTTGGTCGCCGACGACAGGAACTGGTGCAGCAGGTAGCCGTTGGCGCCGTGGATCTCGACGCCGTCGAAGCCGAGGTCGGTGGCGGTACGGGCACAGTGCGCGAAGTCCCGTACCGTGGCTGCGATGTCGTCGCCGGTCAGGGGTCGCGGTACCGGGTAGGCGGGCGTGCCGTGGAACACCCGGGCGGTGCCGTCGGCCTGGACGGCGGACGGTGCGACGGGGGTCTCGCCGTGCAGGTCGGGGTGGCTGATCCGGCCCGCGTGCATGATCTGGAGGTAGATGCGGCCGCCGGCCCGGTGGACGGCGTCGACGATCCCGGCCCAGGCGCGGGCCTGTTCGGCGGTGTGCAGCCGGACGCTGTGGGCGTGGCCGACGGCGATCGGGCTGGGGTGCGTGGCCTCGCTGATGACGAGACCGGCCGCTGCCCGCTGCGCGTAGTACTCGGCCATGACGGCCAGCGGTGTGCCGTCGGGGGTGGTACGGCCACGGCCCATCGGGGACATGACGAGCCGGTTCGGCAGGTCGAGGCCGCCCAGCGGGACTGCGTCGAACAGGCCGCTCATGCGCCGGCCTCGTCGACGGCCTCGATGCCGGTGATCGTCTCGGCTCCGTCGTGGCTGATGTAGCGGCTGCGCACCGACCAGGTGCCGTCCCGGCGTTCGAGGACGTCGTGGGCGGTCGTGCTCAGGTAGAGGCGGGGTTCGCCGCCGCGCGGGGTCTCGAACACGACGGCGTAGTAGCGGGTGCGGACGGTGTCGGGCCCGTCGGGTTCGGCGGCGACCATGCCGAACCAGTGGCGGCGCACGAGGCCCCGCGCGGCGAGCGCGTCGATGCCCTTGCGCATGCCCGCGGCGATGTCGGCCCGGCCGCGCTTGACCCCGGGCTTGACGTTCTGGGCGAAGGTGCCGTCCTCGGTGAACTGTTCGGCCCACTCCTCCGCCCGACCGGCGTCCAGCAGCTGTGCGTGCCCGGCGTAGAACTGGATGATGGCCGCGTAGTCCGAGTCCGGCACGGTCCTGGTGTCCGGCGATGCGGTCCGCGTCACGGTTTCCTCCTGTGGTTCGGGTGCGCCGGTCGGGCGCCCGGGGTCCGGGCCAGGTTGTCCGGGGTCGGTGGAGCGGGCGTGGAGTCCGGCTCCACCCGGCGATGCGGCGATGCGGCCGTGCGGCGACGTGGCGGTGCGGCGACGTGGCGGTGCCCGGCGGCTGCCCGTGCGGTGGTCAGCCGGCCGGGCGCAGGGAGACGGGCATGGTCTCCGGCCCGGGCAGGTACACGGACTCGGCCACGGGCGCGGAGTTGAGCAGGTCCGTGTGCAGGGCGCGCATCCGGGCCGAGGGCTCCAGGCCGAGTTCGTCGCCGAAGGTGCGGCGGAGCCGGGCGAACGCCTCCAGGGCGTCGGCGGTGCGCCCGGACCGGTAGAGCGCGATCATCAGCTGGGCGTGCAGGTTCTCCGAGGTGGGGTACTGCCGTGCGAGCACGCTGAGTTCGCCGATGAGCCGGTGGTGGCGGCCGATCCGCAGGTCGGCGTCGATGCGCTGTTCCAGGGCACCGAGCCAGGTCTCGCGCAGTCCGCTGAGCCGGGTGCGCAGCAGCGGTCCGCAGGTGACGTCGGCCAGTGCCTTGCCGGACCACAGGGCGAGGGCGTGGTGCAGCAGTTCGGACTCGCGGACGTGGTCGCCGGCGAGCCGGGCCACGGACGCCTGCTCGACGGACCTCTCGAACTGGTGCAGGTCCAGCCGGCCCGCGCCGACGGCCAGGAGGTAGCCGCGGTCGCGGGTCTCCAGGTTCATCTCCGCGGGTGCGGCCGCGGGTGCGGCGCTTCTGAGGATCTTGCGGAGCTGCATCACGTAGGTCTGGAGGGTGGAGTGGGCGCTGTGCGGGGGCGAGTCCGCCCAGAGCTCGTCCACGCACTCGTCGACGGTGACGACCTGCCCGGCGTGGAACAGCAGCAGTGACAGGAGCTGGCGCTGCTTCGGGGCACGCGGGGTGACGGTGCGAAGGTCGTCGGTGAGGGTGAGCGGGCCGAGGATCCGTGCGTACATCTCGCCTCCAGGACTGGCCGGGTGGGGTACGGGCACCATGGTGTGCCCTGGCCCTTGCGACGGCCTTTCACCGCGGCGGCCGTCTCCTTTCGCCGGCCCCGGCGGGCCGGGATCTTCACGAGGCGCAATACGGTGTTGACGAAATGCGCACGGAACGGTCCAGGGGCACCCCTGCACGGAGCGCCCCTGTCACCTCCTGCCTGCGCGCCGCTTCGTGGAGGGCC
Source organism: Kitasatospora sp. NE20-6 (assembly GCF_045862635.1). Taxonomy (NCBI): domain Bacteria; kingdom Bacillati; phylum Actinomycetota; class Actinomycetes; order Kitasatosporales; family Streptomycetaceae; genus Kitasatospora; species Kitasatospora sp. NE20-6. Next base: position 3,264 of record NZ_BPRL01000052.1, read on the forward strand.
GCGGCGTCCGTGTGCGGTTCACGCACACTCCGGGAACGGCGTGCGGACGCTTCCCGGCACCCCGGGCACGTCCGTCCCCGTGCCGGGTGCGCGGCCGGAGCGCCGGCACAGCTCGTCGGCCCGGGCGCGGAGCAGCAGCAGACCGGACCTGTCGGCGACGGCGGCGGCGCGCATGCCGAGCTCGTACGCCTCGGCGGTACGCCCGTCGGCGAGTTCGAGCCGGCCCAGGCCGATGAGGGAGTGCGCCTCGGACTGGGGGTGGCCGATGCGTTCGGCGATGCCGAGGACACGGCCGAACTCCTCACGTGCGTCGGCGGACCGGTCCCGGATGAGGTGCAGGCCTCCGAGGATGTTGCGGGCGTTGGCCTCCAGGGCCGTGTAGCCGTGGTCACGGGCGACGGCGACCGCACTCTCCGCGTACTCGTACGCGAGGTCGACGGAGCCGTTGCACGCGTGGACCTGGGCGAGCCCGCAGGAGGCGAGGACCGTGGTGTGCGTGGCCCCGAACTCCTTGCCGAGGGAGAGGGCGAGGCTGAGGTCGGCCAGGGCCGCGTCCCACTCGCCGAGGTCGGCCCGGACGGAGCCGAGGCGCGCCAGCACCTCGGGGCGGGAGCGCTCGGCGCCGCTCCCGTCCAGGATCTCGGCGGCCTCGCCGAAGTGCGCCTCCGCCAGGCGCAGCCGGCCCTGGCTGTGCCGGGCCATGCCGAGGCATGTCAGTCCGCGGGCCTCGACGTGCCTCAGCTCCAGCCGCCTGCTGATCCCCAGACCGCGCTCCAGCAGGGTGATGGCGCTGTCGATGTGCTTGGTGGGCTGCTGGAGCTGGTTCATCGCGATGGCGTTGATGGTGACGGCCTCGAAGTCCCGCATGCCGAGGCGGATGAACGTGCGGTGTGCGGTGCGCAGTTCGCGGGCGGACTCCGGGAGGTGGTTGAGGCCCTGCAGGGCGGTCCCGACGCTGAGCCGCATGACGGCGACGACTCCCGGGTCGCCGATCGAGATCGCGGCGCGCAGCCCGGCCCGGGCGATGGTGAGCCAGTCGGCCTGGAGGCGTCCCAGCGCGAAGTAGCCGCGGAGCATGTCCACGAGGTGGACGCACACCTCCTCCAGTTCCTCCTCGGCGGTCCGGACGACGAGGGCGACGAGGTTGGGCTGTTCGGCGCGCAGCCAGTCCTGCGCGGCCGTGGGCCCGATCCGGCGCCGCTGCACGTGGGGACCGGGCTGGAACACCCGCAGGAACCCCGGGTAGCAGGACTGCACGGCCTCGTCGGTGCGGCGCAGGTACCAGTCGCACAGCCGGTTCAGGGCCTGCCGCCGGTCCGCGGGCCCGTCCTCCTTCACGGCGCGCTCGGCCGCGTACCGGGCGATGAGGTTGTGGAAGCGGTACGTGCCCGGCGACGCGACCTCGACGAGCTGGGCCGCGGCGAGCTTGTCGAGGAGCTGGTCGGCCACCTGGGGTTCGCAGTCGGCGAGCCGGGCTGCGGTGCCGGCGGTGAAGGACATGTCGTCGACGAGGCCGAGCTGGCGGAAGAACCGGCGGGACAGCGCCGGGAGCGACTCGTAGGCGACGCCGAACGCGGCCCGGACGGCGGTGGAGGGGCTGTCGCCGAGGGCGAGGAGATCGAGCGGATCGCCCTCGCGCAGCGCCTCCGCGAAGGATTCGACGGATCGCCAGGGGCGTCCGGCGAGATGCCCGGCGGCGATGCGCAGGGCGAGCGGAAGTCGGCCGCACAGGGTGACGAGTTCGGCGACGGCCGTCGGGGAGAGCGACTCCGGGGCCCGGCCGAGGACGGCGGTGAGGACTTCCTCGCTCTCCTGCTGCGACAGCAGGTCGAGGGTGAAGCCCCGTGCGCCGTGGACGGCGACGAGGTCGGGCCGGTACTCGCGGTGCAGGGCGATCACGGCGCAGCTGGGCGAGCCGGGCAGCAGGTCGGGGATCTGTGCGCAGTCGTTGACGTCGTCGATGACGATGAGCACCCTGCGGTCGGCGAGCCGGCTGCGGAGGACTCCGGCGAGCTGGTGCCGGTCGGCGGGCAGCGCCGAGACGTCGGCGCCGGAGGCGTGCAGCAGTTCGGCGATGACGTCCTGCACGGTCCGGTTGCCGCCGCGCGCGTCGCGGAGGCGTACGTACCACTGCCCGTCGGGGTAGGCGGGGCTGAGCCGGTGGGCGACGCGCAGCGCGAGCGCGGTCTTGCCGATGCCGGGCGGCCCGATGAGACTGACGAGCGGCACGGCTGCCCGCCGACTCGGGGTGAGCGCGGCGGCGACCTTCTCCGACAGCTCTTCCCGACCGACGAAATGGGTCGTCTCCGGCGGCAGTTGACGCTGCACGACCCAGGGCGCGCCGGGGTTGACGGGCCTCGTGCCGGCGAGCCGGTGGGGCGGGCGGGCCCCGGCCGTGGGACGGGCGGTGGGCGGGCCGTCCCGGCGGCCGTGGAGTTCGCCCGTCTCGGCGAGCAGGGTCCGGTGCAGTTCCTGGAGCTCCTGCCCCGGCAGCATGCCGAGTTCGCGGTCGAGCGTGCGGTAGTAGTCGCGGTACTCCCCCAGGGCCGCGGCGGCCTGTCCGGTGCGGTGCAGCGCCCGCATCAGGTACTCGCGCAGCCGTTCCCGTACGGGGTGTTCGGCAGTGAGGGCGCGCAGCTGCGGAACGATGTCGGCACCGCCCCCGAGGTCGAGCAGCAGGGCGAAGCGCCGTTCGACGAGGGTGAGGTGCTCCTCGACGAGCTGCGGTGCGACCTCCGTCTGCAGGGAGACGGAGGGCACCGCCCCGAAGGGGTCGCCGCGCCACTCGGCGAAAGCCCTTTCGAGAGCGTCGAGTTCGGCCTCGGCGTGCCCCTTGCTGCGGGCGGTGCGGGCCTCGCCGGCCGCGTTGCGGTAGCGGGTCAGGTCGAGGGCGGCGGGGTCCGTCGCGAGCCGGTAGCCGCCCGGGTGGGTCTCGATGACCGAGCGGCCGCCGGGGCCGGGCTGCCGGCGCATCAGGGCGCGCAGCCGGGTGGTGTGGACGTGCAGCGCGGCGCGGGCGTCCCGTGGCGGCCGGTCGTCCCAGAGCCTGCGGATGAGCTCGTCGGGCGTGACCACCTGGTCGACCCGCAGCAGCAGGCAGGCGAGGAGCACCCGTTGCTTGGGCGACGAGACGGGCAGCTCCCGCCCCTCTGCGCGGACGGAGAGGGGCCCGAGTATCCGGAAGTCGTAGATCGGAGCGTGTTCCTCGTTCAAGCGGACACCTGCCCGTTCGGTCGCCGTGTGCATGATCGACTGTGCCCAGCGTCACGGTCGTGCTCAGCGACACAATAGAACGAGCCCGCACACGGGCCACCACCATGTGATCCAGGTCACACGGCGGAGCGAAAGTGGTGCGGCCGGGCCACGGCCGGCCGGCCTCGCGTCACGGCGGAGGGGTCCGGCCGGCCCCCTCGCCGCCGCCGCCCTCCGCCGTCAACCCGAAGCGGTGCGCCAGCAGTTCGTAGGAGCGCACCCGGTCCCGGGGGGCATGGATCGTCGAGAGCACCATGAACTCGTCGGCCTCCAGCTCCTCGGTCATCGACGTGAGCACCTTGTGCACGTGGTCGGGGTCGCCGACGACGCACCTCGGCCACTCCGCCTCCTCGTCGGCCAGCGGCTCCACCTCCCCGCGCAGCCCGTCGAGTGCCGCCTCCGGGGACGGCAGCGGCAGGAGCAGCCCGCGGCCCATGCGCAGGCGGAACAGCCGCTGGCTGGCGAAGACCCGCTGCGCCTCGTCCTCGGTGGGCCCGCAGTAGACGCCGATGCCGATCTGGACGCGCGGCCGGGATCCGCCGCGGGCGTCGAAGGCCCCGCGGTAGGCCTCGACGACGGTACGGGTGATCTGCGGGCGGCCGAAGTGGGCGATGCAGATGGGCAGTCCGAGCCGTCCGGCGGCTTCGGCGCTCCCGGGGCTCGCGACCAGCAGCCATATCTCGGGCGCGCCGGCGGCCGGCATGATCTCGATCGGCCGGTACGGGTGCCCGGCGGGGAAGCCGCCGTACAGGAAGGCGAGCAGCTCGGCGAGCTTGCCGGGGAACCCGGCGTCGCCCCCGCCGCCGGTGGGACCGGTCGAGAGGGCGTGCGCCTCGATGCTGCCGGCCCCCACGCCGCGGCCCAGGCCGAGGTCGATCCGGCCGGGCGAGAGCGCGCTGAGCACCCGGAAGGTCTCGGCGACCTTCAGCGGGCTGTAGTAGGGCAGCAGCACCCCGCCCGAGCCGACGCGGATGCGCCGGGTCTCGGCCGCGACCCTGGCCACCATGATCTCGGGCGCCGGGCCCGCGAACGAGGGCGTGGCATGGTGCTCGGCGAGCCAGTAGCGGTGGTAGCCGAGGGCGTCCGCGCGGCGCGCCAGGTCGAGGGAGTTGTGCAGGGCGGTGGCCGGGGTCGACCCCTCCGGCACGATGGACTGGTCCAGGACGGACAGCTTCACGCTGGTCTCCTTCTCGGTCGGGGCCGGAAGGAGGGGTGACGCGATCAAGGGGTGGCGGCGCCGGCGGCGGAGTGCCGGAAGCGGGCGACGAGCGATGCCCAGCGGTCGTCGAACGAGGCGACGTCGAGCAGTCCGGTCAGCTCCTCGCGGCAGCGGGTCTCGGCCTGTTCGCCGCGCTCGGCTCCCGCGGCGGTCAGCATGCAGTAGACGCCGCGGCGGTCGTGCTCGCAGGAGACCCGGGTGGTGAGGCCCTTGTTCTCCAGGCGGGTGACGAGCCGGCTCATGGACGACTGGTCGAGCCCGACCGCGGTGGACAGCTCCTGCACCCGGGTGCCGCGCAGGTGACCGTGCCGCAGCTCGATCAGCACCATCAGCTCGGGCAGCGAGATCTGGTACTCGCTCGCGAGCATCCTCTCCAGGGACTGGTTGAGCTGACCGACCATGAGCCCCAGCCGGCGCCACAGGTCGAACTCGCCGGAACGCCCGGCGCGGTCATCGGCCGACATGTCCGCCTCCCCTTCGTTCGCTCCCCCTCCACTATAGCCATCTCCACACGAGATGCATGTCTGTGCAGACATTTTCAACGGCCTTCGCCTCCAGCCTGCCCCAGGAGGGCGGAATTCGGCAAGGCACACAGGCGGATCCGGGCGAAGTAGATGCAGGCGCCTGCATTCTTCCTCTACGGTGAGAGAACCCACAGAGCACGCCGCCGGCGCCCGCTCCCGACTGCCCACCGACCCGAGGCGGTACCCATGACCCGCGGAACCCCCGAACCCCTCACAGCCTCCGAGACGACGGCACCGCCCTCGAAGACCGGTCCTGCGACGGCGGAGCCCGCACCTGCGGCGGGCAGCGACCTCGACCCGGCCTTCCTGCGCATGGCCGCCGTCCTGCTGCTCGCCCTGCTGATGGCGCTGCTCGACGAGACGATCGTCAACGTCGGCCTCACCACTCTCGGCGGACAGTTCGACTCACCGCTCGCGACCGTCCAGTGGGTCACCGCCGGCTACCTCCTCGCCGTCGCCGCCGCCACGCCCTTCGCGGGCTGGGCCGTCGACCGCTTCGGCGGCCGCACGATGTGGCTCACCGCCGTCCTGCTGTTCGTCCTCGGCTCGGCCCTGTCCGGCTCCGCCTGGTCGATCCAGTCGCTGATCGCCTTCCGGGTGCTCCAGGGCATCGGCGGCGGCATGATCGTGCCGGTCGTCCAGAGCGTCCTCGCCACGACCGCCGGCCCCTCCCGGGTCGCCAAGGCCATGGCCCTGATCTCCCTGCCGCTCACCCTCGGCCCGATCCTCGGCCCCGTCCTCGGCGGCGTCCTCGTCGACACGGTCAGCTGGCGCTGGATGTTCCTGATCAACCTGCCCATCGGCCTGGTCGCCGTACTCCTCGCCCTGCGCACCCTGCCCGCCGACCGGTACGCCGGCCGCCCCGACAAGCGCCTGGACGTCCTCGGCCTGCTGCTGCTCTCCCCCGGCTTCGCCGCACTCGTCTACGGCCTCACCACCGCCGCGCACTCCGGCGACGCCACCTCCCCCCAGGTGATCGCCTCCTTCGCGGGCGGCGCACTGCTGCTCGCCGGGTACGCCGTCCACGCCCTGCGCACCAGGATCGAACCGCTCATCGACCTCCGCATGTTCACCGCCCGCGGCTTCACGATGGCCGTCGTCACGATGTTCTTCGTCGGCGCCGTCGCCAACTCCCTGCTGCTCCTGACCCCGCTGTACTACCAGCAGTCCCGCGGCTTCGGCGCCCTGCACGCCGGCCTGCTGCTGATCCCCTCCGGCATCCTGGGCGCGGCCGGCGCCATCACCTCCGGCAAGACCGCGGACAAGGTCACCGCCCGGCTCACCTCGACGATCGGCATGCTGGTCACCGCGGCCGGCGCGCTCGCCTACTCGCAGATCGGCTCCGGCACGAACACGGCCTGGCTGTCCGTCGCACTCGCCCTCACCGGCTACGGCATCGGCCTGACCGCACCCGGCACCATGGCGTTCATGTACCGCGCCGTCGGCGAGGCCCGGGCGCCCCGGGCCACCAGCGCGCTGTTCATCGTCAACCAGATCGGCGGCGCCCTGGGCATCGCGGTCATCGCGATCGTCCTCCAGACGCGGCTCGACGGCACGGACGGCCACCCGGCCGCGGCGTACGGCAGCTCGTACTGGGTGATCATCGCCTTCAGCGTGGTCGCGGCCCTCGCCGCACTGTTCCTCCCCGGCTCCTTCCGCGCGGAAGCCCCGCCGCAGCAGACCGACACGGACGAGAGCGCCGTCCCCGAGTCCGCCCCCGTCTGACCCCTCTCCCCCCTCCCGTCACCGGCCCGCCCGAACCTCCCCCGGGCGGGCCGGTTCCGTGCGTCCCGGCGGACACCCGGGCACCCGGACACCCGGACGCCCCTGGCGACGGAAAGCCCCACGCCCCATGGATGTTGGACCAGGAATCCAGCGACACCGCCTACACCTGGGGGAAGCCACCACAGCCGCCCGTACCCGAGGACACCGTGAAAGCACTCGTCACCACCGCACCGGCCCCGCTCACCCTGGAGCTGCGCTCCGTACCCGACCCCCGCCCCCGCCCGGACGAGGTCCTCGTGGAGGTCCACGCCACCGCCCTGAACAGGGCCGACCTCCTCCTCGCGGCCCGCCGCCCGGCCGGCTCCCCCCTCGGGCTGGACGTCGTCGGAACGGTCCTGCGCCCCGCCTCCGACGGCACCGGCCCCGCGGCGGGCGCCCGCGTCACCGGTCTGGCGGCGAACAACGCCTGGGCCGAACTCGCCGCGGTCCGCGCCGACCGCCTGACGGTCATTCCGGACGGCGTCACCGACACCGACGCCGTCACGCTCCCCGTCGCCGGCCTCACCGCCCTGTACGCGCTCCGACGGGCCGGCTGGCTGCTCGGGAGGCACACCCTCGTCACCGGCGCGAGCGGCGGCGTCGGCCGCACGGCGGTGCAACTCGCCCGCGCGGGCGGCAGCGAGGTGACCGCCTGGGTCGGCTCGGCCGCCCGCGGCAAGGGCCTCGCCGCCCTCGGCGCACAGGTCGTCACGGGCTACGACGAGCCGCCCACCGCACCGGTCGACATCCTCGTCGACAGCGTCGGCGGCGAGGTGTTCAGCACCGGCTACGGACTCCTTCGGCCCGGCGGCGTTGCGACCGTCTTCGGCAACACGGTCCGGGCCGAGCTGCGGCTCCCCGCGGACTGGGGCCACGCCCGGCCGGGCGTACGCATCGAATACCTGTACCTGCTCGACGAGGTCACCCGGCGCGACGTACCGGCCGACCTCACCCTCCTCCTCGACCTGGTCGTCGCGGGGAGGCTCACCGCCTCGCCGGGCCTGCTCACGCCCTGGACCGACCCGCAGCGCGCGATCGACGCCCTGTACTCCCGCGAGGTCAACGGGAAGATCGTGCTCTCCATGTGACCGCGCGGCACCTCCGGCAGCAGGCACCGGGCACCGTACGCACCCGCCCGCCTGCGCCCTCCGCCTCCCGCCCTCGGCCTCCCGTCCTCCGCCCTCCGCCGGGCCGCACCGGCACGCCGCCGCGCCGCCGCGCCGCGGAACCCCTCCCCGTCACTGCACCGCGAGGTCACCATGCGACTGATCAGCTACCACGAGCACGGCTCCCCCGACGTCCTGCGCATCGAGGACGTGCCCACGCCCACGCCCGGTCCCGGACAGCTGCTGCTGCGCACCGAAGCCGTCGGCGTCAACTTCATCGAGACACAACTGCGGGGCGGCACCGCGCCGTTCCCCTCCCCGCTGCCCGGCCGGCCCGGTGGTGACGTGGTGGGCCGGGTCGAGGCGCTCGGCCCCGGCACCGACGGCCCGGCCGAAGGCACCCGCGTCGCGGCGTACGGCGTACCCGCCGCGTACGCGGACCACGTCGTCGTCGACGCCGAGCGGGCCCTCGTCGTGCCCGGGGACCTCGACGCGGCCACCGCGACCGTGCTCGGCTCGACCGCCCAGACCGCGTGGAGCGTCCTCGACGCGGCCCGCATCGCCAAGGGCGAGACGGTGCTCGTGCACGCGGCGGCCGGCGCGATCGGGCACGTCGTCACCCAGCTCGCGAAGCTGCGCGGCGCCGGCCGGGTCATCGGCACGGTCGGCTCGCCCGCGAAGGCCGGCTTCGTCCGGGCGCACGGCGCCGACGACGTGGTCGACTACCGGCAGCCGGACTGGGCGGACACCGTCCGCGAACTCACCGGCGGCCACGGCGTGGACGTCGTGCTCGACAGTGTCGAGGGCGCCGTCTTCAAGGACGGCCTGCGGCTGCTCAAGCCCTACGGGCGGCTCGTCTACTACGGATTCGCCGGCGCCGGCGGCCAGGTCGCGAGCGTGGCCATGACCGAACTCCTCGGTCTCACCTACGTGGTGGGCACCTCGCTCGACGCCTGGGCGAAGGCCGACCCGGCCCGGGCCGCCGAGGCCCGCGGCGAACTGGTCAGGCTGGTCGCGTCCGGCGACCTGCGCGTCGCCGTGCACACCACGCTGCCGCTGACCGAGGCGGCCGAGGCCCACCGCGTCATCGAGAGCCGGTCGCAGTCGGGCCGCGTCGTCCTCCTCCCCTGAGCCCGTGAGCCCGTGAGCCCGCAGCCCGAACCCGAGGGAGCCCGTCCCGTGCCACAGACAGCGCACCGGCCCGATCCGGCCGACCGCCCGTCACCGGAGCCCCGCCCCGCGCCCGCGACAGCGACAGCGACAGCGACAGCGACAGCGCCCGACGAAACCGTCCCCGTCCTGGTCGTCGGCGCCGGACCCGGCGGGCTCAGCACCGCCGTCTTCCTCGGCCTGCACGGCGTGGCGGCCTCGGTGGTCGAACGCCACCCGGGCACCTCGACCGCGGTGAAGGCCACCGGCCAGTACCCGCACACGATGGAGGCCCTGGCCGTCGCGGGTGTCGCCGGGACCGTCCGCGAGCGGGGGCGCGCGTACCGCAGCGACTTCCACATGGTGGTCGCGAAGACCCTCGCGGGGCCGGTGCTGCGCACGCTGATGAGCGGCGACCAGCTGAGCATGCGGCACGTGTCGCCGGAGGACTGGGGCACGGCCAGCCAGTCCACCGTGGAGGCCGTGCTCGCCGACCGGGCAGCCGAGCTCGGCGCGCGCCTGCACTTCTCCACCCGCCTGGTCTCCCTCGACCAGGACCCGGACGGCGTCACCGCGGTCACCGAGCACACGGTCACCGGCGAGCGCCGCACGGTCCGGGCGGCGTACCTGGTCGCCGCGGACGGCTGGCGCAGCGGCGTCCGGCAGTCGCTCGGCATCCCCGTGCACGGCCGGGGCACGGTCGGCACGGTGCTGCGCGTCCTCTTCGAGGCCGACCTCACCGAGCCGCTGTCGCACACGGACGGCGCCTCGGACGGCCGCCGCTTCACGGCCCTGCACGTGGGGCACGCGGTGCTGTTCAACACCGAGGTCCCCGGCCTGTACGGCTACTTCCGCAACCTCACGCCCGAACTCCCGGACGGCTGGTGGAAGGACGAGGAGACCGTCGCCGCGCAGATCCGCACCGACCTCGGCATCCCGGGCACCACGCTGAAGATCGAGGAGATCGGCGCGACGGAGATCTCCTGCGGTGTCGCCGAACGCTTCCGCGAGGGCAGGGTGCTGCTCGTCGGTGACGCCGCCCACGTCATGCCACCGACCGGCGGCATGGGCGGCAACACCGCGTACCTGGACGGTCTCCACCTGGGCTGGAAACTCGCGGCCGTACTGGACGGCACCGCCGGCGACGCGCTGCTCGACAGCCACGACACCGAACGCCGCCCCTACGCCGTGCAGTTGGTCGAGCAGCAGTTCACCAACCTCGTGGAACGCATCTCGCCCGAGCTCGCCGACGACTCGCTCGCCGTACCGCTGCCGCCACCGGTGATCGCGTTCGGCCACCGTGTCCCGCAGGGGGCCGTCGTCACCGAACCCGGCGACCCGGGCGAGCTGTTCGAGGACCCGGCCCGGCCCACCGGCCGGCCCGGCTCGCACGCCCCGTACGTACCGCTCACCCGGCCGGACGGCACGGCCGCCTCCACCACCGCCCTGTTCGGCCGCGCCTTCGTACTGCTGACCGGTCCGGACGGCACGGCGTGGGCCGACGGCGCCGCCACGGCCGCGGCCGCCCTCGGGATCGCCGTCCACGTGCACCGCATCGGTCCCGGCACCGGACTGGTCGACGGTGGGGGCGAGTTCGCCGCCGCGTACGGCATCGGCGCGGACGGGGCCGCGCTGGTGCGGCCGGACCGGTTCGTCGCGTGGCGGTCCGCCGGAGCACGACCGGACCCTGCGGCCGAGATCGAGCACGCCCTGCGGCACGTACTGCACCGCCCCGCGCACCGCCCCGCACCGGACCTCCCCTGACAACCGTGAGAACCGTCCCGAAAGGACCCACCATGGCAGTGGCAGAAGCAGTCGCCCAGGACGAGACCGCGCAGCCGGGCGGACGACGGGTCGCCCTGGTCACCGGCGGAACGAGCGGCATCGGCTTCGCCGTCGCCGAACTCCTCGCCGAGCAGGGCCACGCGGTGTTCCTGTGCGGCCGGAACGCCGACACGGTGGCCGCCGCCGTGGACAAGCTGCGCGGCCAGGGCTTCGAGGCCGACGGGACCGCCGCCGACGTCACGTCGAAGGAGGACGTCCCGCGGCTGGTCGCCGCCGCCGTGGAACGCTTCGGCCCCGTCCACGTGCTCGTCAACAACGCGGGGCGCGGCGGCGGCGGGATCACCGCCGAACTCCCGGACGAGCTGTGGGAGTCCGTCATCGAGACCAACCTCAACAGCGTCTTCCGGGTCACCCGCGAGGTGCTCGCCCGCGGCGGCATGCTGGAGCGCGGCCACGGCCGCATCGTCAGCATCGCCTCCACGGGCGGCAAGCAGGGCGTCGAACTGGCCGCCCCCTACTCCGCGTCGAAGCACGGCGTCATCGGCTTCACCAAGGCGCTCGGCAAGGAGCTCGCCCGCTCCGGCATCACCGTCAACGCGGTCTGCCCCGGCTACGTGGAGACGCCGATGGCCGAACGGGTGCGCCAGGGCTACGCGGCGCACTGGGGCACCACGGAGGAGGAGGTGCTGACGAGGTTCGAGGCGAAGATCCCGCTCGGCCGCTACTCGACGCCCGAGGAGGTCGCCGGCCTCGTCGGGTACCTCGCCGCCGACGTCGCCGCCTCCATCACGGCCCAGGCCCTGAACGTCTGCGGCGGGCTGGGCAACTACTGACCGCGGGAGGGGACCGGCACGGGCAGGGCGGGCACCGACGGCGCTCCGCACCGCGCGTACGCGGAAGGGCCGATCGGCATGGCGCGGCTCGGCCTGGCCCGCGGCGAGGAGACCCGGCCGCGGGCCCGGTCCGACACACCTGGAAGGCAGTCGGCACAACGCGTGCGGTGAGGGGTGCAGCCCGACTCCATCAGCCCTCGACCGCCCCGGGGGAGGCTGTTCCCATGCATGGTGAACCCGAACGCCCCGCGCACGGCACGTCACCGGCCCCCGACCTCTTCGGCCTGCCGCTGGCCTGCGCGCTCTTCGCCCTGGACACCACCGCGACGGCCACCCGCCTCCTCGGCATCCCGCCGGGGCCGGAGCCGGCCGAACCCCGCCGGCCGCGCCCGCGGGGAAAGCCCCGGAGCACCCCGGCGACCCGCACCACCAGGACGGCCCGCAGGGACTGCGCCCGGGCCGCGACAGGCGCGGAGACCACCGAGGTCTGACATCCGGGTGCGGGAGGGATCCGGCGGCGCCGCCTGCAAGGGCCCGCCCGTGCCCAGGTCGGGTCGGGCCCCGGTCGGGTGGGGTCGGGTCGGGGAAGCCCGGGAACACAGTGGTGGGGGGGGCCCCCCCCGCCCCGGGGGGGGGGCCCCCCCGGGGGGGGGGGGGGTGGGGGGGGCGGCCCCCCCCGGCCCCCGGGGGGGCCCCCCCCCGCGGGGGGGGGGGGCCGCCCCACGACACGGTGTGCAGTTGCAGTGCGGTGCACTGCGGACCGGGGTCAGGTCAGGTCAGATCAGGGTCACGGGTACGAGACCAGGTTGACCGGGACGGTGCCGGTGGGCGTGACGGCCCCGGTGTCGTTGATGATGTGGGTGATGGTGCCCTGGTAGTTCAGCGAGACGGTCAGCAGCGAGTGGAAGCGCACGCCGCTGTTGTTGGGCACCTCGAAGGCGTGGTAGTTGGCCACCGCGGGATTGACGTTGAAGTAGCAGTAGCTGCCCAGGCCCCACGCCTCGTGGCTGGTGACGTTGTTGCCGACCTTGTAGGCGGCGTAGCCGTTGACCGAGGCCGAGCTCTTCCAGGCCGCCTGGTTGGGCACGTCGTAGGGGTTCTCGTTCTGGAAGAAGATGGTGCGGCCGCCCTGGCCGTTCCAGACGACCTCGTACTTCTGGTAGTGCTCGACGAACAGGCCGGTGGCGAGCACGTTGTTGCCGTTGACGATCAGGCCGGTGTCGGCGGTGTTGACGGTCCAGCCGACGGTTCCGGCGTTGCCGTGGTCGGCGCGCCAGGCCCAGATGTGGTCGATGATCGTGTTGCTGCTGTTGACGACCAGGCTGTTGGTGGCCTTGCCGGCGAGCTGGCCGCCGATCCGGAAGAACACGTCCTGGACGGTGGTCGGGTTGGCGGCGTGGGCGGCGGTGGACCCGGACGGGCCGACCGTCAGCAGCGCCTGGGAGTTGGTGGTGCCGGCGTCGAAGAGCAGGCCCTTGAGCCGGACCCCGTCCACGTCGGCGACCTGCATGGCGTTGACGCCGTTGTCGGGGACGAACGTCGGGTAGCCGATGCCGAGGACGACCGTGTTGGCACGGTTGACGTTGAGCGTCTGGTTGAGGTGGTAGACGCCCGGGGTGACGAACAGGTTGCAGCCCTGGGCGAGGGCGTTGTTGATGGTGGTGGCGGTGTCACCGGCCTTGACGACGTAGAACTGGCTCATCGGCAGGGAGCTGCCGGGGGTGCTACCGCCGGCCCAGCTCGGGCCCGTCGCGTTGGTGCGCAGGCTCGGCAGGAAGACGCGGTAGCGGTTGGCGCTGTCGACGTACAGGTACGGGACGTCACGGGAGACCGGGGTGGTGGCGAGCACCGTCTCGGGCGGGGTGGGGAAGGTGTTGGCCGGGGCGCCCTGGACGCCGGAGAAGACCATGTTCCACACGCCGCCGTCCCAGCTGCCGAGGCCGCTGTCACGGGTGTACCACTGTTGCTGGGAGATCGACGCCATCTGGCCGGTGACCCGGCTGTCGGCGACGTAGCCACCGCTGGCCCAGCCGTAACTGGCCGGGTAGAGGGCGAGGTTGCCGCGTACGTCGATCCGCCGGAACGGCGCGGCCTGCGCCACCGCCCAGCGGTTGGTGCCGCCGCCGGGGTTGATGGCGAGGTTCTCGGCGCTGCGCCAGAAGTTCTGGGTGGCGTTGCCGGCGTCCGAGGCGTTGAAGGCATCGACGGTGATGTTGCCGTTGATGGTCACGTCACCGGGGTTCTGGCCGAGGCCCGCCACGGAGGTGTAGAAGCCGACGTTGTCGTTGACGTTGTACGTGCCCGGCTTGAACAGGTCGGCCACCCGGTTGTTGCTGAACTGCGCCGACAGGGTGTCCTTCATCTGGTTGAAGTGGGCGTCCAGCTGCGTCTGGATGGTGGCGGCGGACATGCTGGGGTCGTAGATGTGGACGTTGGGACCGAAGTCCGGAGTGTCCGACTGCACCGGGCAGCCGGTCTGGGTGCCGCCGATGGTGTAGGTCGCCGTGGCCACCGCGGAGTCGGTGAGGCCCGACGACTGGGCGAAGGCCTTGACGGTGCTGCTGGCGGTGACGCTGATCGGCCCGGTGTACACCGCGGAGCTGCTGTTCGGCGTGGAGCCGTCACGGGTGTAGCGGATGGTCGCCCCGGCGGTGGCGTCGGAGATCGTCACCGTCTGCGCCGTGGCGTACTGCCCGCCGGCGGGGCTGAAGGTCGGCTGCGCGACCTGGCCGCCGGTGCCGCCGCCGCCCTGCGTGTAGCTGAAGTGCGGCGTGTCGTACTGCGGGCCGCTCTTCTCGTAGGTGAACCAGTAGTCGAGGACGTTGCCCGTGGCGAGGCCGCTGACGGTGTGCGTCCACGTGCCGGAGCCGTTGACCATCCGGACGTTCTGCTGGTTGGCCGCGTTGACCAGGTAGTGCACGTCGACGTAGACCGCCGCGGTGGTCGGGGTGAACGAGATCTTCGCCTGGGTGGTGCTGGTCGCGGTCACGCTCTGCGTGTAGTCCGGGTCCGCGGCGGCGGCCGTACCCGTCGGCACGAGGCCGAGCCCGCCGAGCAGCAGCGCCAGGACGGCCAGCAGCAGGGGGACGCCGCGGGCGCCCTGCCGTGGGCGCGGGAGGCGCGGGAGAGTTCTGTGGAGCGTCATGGGGGGTGGTCCTTCCCTGTTCATCGCGGTGCGGGGGTGTGCGACGGCACGGGACGGCACCGGACGGCCCCTGCGGGGGTCCGGCCGGAGTCCGGGACACGGGCGAGCGCTGCTCCATGGGTGCGGTCGCTGGGCAGCGGCACGAGCACGGCGGGAGGGGCCCCCGGCAGGTGCCACGCGCGGGGCACGCCTGACCACGCCCGGTCGGGGCCGGGCGGGCGCGGCGGCAGCCCCGGTCGGTGGGACGCCTACGGCGTCAGGGGTCTCCCGGCGGTCGCCGGGCGTGACCGGGCGGGCGGCACGCAGATCCTGGCCGGGGCCGTGGTGAAGGAAGGCATGGCCTTCTCCTTCGTGACGTGCATCGCTGCGCCAGGTCCCGGCGGGATCCGTGCGGACCGCTGGTGGAGGCGGTCCGGGCAGGGAGCGCCGCAGTGGGCTCTGCGGGCCGGAGCAGTGATGGGTGGGGTGGGTGGGGGCCGAGTGCGCCCGGTGGTGCGGGGTGGGGGTGCAGGTACGCGCGAGGTGGGCCACGACGCGTGGTGAGAGCGCTCTCAGTTCCAGGACGGTACCAGCCGCCGACGGGGCGGCCAAGGGGCAGCACGAGAAAGGCGTCCGCGCTTCTGGCTCGCAACTTCCCTACCAGCCAAGGGACCTGACCGATTCTTTCCCCAGCACCGCCGCCGCCGCGGGAAACCCGGCCGGCAGACCGACCCCGCCCGCACCGCACCGGCGCGGGCGGACGCCCACCGGCAGGCCCGGGCGCCACGACGACCGGCCGCTCCTCCGGTCTCACCTGGGCCGCTGACCAGGGAATCCACCGCCCACCCGCCGGGCGGACGGGCCACTCCGCGGCCGTGGGCGACCACCTCCCGCCCGGCTCCGCACCACGGACGAAGGTCGCCCGCGGGGTTTCGACCGCCGCCCGGTGGCGCATCCACCCCTCGGGAAGAGAGCGCTTTCAGTCATCCTGACGGACAGGCCGACGGGAGACGCGGGTCACGGCCACGCGGCCCCGGGGCCCTTCACCGGGGCCTCTTCACCGCTCAGGACGCCGGCACGCCGGGCGGGCGCAGCGGGCCGCCGAACCGCACCGGCACACCCGGCGAGTACAGGACGCTGACCGGCGCCCCGACCGGCGCCGGGAGCCCGGCGGCGACCACCAGGTCCTCGCTGCACCCGGTCAGTTCGGCGCGGTGCAGCGGCCAGCGCGGGTGGGTGTTCGGGAGGTACACCGGGCGGCCGAGGAAGGTGCTGTGCATCCCCCAGCGCGCGGTCAGGAAGTGCTCCAGCTCGGTCGGTTCCCGGACAGGGTCGCCGATCCGCACGGAGATCCGGCTGTGCGCGCCGCGCGGCCCGGGCCAGCGCCGGCTGCTGGTGTAGGTGAGGGTGTCGCCCTGCCGGTCGATCGCCATCCGGGCCCAGACGTACGGCAGGCGGAAGCCCAGCCGGGCCGTCACCACCGGAACGAGGCGGGCGGCTTCGAGCGAGCGGAACACCACGCCGCGCCGCCCGTGCTCGTCCACCGAGTAGAGCCGCACGTTCGTCTCCGGGAACGTCCCGAGGTACGGCACGCCCGGCAGCCGGAACCAGCCCACCCGGTGCATCCGGAACGCCACCAGGCCCACGTACGTCACCCCGCCCAGCACGTCCGGGCGGGTGCGGGGAGGGAGCAGCGGCGCCACGTCCGCAGGGTCCACGGCCCAGTGGAGGAAGGTGAGGTCGAGCCACGACTGGGTGAGCAGGGTGCCGGGCACGGCCCGCGCGGGGTCGGCGGTGACGGGTTCCACGGCGGGCACGGGAGCGGTCGGGGCCATGCATCGAGCATAGGAGCCGCCGAGCGGCCGTCGGCGACGGCGCGGGGCACCGCCTGCGGTCGCCTTCCCGCTACGAGGCGGACCGCCCCGAGGGGACGCCATCCGAAAAGCACTGGCGGCGGCGGTGACCACGGACGACCATGCACCCATGAACGATCAACCCGAGCGCTGGACCCAGGCCACCGTCCACCCCGACATGTGGGCCGACCCGAGTGACGACCCCCGCAACAGCGAGGGGAACAGCCCGGACGGTGAACTCGCCACGCTGCAGGACTTCCTGACGAACTACCGCGCGACCCTGCGGATGAAGTGCGAGGGCCTGGACGCCGAGCAGCTGGCCCGCCGGTCGGTCCCGCCGTCGACGATGTCGCTGCTCGGCCTCGTCCGGCACCTCGCCGAGGTGGAACGGGACTGGCGCAACTGGATCACCGACGGCGATCCGCTGCCGAAGCTGTACGGCGTGCGTGACGCGGACTTCGACGGAGCCGTCGCCGAGCAGGCCGTGGTCGACGCCGCCTACTCCGCACTGGCGCGCGAGCAGGCCGCGACCGACGCGGTGCTGGCCGAGCACCCCGACCTGGGCGAGCGGCTGGGGAAGGACGGCATCGCCGTCCGGGAACTGCTGGTGCACAGGATCGAGGAGTACGCCCGCCACTGCGGGCACGCCGACCTGCTGCGCGAACGCGTCGACGGCAGGGTGGGCCAGTGACCGGCCGCCGCCCCGCCGTCCGAGCCCGCCTCGGCCGGCGGCGGGTGCGGCGGTCGGCGGGTGTCGTCGGGGTGGGCGAGGACGGATTCGAACCGTCACAGCCGGAGCGGGGGCTTTACAGGCCCTTGGGCTCACCGATGCCCAGCTCGCCCTCGGTGGGGTGATGTGCTGTCGCGGGTCGTTCCGGCCCGGTGCGCGGGTCGCGGATGCGGCGTCAGATCCGGCCGCGGGCATAGGAGGGGCGCCGGTACGACGCGTGGTCGGTCGTGGTGTGCACGGTGCTGTCCCCTCTCCTGTGCCGGTCGGCCGTCGTGCGGCCGGGCTCCTCGCCGGCCGGTGCCGATGCCGAGACTCTGCCGGAGTGCGTCCACCCCGGGCAAGCGATTAACCGGCGGCGTCGCACGCAGCTGCACCGCAGGCCGCGGGCCCGGGCCTGCCCCGTGGGCGGTCCCGGGCCCGCGGCCCAGCGCGCGGCCCCGCGCGTGGCGCCGACGGGCCGTCAGGCGGGGTGGAGGGCGGCCTTCAGGGTCTGTACGGCCTGGGTGATGGCGGCCTCGGCCGCGTGGGTGCCGCGCAGCGCGTCGAGCATGACGAAGTCGTGGATGATGCCGGGGTAGCGGGTGGCGGTGACGGGCACCCCGGCCCGGCGGAGCTTGTCGGCGTACGCCTCGCCCTCGTCGCGCAGCACGTCGGCCTCGCCGGTGATGACGAGGGCCGGCGGGAGGCCGGCGAGCTGCTCGGTGGTGGCGCGCAGCGGGGAGGCGGTGATCTCGGCGCGCTGCGCGGGGTCGGTCGTGTACTGGTCCCAGAACCACTGCATGCCGTCGCGGCGCAGGAAGTAGCCGGTGGCGAACTGCCGGTACGAGGGCGTGTCGAACGACGCGTCGGTGACGGGGTAGAACAGCACCTGCTGGACGAGGGGTACGCCGCCGCGCTCCTTGGCCATCAGGGTGAGGGCGGCGGTCATGTTGCCGCCGACGGAGTCGCCGACGGCGGCGATCCGGGTGGCGTCCAGGCCCTTGGCGGCACCGTCGGTGACGACCCAGCGGGCGACGGTCCAGTTCTGCTCGACGGCGACCGGGTAGCGGTGCTCGGGCGAGAGGCCGTACTCGGGGAAGACGACGGCGGCACCGGCTCCGACGGCGAGTTCGCGCACGAGGCGGTCGTGGGTGTGGGCGTTGCCGAAGACCCAGCCGGCGCCGTGGATGTAGAACACGACGGGCAGCGGGCCGGTGGCCCCGGCCGGCCTGACGATGCGGGCGCGGACGGAGCCGGTGGGCCCGCCGTCGACGGTGATCCACTCCTCGTCGACCCCGGGCTTCGCGATCCCGCCGGACTGCACCTCGTCGACGGCCTTGCGGCCCTCGGCGGGCGGCAGCTCGAAGAGGAACGGCGGGTCGGCGGTGGCCTCCGCGAACTCGGCGGCGGCGCGCTCCAGCACCGGAGCGGCGGGGGTGTGGTCGTCGGTCATGGGACTCCCGGTCCTGAGGTCGGTGGTCGGGCACCGCACGGTGTGCGGTGCCCGCTGGGGGCGGCCGGGTCGCGGCCGCTCTCCACTGTGCGCGAGCCGTCCGGCGAAGGGCGTCCCGGCACACCGGTGGCCGCCGGGACGGCCCGGCCGGAGGTGCCGCCGCCGGGAGTGCCGTCGCCCGTTCCCCCGCCCGCGCCGGCCGGGTGCCCCGCGGCTCAGACCCAGGTGGGCATGCCGGCGGCGTAGCGGTCGCCGAAGCCGCCGCCGGGAAGGATCGCGTCGACGGCTGCGAGGTCGGACGCGGTGAGGGTGAGGTCGGCGGCCGCCGCGCTCTCCGCGACGCGTTCGGGGCTGCGGGTGCCGGGGATGGGCACGATGTGCTCGCCCCGGGTGAGGAGCCAGGCCAGGGCGAGCTGGGAGACGGTGGCTCCCTTGCCCGCGGCCAGCCGGGCGAGCTGTTCGACGGCGGCGAGGTTCTTCTCGAAGTTGCCGGGCTGCCAGCGGGGGTCGCGGTTGCGCATGTCGGTGGGGTCGTACCGGCCGGCGGGCTTGGCGGTGCCGGTGATGAAGCCCCGGCCCAGCGGGGAGTAGGCGACGAAGCCGATGCCGAGTTCGTCCAGGGTGGGGAAGAGCTGCTCGACGTCGCGTTCGAAGAGGGAGTGCTCGGTCTGCAGGACGGAGACCGGCTGCACGGCGTGCGCCGCGCGGATGGTGCGGGGTCCGGCCTCGCTGAGGCCGAAGTACTTCACCTTGCCCGCCTCGATCAGTTCCTTGACGGTGCCGGCGACGTCCTCGATCGGCACGTCCGGGTCGACGCGGTGCTGCTAGAGGACGTCGATGGTGTCGATGCCGAGGTTGGCGAGGCTGCGGTCGACGACCTCGCGGATGTGTGCGGGGCGGCTGTCGGTGCCGTAGTCGTGGGTGAAGCCGAACTTCGTGGCGATCACGATCTCGTCGCGGAAGCCGGCCACCGCACGGCCGACGATCCGCTCGTTCTCGCCCCAGCCGTAGAGCTCGGCGGTGTCGAAGAAGGTGACGCCGAGCTCGTGGGCCCGCCGGATCGCGGCGACGCCCTGCCGGGTGTCGCCGGGGCCGTAGGCGATCGAGATGCCCATCGAGCCGTAGCCGAGGGCGGAGGCCTCCAGGCCCTGGCTGCCGAGGGTCCTGTGCTGCATGACGCACCTCCTGGTCGAACCGAACTGTTCGGTTCGACAGTACGCCGAGGTCGGCCCACCGCCAAACCGAACGGTTCGGTAGGCTGGGGGCATGACACCGCAGCCCGGCGCCGAGGCCACCCGCGACCGCATCACGGCCGCGGCCACCGCCGAGTTCGCCCGGCACGGGATCGCCGGGGCGCGCGTCGACCGCATCGCCAAGGCCGCCAGGACCAGCAAGGAACGCGTCTACGCCTACTTCAGCAGCAAGGAGGAGCTCTACCGGCACGTCACCGCCCGGGAGCTGACCGCGGTCGCCGAGGCCACCCGCCTGGACCCCACCGACCTGCCCGGCTACGCCGGCCGCGTCCACGACTACTTCGCCGCCCACCCCGAACGCCAGCGCCTGATGGCCTGGGGCCGCCTGGAGCTGAACGGCGCGGAGGCACCCGCCGACGATCCGGTGCAGCTGGCCGTCGCCCACAAGGTCGGGCAGCTGCGCGCCGCCCAGGAGGCCGGGCACCTGGACCCCGACTGGGATCCGCTCGACATCCTGGTGCTCCTCAACCAGCTCGCCATGGCCTGGGCCGGGCAGACCGACCTCGCCGGCGCCCGGCCGCCCGGCCGGGAGGCCGAGTTCGCCGCGGCCCGCCGGGCGGCCGTCGTCACCGCCGTCCAGCGCCTCTTCCCCGCCGCCCGGACCTCCGCCGGGTCGGCCCCCGACCGGTGACGGACCGCCGATCCGGGCCGGACCGCCGCCCGACCGGCGGCCCACCACGGTGACGAGCCCGCCCCCGCACCGTGTCCGAGGTGCGGGGGCGGGCCCTGGTGCGGGGACGGGCTCCGGTCAGCGGGCCGTCCGGCGGCGGTGCTCGGCGATGAGCTCGGCGTACCGGCGGCCGCTGCTCTTGACGGTGCGGCGCTGGGTCTCGTAGTCGACGTGCACGAGGCCGAAGCGCTTGTCGTAGCCGTACGACCACTCGAAGTTGTCCATCAGGGACCACACGAAGTAGCCCGCCAGCGGGGCGCCCTGGGCGACGGCGCGGGCGCAGGCCGCGAGGTGCGACTCCAGGTAGGCGGTGCGCTCGGGGTCGTGGACGGTTCCGTCCGGGGCGACGGTGTCGTGGTAGGCGGCGCCGCTCTCGGCGACGAAGATCTTCTGCGCGCCGTACTCCTTGGTGAGGCGCAGCAGGAGGCTCTCCAGGCCGGGGGCGTGCACCTCCCAGTCCATGTACGTCCGCTCCTCGTTGGGGCCGGGCACCATGCGGGCGTACGGGGCCGGGCCCGTGGGGTCGTCGGTGACGATCTGGCGGAAGTAGTAGTTGAGGCCGATCCAGTCGAGGGGCGCCGAGATGAGGTCCAGGTCGCCGTCCTGGACGGGGAGTTCGACGCCGTAGAGCTTGACCATGTCCTCGGGGTAGCCGCGGCCGTGGATGGCGTCGAGCCACCAGCGGTTGACGTGGCCGTCCATGCGCAGCGCGGCGGCGCGGTCGGCCGGGCTGTCGGTGGCGGGCAGCACCGGGCTGAGGTTGTTGACGATGCCGATCTGCGCGTCCGGGATGCGCTCGCGCAGCGCCTTGACGGCGAGGCCGTGGCCGAGGTGCAGGTGGTAGGAGGCGCGGACGGCGGCGGTGAGGTCGGTGAGACCGGGGGCCATCCGGCCTTCGAGGTGGCCGATCCAGGCGGAGCAGAGCGGCTCGTTGAGGGTGGCCCAGTGCTTGATGCGGTCGCCGAGGCGGTCGGCGACGACCTCGACGAACTCGCCGAAGCGTTCGGCGGTCTCGCGGACGGGCCAGCCGCCGCGGTCCTGCTGGGCCTGCGGGAGGTCCCAGTGGTAGAGGGTCGTGAAGGGGGTGATGCCGGCTTCGAGGAGGTTGTCGGTGAGCCGGTCGTAGAAGGCCAGGCCGGCCTCGTTGACCCGGCCGTCGGCCTGCGGGACGACGCGCGGCCAGGCGATGGAGAAGCGGTAGGAGTCGAGGCCGATCTCCTTGGCGAGGGCGAGGTCCTCCGGCCAGCGGTGGTAGTGGTCGCAGGCGACGTCGCCGGTGTCGCCGTTGTCGACGTTGCCGGGGGTGTGGGAGAAGGTGTCCCAGATGGACGGGGCCCGGCCGTCCTCCGTGGCGGCGCCCTCGATCTGGTAGGCGGCGGTGGCGGCGCCCCAGACGAAGTCGTCGGGGAAAGCGCTGAGGTCGTTCACGAGGTGCCTCTCATCAGGGGTCGTGGAGCGTCGTCCGCCGGGGTCCGGGGGACGACCCCCGGGCTCGGCGCGGCGGTCCGCGGACGGCACCGGGGCGGGCGGGGTGGGAGCCGGGGGTGGGGAGCCGGGGGTGCGGGTGGGCGGGTGCGCACCTGCGAGCTCTCCGGGGTGCACGGCGCGGCGGCGGGGGGCCGTCGCGCGGGCGGTCGGTGGTGCTCGGGGGATGGATCCACCGGCGCCGGACGCGCCGCGCAGCACGGCGGCACGGCGGGGCGGACGGGACGGTCGTCGGCGGTGCACGCCCCCCACCAGGGGCGATCTGCCGACGGCCCGGTCGGCACCACTGTCGCTGACGGTTGATCAAGAAGACTCCCGGCGGGCGGATTTGCGGCCCGCCGAGTTACTTCGAGCCATGATTTAACCTGTGAGAAAAGCCACCGTCAAGAGGATGGGGGCACGACTCCGACCTCCCCCGCCCCTCCCGGAAGAGCCGGACCCGGTATGCGCGCCGGGCGCGCGCGGGGCGCGGCGGCACCCCGCGACACAAGGGGGCACCAAGAGGAGAGCGCTCTCCCCTACACCCTCGGAAGGCCCGGGAACAGGGCCCCCGGCCTGGGAATTCCACCCCGCACCCGGCCCCGTATCAGGGTTGACAGCCCTTCAGGCGGGTGCAAAAGTTCAGCGCGGACCGGAGAGCGCTCTCCTTACCGCCGGCCACGCACCCGTACCGCCCGTACCGCCGTACCGCCTGCGCGACCCGCACGCACCGCCCTGCGGCACCCGCACCGACCGCACCGGCCCGGCCCGGCCCGCGCCACCCGGTGCCCGGCCGTGCTCACCCGCACCACACCCGCACCCGCACCCGCACCCGGCGCGGCACCCGCGCACGACCACCCGTCCTCGGATCCGCACGTCACGGAGGATCATGTGATCCGGCTCGACCACCTTCCGGAATGGCCCGCGCTGCAGTCGGACGTCCCCCGGGATCCGGCCGTCGAGGAGGCCGCGCTCGGCATCCTCGCGCAGATGACCACCGAGGAGAAGCTCGGGCAGATGATCCAGCCGGACCTCGTCGAGCTGACCGCCGACGACGTGCGGACCTACCGCATCGGCTCCGCGCTGAACGGCGCCGGCCGGTGGCCCGGCGGCAACCGGCGGGCCGGCGCACGGGAGTGGGCCGAGACGGTCGGCGCGTTCTGGGAGGCGTCCGAGGAGGCCTTCCGCGACCGGCCGTTCCGCATCCCCTTCATGTGGGCGACCGACGCGGTGCACGGCCACAACAACGTGTACGGCGCCACCGTCTTCCCGCACAACATCGGTCTCGGCGCGGCCCGCGACCCGGAGCTGATCCGCCGGATCGGCGAGGCCACCGCCCGCGAGATCGTCGCCACCGGCATGGACTGGACGTTCGCCCCCACCGTCACCACCCCGCGCGACCGCCGCTGGGGCCGCCACTACGAGGGGTACTCCGAGGACCCGGAGATCGTCCACCAGTACGCCCGCGCCATGGTCGAGGGCCTGCAGGGCGACACCGACGGGCTCCGCTCCGACACCCGGGTGCTCGCGTGCGTCAAGCACTGGGTCGGCGACGGCGGCACCTTCGAGGGCGAGGACCGCGGCATCGCCCGCTGCACCGAGGACGTGCTGCGCAACGTCCACGCGATGGGCTTCTTCTCCGGCATCGAGGCCGGCGCGCAGTCCGTCATGGCCTCGTACAGCGGCTGGGAGGGATCCGGGCGCAGCGAACCCCGGATGCACGGCAGCCGCTACCTGCTGACGGACGTGCTGAAGGGCGCCCTGGGCTTCGACGGCATCGTCATCGGCGACTGGGACGCCCACCCGTACGTCGAGGGGTGCGGCGACGGCGAGGCCGGCAACGTCATCCGGGCGGGCGTCGACGTCCTGATGATCTCGACGCGGGAGAAGTGGCAGGCCGTGCACCGGGCGGCGCTCGCCGAGATCCGGTCGGGCGCGATCCCGATGGAGCGGGTCGACGACGCGGTGCTGCGCGTGCTGCGGGTCAAGCTGCGCGCCGGGCTGTGGGAGAAGCCGCGCCCGCAGGACCGTTCCCTGGCGGGCGACGCGGCGGTGCTCGGCGCGCCCGCGCACCGGGAGCTGGCCCGTGAGGCCGTCCGCAAGTCGCTGGTGCTGCTGAAGAACGACGACGGTGCGCTGCCGCTCCCCCGCACCGCGCGGGTGCTGGTGACGGGCGGCGCGGCCGACGCCGTGCAGAAGCAGACCGGCGGCTACACCGTGACCTGGCAGGGCGACGACATCGGCATCGAGGACTTCCCCGGCGGCGCGACCCTCGCGACCGCGGTGGCGGAGGTCGTCGGCGCCGACCGGTGCACGGTCGACCCGTTCCTGGAGCACGCGGACCCGGCGGCGCACGACGTCGCCGTGGTGGTGCTCGGCGAGGACGCGTACGCGGAGATGTTCGGCAGCATCAGGCCGTGGCGCAGCATCGCGTACGCGGCGCTGAAGCCGTCCTACGCCCGTGACCTGGAGACGCTGCGGCGGCTGCGGGCGGCCGGGGTGCGGGTCGTCACGGTGATGTACAGCGGGCGGCCGCTCTACACGACCGAGGAGATCAACCTCTCCGACGCGTTCGTCGCCGCGTGGCTGCCCGGCCCGGACGCCACGGGCATCGCGGACCTCCTCTTCGCGGCGGCCGACGGCGCCGGGGCGTACGACTTCCAGGGGCGGCTGGCCTTCGGCTGGCCGCGCCGGCGGCACGCGGCCGCGGTGAACCGGACGCCGCGTCACATCCCCGGCCACGAGGTGCCGGAGGGCGAGAGCGCGCCGACCGGTCCGGACGAGCCGCTGTTCCCGTACGGCCACGGCCTGACGCTGCGCGGCGACGGGGCCGGCACCCGGCTGGGCGCGCTGCCGCCGGACGAGGACGGTGCGGACGACGCGGGGCCCGGCGTGCCGCACGGTCTCACCGCGCCGGTCGAGCTGGGCCCCGCCGGGGATCTCGCGTACGTGCTGCGGGTCCGTGCGACCGACCACGGTCCCCGGGAGCTGCCCTGCGGGCGGAGCACCACGACCCCGTTCGTCTCCGCCGAGCCGGCGAGCCACCCCTCGGGCTGCGGTGCGCTGTCGCTGTCGTTCAAGGGCACCCGCACCTTCGTCTACACGCAGTCCCGCGACGGGAGCCACCGGGATCTGCGCGGCCTGGTCGCGGCGGGCGGCCGGCTGGCCCTCGACGTGCGGGTGGTCGAGCCTCCGACGGGGCCGTTCCACCTGGCCTGTCACGACGACTACCCGCAGCAGCCCGCGCTGGACATCGCCGGACGGCTGCGCGCGCAGCCGTTCGGCGAGTGGACGACGCTGGAGTTCCCGCTCGCCGAACTCGCCGCGGAGGGCATGGAGTTCGACCACGTCGACGTGCCCTTCCAGCTGTGGACGGAGGGCCGGGCCCGCCTCGACATCGGCAGGGTCCGCCTGCTGCCGCCGCACGACGACGAACACTGACCGAATCCCCTGGGGGCACGGCGCTGCCTGCCCCGGACACCGAGGTGTGGAGCCATGGGCAAGAGAATCATGTGGTTCGACGGGGCCTGCGTGCCGTGGGAGGACGCGCGGGTCCACGTCTGGGACGAACTGGCGCTGCGCGGCGCCAACGTCTTCGAGGGCGTCACGGCCTTCTGGGACGACGCGGAGCAGCAGCACCGCGTCCTCGCCGGGGAGGAGCACCTGGAGCGTCTCTTCCGGTCCGCGCGGACCGCCGACATCCCGGCGCCCGCCTCGGCGGAGGAGGTCCGCGCGGCGCTCGCCGCGGTCGCCCGGGAGCTGCCCGGCACCGACGTCTACCTGCGCCCCACGTTCTACGCGGCGCGCGGCCGTTCGACCCTCGCCGCCGACAGCGAGGGCGCGATGTACATCGGCGGTTTCCCGTACGCGCCGGGCGGCCCGCCGCTGGTGCGGGCGGTCGTCAGCAGCCACCGGCGGTTCGGCGGCCCGATCGGCGCCGGCGCGAAGTCCGGCGGCTCGTACCTGGACTTCCGGGTGTTCGAGCGTGAGCGGCTGGAGCGGGGCGTCGAGCACGTGCTGATCCTCAACGACCGGGGCAACGTCGCCGAGGCGGACGGCGCCGCCATCCTCCTGGTCGGGGACGGGAAGGTGCTCGTGCCGTCGGTCGACACCGGTGTCCTCGACTCGATCACCAAGCGGATCGTCCTCGACCTCGCCCGCGGCCTCGGCTACGCCGTCTCCGAGCGCGGCGTGCTGCGCGAGGAGCTCCACGGCAGCCAGGTGCTGCTGGCCGGCACCCTGATGGGCCTGCGGCCGGTCGACACCGTCGACGGCGTCCCCGCCGGCCACGGACCGGGCGCCGCCTGCGCCCGCGCCCTCGCCGAGGAGTACGCCCGGCTGTGCCGCGGCGAGCACGCCCTCGCGAAGACCTACCTCACCCCTCTGGCGTGAGCCGGCCCGCCATGCGAGAGATCGACAGCGAGACCGTGCACCGCAACCCGTGGTTCTCCGTGGTGTGCCGGCGGTACGAGGACCCGGCGGGCGGGCTGCACCCCTACTACATGGTCAGCAAGCCCGACTCGGTGCTGGTGGTCGTGCGCCGCGGCGGCGGCCTGGTCCTCGTCGAGCTGCAGCGGCCGACGTTCGGCGGCGTGCCGGGGCTGGAGTTCCCGCAGGGCGGGATCGAGGCGGGCGAGTCGCCGGAGGAGGCCGCGCGCCGGGAGGCGCTGGAGGAGACCGGGCTGCACGTGACCGGGCTGCGGCACCGCGGCTCGTTCGCGGAGAGCAGCGGCTTCGCGACCACCTCCTGCCACGTGTTCACCGCCGAGGCGGCCGGGCCGCCCGGCGTGACCGACGTGACCGGCGCGGCCGAGGTGACCGGCGCGGCCGAGGTGACCGGCGGAGCAGCCGGAGCGGGCGGCCCGGCCGGTGACGACCCGTTCGAGGCGGGGCTGGCGGTCCGGGTGCTCGCCCGCCGCGAGCTGCTCGCCCTGGCGCGCCGCGGCGGCATCCAGGACTCCGCGACGCTCGCCGCCCTGGCACTCCTCGGGGAGGACGACGATGCCGCCTAGCACCGCGGAGGTCGCGGTCCCGCTCTTCATCGACGTCCGGGTCGACCTCGCCACCGGCGACGTCGTGGCGCCGTCCGCCGGCTCGCGGGAGCGGCTGCTGCTGGCCGGGCTCGGTCCGCTGCGCTCCGCCGTGCCGGACGGCCCGGCGGGTCTGCTGCTGGAGACCGCGGACGGCGCGCGGTGGCGCCTGCGGATCTCCGAGGCGTCGGGACTGGTGGAGTCGCTCGATGTCGTCCGCTGAGGGGCGTCCGGCCGCGCCGGGGCGACCCGCGGCGCTCCGTACGGACGTCGTCGTCGCCGGGGCCGGCATGGCCGGTGTGCTGACGGCCCTCGCGCTGGCCGGGCGCGGGCTCGACGTGCTCCTCGTCGAGCAGCACCGGCTGGGCGGCGGGCAGTCCGGGCAGTCTCACGGCTACCTGCACCAGGGCTACGCGTACGGGCCGGACGAGCCGCAGCTCCCGGCGCTGTTCCGGCGCGCCCGCGCGCACTGGGGCGAGCTGACGGCCGGTCTGACGCCGGAGACGCCGGGGGCGACGGTGGCGTTCTCCAACGAGGCGGCCCGGCTGCGGGCCGAACGGTACTGGCAGGCCTCCGGGCTGCCGGTCCGGCCGGTGCGGGCCCCCGGCTGGCTCGGGCCGGGCTTCACGTCGTGCTTCCGCAGCGACGAACTCACCTACAACTTCGGCCACATCCTGCGCTGCCTGGGCCGGAGCACCGCCGCCGCGGGCGTGGAGTCCGTGCCGGGCCGGATCGCGGCGGTCACGGAGGAGGCGGCGGGCGTCCGGGCGGAGCTCGTCCGGCCGGACGGCACCGCCGTCACCGTGCACGGCCGGGCCGTGGTCGTCGCGGCGGGTGCCGGATCGCCGGCCCTGCTGGCACGGTCGGGCCTGCCGCCGGTCGTGTACTGCCGCAAGTCGTTCATGCTGGTGCTGCGCGGTGCGCTGCCGGTGGTCGGCGCGGTCTTCCCGGAGCGGGAGGAGCACGGCCTGTTCCTGGCCAGCCGTACGGGGCACCCGGCGGGTACGACCTGGCTGGTCTCCGACTTCCAGTCGTTCGACGGCGGCCACGGCGACCCCCGGCAGCTCGCCGGGTGGTGGGCGCACCGGCTGCTGACGACGCTGCGCCGGGTGGTGGACGCGCCGGTGCTGGCGGAGGTCCGGGCGGTGTCGGGGTACGCGGCCGTCAAGTCGGGCCTGCTGCCGAGCAGCGGCACGGTGGCGCACGAGTTCAGCCGCGACTTCCTCGGCGGACGGGTGGTGGTGACGAGCCCGTCGAAGCTGACGCTCGCGCCGCTCGCCGCGGAGAGCGCCGTGCGTTCGGTCTGCGCCCGGCTCGGCCTGCCGTTCCACGGTCTCACCTGGGACGGCGTCGACAGACAGCCCCCCGGGCCCGGCGCCCTGCCCGGCCCGGCCGGGGAGGCGTGCGAGGCCTGGGAGACCGGTCTGGCCGCCGTCGAGCACCCGGGCCTTCCGGACGCGCTGCCGGACATCCCCACCCTGAGCTCGCTGTACGCGCGCTGACGTACCGACGGACGATCCCGTCCGGCTCCGCACTCGAAGGGACCAGGAATGCCCGACACATCCGCCGCGATCGTGACCCGCGGCCTGACGAAGACGTACCGGGTCAGGCGCCCGGTGACCGGGCGTTTCGCCGCGGTCCGCTCGCTCGTCGACCGGGCGCGCGACGAGCTCACCGTGGTCGGCGACCTGTCGCTCTCCGTGGGCCGCGGCGAGCTGGTGGGCCTGCTCGGGCCGAACGGCGCCGGCAAGTCGACCTCGATCAAGATGCTCACCGGCATCCTCACCCCGACCTCCGGCGAGGTGTGGGTGGACGGCCGGGTGCCGCAGAAGGACCGTTCGGCGAACGCCCGTTCCATCGGCGCGGTGTTCGGCCAGAAGACCCAGCTGTGGTGGGACCTGCCCGCCCGGCACTCCTTCGGCCTGATCCGCGACATCTTCGACATCCCGGCCGCCGACTACGCCCGGCAGCTGCGCGACGTCGACCAGGTGCTGGGCATCTCGGAGTTCTGGGACACCCCGGTGCGGCTGATGTCGCTCGGCCAGCGGGTGCGCTGCGACATGGCGGCGGCGGTGCTGCACGACCCGGCGATCCTCTTCCTCGAC
Source organism: Kitasatospora sp. NE20-6 (assembly GCF_045862635.1). Taxonomy (NCBI): domain Bacteria; kingdom Bacillati; phylum Actinomycetota; class Actinomycetes; order Kitasatosporales; family Streptomycetaceae; genus Kitasatospora; species Kitasatospora sp. NE20-6. Next base: position 32,557 of record NZ_BPRL01000052.1, read on the forward strand.
GAGCCGACGATCGGCATGGACGTCGTGGCGAAGGAGCGCACCCGGGCCTTCCTGCTCCAGCAGGTGCACGAGCGCGGCCGGGCGGTCGTGCTGACGACCCATGACATGACGGACGTCGCGCGGCTGTGCGAGCGCGTCCTGCTGATCAACCACGGCCGGCTGATGTTCGACGGCACCCTCGACGAGATGAAGCGCGAGCACGGCGCCGGGCGGGTCGTCCACGTCACCTTCGGCGAGCCGGTCGCCCGCGTCGAGGTGCCGGGCGCCCGGGTGGTGTCGCACGAGGGCACGCAGGCGGTGGTCGCCCCGGTGGGCGACCACACCCCGGAGGACGTCGTGCGGGCGCTGATCGCCCGGTTCCCGGTGGTGGGGCTGACCGTCGAGGAGACCGACCTGGAGGAGCTGATGCGCGCCGCGTACGAGGCCGAGAACGAAAGCCTCTTCGCATGAGCGCCACCGCCCCCGCCCCTGCCCCCGCCCCCGCTGCCGCGGCCGCCCGGGCGGGCCGCAGCGGCCGCGCCTGGCGGATCTGGCGGATCGTCCCGCTCTACCAGACGATCGCCTACCGCGGCCGGTTCTTCCTCGCGCCGTTCATGCTCGGCGTGCAGGTGTACATCTACTACCTGCTGTGGACGGCGGTGTACGCCGGCCGGGGCCCCGTCGCGGGCCTCGACGTCGACCAGGCGGTCGGCTACGCGACGCTGGCGATCCTGATCGGCCGCATCCGGTGGACGAACCGCATGGTCTCGAAGGACTCGCTGCCGCAGCGCACCCGCGAGGGCACCATCATCTACTGGTTCCTCCGCCCGATCTCCCCGGGCCGCTACTACATGTTCCGCGCGATCGGCGACATGGGGTACGGCGGCGCCTGGGCGCTGCTCGGCTACCTCGTCGTGCTGGCCACCGGCGTCGTCCGGCCGCCCGCCTCGGCCGCGGTCGGCGCGGTGTTCGCGGTCAGCCTGGTGCTCGGCCAGATGATCCTCTACTACCTCGGCCAGCTCGTCGACCTCGCGACGTTCTGGCTGGTCTCCAACACCGGCCTGACCCGCATGTACGGCTTCGTGCAGGACCTCCTCTCCGGGGTCTTCGTGCCGCTGTGGTTCCTGCCCGGCTGGCTGCTGACGACGGCCTCCGTGCTGCCCTTCGCGGCGACGATCAACGACCCCATCTCCCTCTACGTCGGGCGGATCCCGCTCTCGGACGCCCCCGCGACGCTGGTCCGCGAGCTCTGCTGGGTCGTCGCCCTCGCCGTCCTGACCAAGTTCGTCTGGTCGCGCGCGGCCCGGCGTGTGACCTCGCAAGGAGGCTGAGCCATGACCACCACCCTCGACGGCCCGCGGCAGCCCGTACGGCGCGGCCGTGCCGCCCGCACCGCGCGCACCACGCGGATCGTGCTCAGAACGACCGCCGTGAACATCCGCGGCCGCCTGGAGTACCCGGGCGACTTCGCGTTCGAGATCGTCTTCGGCATCCTGTGGCAGAGTTCCACCCTCGCCTTCGCCGCGGTGCTGCTCATGCGCTTCGACGGCCTGGGCGACTTCCCGGCGGGCGGCGTGCTGCTGATCGTCGGCATGCGGCTGATGTCGCACGGGCTCTTCACGATGGTCTTCGGCAACCTCTCCGACGCACTGCTGGAGCTGGTGGAGGAGGGCCGCGTCGAGGGGTACTTCCTGCGTCCGATGTCGGTGCTGACACAGATCCTGATCAGCCGCTTCAACATCAACGCCCTGGGCGACTTCTCGGTCGGCGTCACCGTCTGCGCGATGGCGGTGTCGTCCGCGCCGGTCGACTGGACGCCCGCGCGCGTGCTCTACCTGTGCGCGGCGATCGTCGGCGGCGTCTTCCTGGAGGCCGCCGTGCAGCTGCCGCTGGCGGCGCTGCTGCTGCGCTCGCCGTTCGCGCACGGCGTCGGCAAGTGGATCGACGACATCATGGCGACGATCGGCAACTACCCGCTGTCGATCCTCCCGGCCGCCCTGCGCGGGGTGTTCACCTTCGTGCTGCCGCTCGCGTTCGTCGCCTACCTCCCCGTGCTCGTCCTGCTCGACCGGGCGCCGCAGCACGGACCGAGCGCCTGGCTCGCCGAGTGGTCGCCGGCGGTGTGCCTGCTGCTGTTCCTCGGCTCCAAGCGGCTGTGGAACTGGAACCTCCGCCACTACCGGAGCACGGGCGGGTGACCCGGTGACCTCCCCCGGCATCCTCCGGCCGCCGTTCGCCCTGATCGCCACCGACCTCGACGGCACGCTGCTGCGCTCCGACGGCACCGTCGGCCCGCGGACCAGGGCCGCCCTCGCCGGGGCCGCGGCGCGCGGCGCCCGGCACGTCGTCGCCACCGGCCGGTCCGTCGCCTGGACCCGGCACGTGCTCGACGACCTCGGCTACACCGGCCTCGCCGTCTGCGGGCAGGGCGGCCAGGTCTACGACGCGGCCGCGCACCGGCAGCTCGCCTCCGTCACCCTCGACCGGCGGCTCGCCCGCCTCGCCGTCGACCGGATCGAGGCCGAGGTCGGCCCGCTGCTGCTGGCCGCCGACCGCGACGGCCTGGACGGCCGGGTGGTGGCCGCCCCCGGCTACCGCCCGGACCCGGCCGACGGCCTGCCCGTCGTCCACGCCCGGCACGCCGACGAGGTCTGGGAGGAACCGGTGCGCAAGTTCTACGCCCAGTGCGCCGGGCTCGGCGAGGACGCGCTCGCCGCGGCCGCCCGGGAGGCCGCCGGGCACCTCGTCGGCATCACGACGGCGGGACCGGGCGAGGTCGAGATCCTCCCGGCCGGTCTCAGCAAGGCCACCGGGCTGTCGTTCGCGGCCCGGCGGCTCGGCCTGCGGGGCCTCGACACCGTCGCCTTCGGCGACATGCCCAACGACACCCCGATGCTGGAGTGGGCCGGGTACGGGGTCGCCATGGCCGGCGCGCACCCCGCGCTGAAGGCCGTCGCCGACGAGGTGGCACCCGGCCACGACGAGGAGGGTGTCGCGGTCGTCCTGGAGCGGTTGTTCGGCCTCGCCGGGCCGTCCTGAGCCGGACCCGGACCCGGCCTGAGCCGGACCCGGCCTGAGCCGGGCCCGGGCCGGGCCCGCGGGGCGCTCAGGCGGCCGCCGCGTACCGCCAGAAGTCCCGCATCACGGCGGGCGGCGTCGGCCCGGCCAGCTCCAGCTGCGTGAGCAGCACGGAGACGGCGCCGGTCGCGGGCGTGACGTGCAGGGCCGTTCCGGTGCCGCCGATCCAGCCGTAGCGGCCCGGGACGTTCCACGGGTCGAGGGCGGCGACGTCGACCGACCCGCCGAACCCCCAGCCCTGCCCCTCCAGGAACAGCGACCCGGCCTCCCGCTGCGCCGCCGTCAGGTGGTCGGTGGCCATCTGCCGCACCGACTCCGCGGACAGCAGCCGCCGGCCGTCGGCGGCCTCGCCGCCCGCGAGGAGCATCCGGGCGAAGGCGTGCAGGTCGTCGACGGTCGAGACGAGGCCGCCCGCGCCGGAGGGGAACGCCGGCGGGCTGCTCCACTGCCCGTCGGGGCCGTCGACCCGGTCGAGACCGCCGGACGGTCCCGACCGGTAGTAGCCGGTGAACCGGCCGAGCTCCGCGGGCGGCACCGCGAAGCCGGTGTCCACCATGCCCAGCGGCCCGAACAGCCGCCCGGCGAGGAGCTCCGGCAGCGGGCGGCCCGCTGCCCGGGCGGCCAGCACGCCCTGGATGTCGGAGCAGGTGTTGTAGAGCCACGCCTCGCCCGGCTGGTGCAGCATCGGGATGCGGGCGAGCACCGCCGTCCACTCGTCGGGTGCCACGACGGCCTGCGGTTGCGGCGGCCCCTGCTTCAGCTCGGCGAAGAGCGGCGCCAGCGCGGGCAGCGAGAAGTCCGCGGGGAAGCCGTACCCGGCGCGGGAGGTGAGCAGATCGGCCACGGTGACCGGCCGGGCGGCGGGCACCGTGTCGGTGACCGGCGACGACGGGGTGCGGACGACCCTCGGCGCGGCGAGCTCCGGCAGCCACTCGGCGACCGGCGCGTCCAGGGCGAGCGTGCCGTCCTCGACGAGCACCATCACGGCGGCGGCCATGACCGGCTTGGTGAGCGAGGCGACCCGGAAGAGCGTGTCCCGCGCCATCGGCACCGGGCCGCCGGCCTCCGTGCGGCCGACGGCCGCCACCTCCACCGCGTCGCCGCGGGCGACCAGGGCCACCGCGCCGGGCGGGCCGCCCGGGCGGACGTGCGCGGCCAGGACGTCGTGCAGGGTGGTCATCGCTCCGCCTTCCGAAGGGTGCGGGCGGATCGCGGCCCGCCGCTGCGCAGCATCATGCGGGCTGCCGCGCCCCGGACGGCGGACCGCCGCACCGGCCGGGAGCCCCGCACCGGCCGGCGGGTCGGTCACGGCCCCACGGGCTCCCCCTGCCGGGGCTGCTCCGCGGGCCGGGGCCGTGCGGGCCGGCCGGTGGGCTCGAAGTCGGGGATCGTCGCGGGGCGGCCCTGCTGCAGGCCGGTGCGTACGAAGTCGTCGCCGGTGGTGGCGTTGAGCAGCCAGTTCACCAGCACCCGGGTGCGGGCGGTCACGGTGGGCAGTGCCAGCAGGTGGTAGCCGCGGGCGACGGCCTGCGCGGGCAGCCCGGAGAGCTCCACGCCGAGCGGCTTCGCGACGGCCTCGGTGCCGCCGAGGTCGACGACCAGGCCGAGGTCACGGTGCCGGTAGGGCTTCGGGGCGGCGCCGCGCAGCCGGGCCACGAGGTTGTCCGCCGCGGCGCGGCCCTGGCGCTGCGCGTGCTGGGCGGTCGGCGGGGTGACGGCGTCGCCGCCGACCGCGAGGTCGGGCACGGCCGCGGCGTCGCCGACGGCGAGCACGCCGTCCGCGCCGGGCACGGTGAGGTCGGCGGCCGTGACGAGCCGGCCGCGCAGCGTCGCGGTGCCCAGGGTCGCGACGAGCGGGCTCGCGGCGACGCCCGCCGTCCAGACGAGCGTGCGGGTCGGCAGGGTGCGGCCGTCGGTGAGTTCCACGGCGTCGGGGGCGACGCGGCGCACGGAGGTGCCGAGGGAGACCTCGACGCCGCGGCGGCGCAGCGTGTCGAGGGCCTTGCGGCCGAGCCGGTCGCCGAGTTCGGGCAGCAGGGCGGGCGCCACGTCGACGAGGTGCCAGGCGAGGAGGTGCGGGTCGAGCCGGGGGAACCGGCCGGTGGCGGCGGCGGTGAGACGTTGCAGGGCGGCCAGGGTCTCGACGCCGGCGTAGCCGCCGCCGACCACGACGAAGCGCATCCGGGCGGCGCGTTCGGTCTCGTCGGTGGCGGCCGCGGCGAGGTCGAGCTGGGCGATCACGTGGTCGCGCAGGTAGGCGGCCTGGGCGAGGGTCTTCATGCCGAAGGCGTGGTCGGTCAGGCCGGGGATGTCGAAGGTGCGGGTGGTGCTGCCCGCGGCGAGCACCAGGTGGTCGTACGGCAGCGTGCGGGGCTCGCCGGCGGGCGGGCGCACGGTGACGGTGCGGGCGGCCGGGTCGACGTGCTCGGCGGTGCCGGGCACGATGCCGGTGCGGCGCAGACGGCGGCGGAGCGACACGGCGACGGACTGCGGGGTGAGGATGCCGGAGGCGACGTGCGGCAGCAGCGGCAGGTAGAGCTGGTAGTCGGTCGGGGAGACGAGTGTCAGCTCGGCGTCCGCGGGGGCGAGCCGGCGTTCGAGCCGGTGCAGGCACTCCGCGCCGGCGAAGCCTCCGCCGACCACGACGATCCTGGGGCGGGTCATGGGCGTCCTCCGTGGGTCGGTCGCCGGTGGGGCCACCGGCGGTGCGGTACGGGTCGTGGGTGGCCGTCCGCTCAGGGGCGGGCGGGCCGGTCCTGCCGTGCGCCGTCGGGCCGGGCGTGCCGGCGGGCGAGGCGGCGCCGGGTCGCGCCGACGGACGTCGGCCCGGCGGCCCCGTAGCGGGGCGTTCGGCGGCGCAGCGCGCCGAGCGCGAGGATGCCGGCGAGGAGCAGCGGGGCGAGGAGCAGGACGAGGACGGACACGCGGGGGCCTCCGGGGTCGGTGGGCGCGGGGCGCGGGGTGCTGGGCGCTGGGCGCTGGGGGGGGCGGGTCAGGTGCGGCGCCAGCGGGCGCAGGCCAGCGAGAAGACGCCGAAGAGCAGCAGGCCGAGCGCGACGGCGAGGAGCAGCCACGGTCCGGCGGGGGTTCCGGTGAAGCTGCGCAGGGTGTCGTCGACGCCCTTGGCCCGGTCCGGGTCGAAGCGCACGGCGGCGACCAGCACGAACACCCCGGCGGCGGCGAAGACGGTGCCGCGGGCCGTGTTCCCCGCGATGCCGCTGGCGGTGACGGCGCGGCGGGTGCGGCGGCCCATCCCGCCGGTCCGCAGCTTGCGGAGGAACTTCCGCTGCACCGCGCGGACGGCGATGCCCGCGCCGACACCGACCAGGACGGCACCCGCGGCGGCGACGAGGAACCGGCCGCCGGGCAGTCCGAGGGCGGTGGCCGTCCAGTCCTTGGAGCTGCTGTCGCTGCCGGACTGCCCGCCGCTGCCGAGCGCGAAGGCGGCGGTGCCCCAGCAGACGGTGGCGTAGAACACGGCGCGGCCGGCGTTGAGCAGCCGCTTGCCGGTCTTCTTCCCGCCGGCCTCGCCGGCCTCGCCGCGGACGGCGGTGGAGGCCCGCCACAGCGTCATGCAGGCGAACCCGGCGACGAGCAGCCACAGCAGGACGGTGCCGAACGGCCGGGCGGCGATCTCCCGCAGGGCGCCCTGCCGGTCGGCCTCGTCGGCCTCCCGGCCGAGGGCGATGCCCGCGGCGAGCAGGCCGACCAGGACGTAGACGACGCCGCGGGCGGCGAATCCGGCCTTGCCGGCGGCCCGCAGGGCGTCCCGGCCGCCCGGGGCGGCGGACGGCCGGCCCTCGTGCGAGGCCCGGGCGAACGGCAGTGATGCCACGGTGGTCCCCTCTCCGTCGCGGGCGGCGCGGTCGCTCGCCCGTGGGTCGGCCGTCTGCCCCGGTCGGCCCGGCTCACGCCCCCGGACCGGCGGATCAGCGCGGGCCGCGGCGCCGCGGCACCCGGGCCGCGCCGTGCAGGGCGTGCCCGGCGAGGGCGCCGCCGTACACGCAGAAGCCGACGCCGATCAGCCAGGACTGCACCACCAGCACGGTGCCGATCACGCCGTACGAGAACGCGTTGGCGACGATGAGGGGCGCGAAGACGTACCGGGAGAAGGCGCGGAGTCCGGCCAGGGCGGCCACGGTGGCGACCGCACCCGGCAGGAGGGCCCGCCAGGGCACGCGGGAGCCGAGCAGCAGGCGTTGCAGGCCCCAGAAGAAGAGCACGCCGCCGCCGAGCGCGGTGGTGAGCTGGAGGGCGGGCTGGGCGGGGGTGCCGTGCCACGGCACGCGGCTCCAGGCCGCGGCGAGCACGTACGCGACGAGGGCGGCGAGGCCGACGACCTGCCGCCAGGCGGCGTGCCAGGCGCCGGGGGTCCGGAGCCAGATCCGCTCGTAGGCGTTCTGCACGGCGCCGAGGAACGAGACGCCGAAGACGGCGAGGGCGGCCAGGCTCAGTGCGGTGGTGGTGCTGAGCACCTCGCGGCGGGAGACGAAGAGGTCGTCCACGGCGCGGGCGGACGCCCCGGAGAGGCCGAGGCCGTCGACGATCCAGTCGGCGATCCCGGCGCCGCTGGTCGGCGAGGCGGCGGCGACGACCACGAGGAGCGGCACGACGGTGACGAAGCACAGGGCGGCGAACGCCATCGAGCGGTGCATCAGCTCGATCTGCCGGCCGCGCCGCCACACGGCGCGCAGCACCCCGGCCGCCCGGCGGGGCTGCCGGGGCGGGCCTTCGGGGGCGGGCGGGCGGTTCATGGCGGGTCCGGGCTCATCCTGTCACCGCCGCGGCGAGCAGGCCCGCCGTGAGGCCGTCGCGGCCGCCCCCGGCGTACCGGGCGCGCTGCCGGTCGGCGCCGTTGCCCTCGGCGGGCGGTCCGGTGGCGCGCGCCGCAGGTGACGGGCACGGGCCCGCCGGTGCCGAACGGTGTCGCGCCGACCGCCACGATCCGGCAGCCGTGCTGCGCCGCGGACGCCCGGAGGGCGGCCCGCAGCCGGGCGAGGTGGCGGGGCCGCCGGGGGCCGGGGGAGGCCGGGCACGGCGGCGGGGCGCCACCGCAGCCGGTGACGCCCCGCCCTTGCCGCGTGTCAGCCCTTGAAGGCGTCCTTGACCTTCTCACCGGCCTGCTTGATGTCCGCGCCGGTCTGATCGGCCTTGCCCTTGGCGGTGAGTCGCTCGTTGCCGACGGCCTTGCCGGCCGCCTCTTCGGCCTTGCCCTTCGCCTTCTGCGCGACGTTCTGCACCTTGTCGCTGCCACTCATGGCCGGCTCCTCTCTCGCGCGGCCGGGAGGCCGCGGTCGACACCGCGTCTGCCCGGTCCCGCGGGTTCCACACATGCGGGACGGTCCGTCGGGGTGGCTGCGGCGCCCGGTCGGCACGCACGGACCGGGCGCGGTCACTCCGCGGGGCGCACCGCCGTCTCGCGGTAGAACGTCTCGATGCTGCGGACGGCGCGGGTGAAGTCGTCGAGGTTGACCGGCTTGGTGACGTACGCGTTGGCGTGCCGGCGGTAGGCCGTCGACACGTCGTCGGGTGCGGCGGAGGTGGTGAGGACGACGACCGGGATGGTCTTCAGGTCGTCGTCGTTCTTCAGCACGGACAGCAGCTCGGTGCCGCTCATCCGCGGCATGTTGAGGTCGAGGACGATCAGGTCGGGCCGCGCCTCGTCCTCCGAGCGGAGGTGGTCGAGGGCGGCGATGCCGTCGGAGACCTGGCTGATGGTTCGGACGGCACCGCCGTCGAGGAGCGCGTCCTCGATGAGCATGGCGTCCGCGGCGTCGTCCTCGACGAGCAGTACGCGGTAGGGGACGGAAGGCACGGCGGCGGTCATGTGTCTGCTCCGGTGTTCGGGGGCCGAGGTCGTCGGGCGGCGCACGGGGGTCCTCACCCCGACGGCGGTGGGGCACCGGCCTGCCGGGCCACGGAGGGGCGGCGTCGGACGGCCCGTCCCGGACGGCGCCGTGCGGGGCACCGACGAGCCGGAACGCCGCCGCCGGTCTTTTCCCCGGGACGACCCGTGAGAACACGAGCGATGCGGGTACCCGGCATACGGCAACTCTATTGATCGACAGTCTCGCCCGACAAGCGCCGTCGGGCGAGACGCTAACGTGTGGTGCGCCGCCGGACCGGGCGGCGGGGGTCTCGCACCCGGGCCCGGGGCGAGCGACGATCGGAAGGCGAACGGCTGTGGCCCAGTCCTCGGGTGCGGATGCCGGCGGCATCGGTGACGCACGTCACCCCCACACGTCCTCCGCCGGCCGGCGGAGATGGACGACCCGCCGCTGGCTGCGGGTGGGCGTCACGGTCGCGCTGGCCGTCCTCGCCGCGCTGAGCGGGCTGGGTGCGGCCACGTTCGTGCACTCCGGCGAGGTGAACACCCGCCTGGTCGACCGCACCTCCCCCGCGCTGATCGCCGCCGGCCGCCTGGAGACCGCGCTCGTCGACCAGGAGTCCGGCATTCGCGGCTACAGCCTGACCGGCCGTGCCGAGTTCCTGGAGCCGTACACCCTGGGGCTGGCCGCCCAGCGGCAGGAGGAGGGCACGCTGCGCGGCCTCCTGGCGGGTGACGACGACGCCGCGGCGAGCCTGGACGCGCTGCAGCGGGCCGCCGGCGCGTGGCAGCGGCAGGTGGCCGCCCCGGTGGCGTCCGCACCGCCGGGCGCCCCGGTCGCCGTGAGCGGCAGCTCCGCGGAGGAGGCCAAGCGGTCGTTCGACGCCGTGCGCACGGCCACCGGCCGGCTGCAGGCGGGCCTCCGGGAGGACCGGGTGCACGACCGGCGGGCCCTCGACGACGTCCGCGCGCAGCGCAACGTCGTCTTCGGCTCGATCGCCGCGGTGATCCTGGCCCTGGCCGTCCTCGTGTTCGAGGCGATGCGCCGCGGGGTGACGGGCCCGCTCGGCCGGCTCAACGAGGACGCCGACGCCGTCGCGGGCGGCGACTTCGACCACGCCATCGGCGCGACCGGCCCGGAGGATCTGCGCAGGCTCGCCCGCAGCGTCGAGGCGATGCGGCACCGGCTGGTCGACGAGATCGCCTCCGCCGACCGCGCCCGGGCCCGGCTCGCCGAGCAGACGGCGGACCTCCAGCGGTCCAACGCGGAGCTGGAGCAGTTCGCCTACGTCGCCTCGCACGACCTCCAGGAGCCGCTGCGCAAGGTGGCGAGCTTCTGCCAGCTGCTGGAGCGCCGCTACGCGGAGCAGCTCGACGACCGGGCCCGGCAGTACATCGCGTTCGCGGTGGACGGCGCGAACCGCATGCAGACCCTCATCAACGACCTGCTGGAGTTCTCCCGGGTGGGCCGCGTCCACAAGAGCCACGCGACGGTCGACCTGGAGGCCCTGCTGGGCTCCACCGAGGACGCCCTCGGCGTGCAGGTGGAGGAGGCCGGCGCCGTGGTGACGCACGACCCGCTGCCGACGGTGGAGGGCGACCGCACCCAGCTCGGCATCCTGCTGCAGAACCTGGTCAGCAACGCGGTGAAGTTCCGCTCCCCCGACCGCCCGCCGAAGGTCCACGTCTCGGTCGGCCGGGCCGGGCGGAACTGGGAGGTCGCCGTGTCCGACAACGGCATCGGCATCGCGCCGGAGTTCGAGGAGAAGGTGTTCGTCATCTTCCAGCGCCTGCACACCCGCGACGCCTACCCGGGCAACGGCATCGGGCTGGCGATGTGCAAGAAGATCGTCGAGTTCCACGGCGGCACCATCGGCATCGACCGCGGGCACACCCCCGGCACCCGCATCGTCTTCACCCTGCCCGTGCGGGACGACACGGCGGACGACCCGCAGCCCGCCAGCACCGCGGACGGAACGGCCGCCCTCGCGAAGGGGGTGCTCCGGTGATCCCCGGCGACCGCACGCTGCCCGCGCAGGTGCACCGTGCCCCGGCCGCCCCGCCGCAGCGCAGCGCACCCGAGGAGGAGCACTACCGGGTGCTGCTCGTCGAGGACGACCCCGGCGACGCCCTCCTCGTCGAGGAGATGCTCGCCGACACCGACCTCCGCTACACGCTGGTGCACCGCACCACCATGGCCGCCGCCCAGGCGCACCTCGCCGCCCACCGGGCGGACTGCGTGCTGCTCGACCTGCACCTCACCGACGCCTCGGGCATCGGCGGGGTCTCGGCCGTGCAGCAGGCGTCGCCCCGCGCGGCCGTCATCGTGCTGACCGGCCTGGTCGACGCCGGCGCGGGCTCCCGGGCGGTCGCCACCGGCGCCCAGGACTACCTGGTGAAGGGCCTGGTCGACGCGCAGCTGCTGCAGCGGGCGGTGCGCTACGCCGTGCACCGCAAGCAGGCCGAACGGGCCACCGCCGAACTGCGCGAGAACCAGATCCGTGCGGAGGAGAACGCCCGCCTGGAGCGCGGCCTGCTGCCCGCCCCGCTGCTCACCTCGACCGCGGTGGAGGTGACCAGCCGCTACCTGCCCGGCCGCGAACGGGCCCTGCTCGGCGGCGACTTCCTCGACGTCGTGCAGACCGCCGACGGCCGCCTGCACGCCCTCATCGGCGACGTGAGCGGGCACGGCCCCGACGAGGCCGCCCTCGGGGTGTGCCTGCGCATCACCTGGCGCGCCCTCACCCTCGCCGGGCACCGCGACACCGAGCTGCTGGCCCTGCTGGAGGAGGTGCTGGTCGCCGAACGGACCAGACCGGACGTCTTCGCGACCTGCACGACCCTGACCCTCTCCGCGGACCTGACCACGGCGACCGTGCACCTGGCGGGCCATCACGCGCCGCTGCTGCGCACCGGGACGGGCTGGGAGGCCGCCGAGACCGCCCACGGCATCGCCCTCGGCATGCTGCCGGGCTTCGGCAAGTGGGAGGCGACCCGGCTGCGGCTGCCCGCGGACGGCGCGCTGATGATGTTCACCGACGGGCTGATCGAGGGTCACGTCGACGAGGGCCGCGAACGCCTGGGCACCGAGGGCCTGCTGGGGCTGATCGGCGCGGCCGGCCCGCTGCCGGCCGACCGGCTGCTCGACCACCTGGTGCTGCGGGCCGACTCGCTCAACCGCGGCCGGCACTCCGACGACCTGGCCATCCTCCATCTCGGCTGGCGCCCCTGACGCATCCCGGCCCGCGTACGTGTGAGGCCCCGGAACGCGGCAAGCAGAGTTCCGAGGAGACCTCGCACACAACGGGAAGGTGATCGGGATGACCGGGAAGGAACGGGCCCGCCGGGTCGCGGTCGCGGTGGCGGTGCCGGCGGCACCGTGGGCGCCGCACGCGGCCCGGACGCTGGTGCGCCGGACGGTCGACGCCGCCCTGCGCGGTGCGGACGCCGGAGCCGACGACGGCGCGGGCGGGGACTGCGCGGGCGGGGACTGCGCGGACGTCGCCGAGGCGGTCGCGGACGCCGAGCTCGCCGTGTCCGAACTCGTCACCAACGCGCTCCGGCACGGCGGCCCGCCCGTCCGGCTGCGGCTGCGCGTCGCCGGGAACAGCCTGCGCATCGAGGTGCAGGACGGCGGCTCCGGCAGCCCGGTGCTGCGCGGTCCCGATCCCGACGCGGTGTCCGGCCGGGGGCTGGCGCTGGTGCAGGCCGTCTCCCAGGAGTGGGGGGTGCGCACCGCCCGGCCGGGCAAGATCGTGCACGCCACGATCCGGCTGGAGGGCCCGGTGGCCGGTCCGGCGGCCGCCTGAGCCCCGCCCGCCGAGCCCTGCCCGCCGAGCCCCTGCCCGAGCCCTGGCGGCCCTGCCGGGGCCCCCGGGGACGAGGGCCCCGGCCGGGCGTTCAGAGGAAGCGGCGGACGGGCGCCGTCAGGAGCTCCAGCAGCACCTGGCGGTTGCGGCGGTGCCGCCAGCGCGACTCCTCGATGGGGGTGCTGCGCGTGAGGTCGTGGTCGAAGTCGCGGTCGAGCTCGGCGGTGAAGCCCTCGTCGAGGACGGTCAGCACGACCTCCTCGTCGTGCTGGAGCGAGCGCCGGTTGAGGTTGGACGAGCCGATCAGCGCGGCCACGCCGTCCACGGTCATGATCTTCGCGTGCATCATCGTGGGATCGAAGTGGTGGATCCGCACGCCGGCGGCCAGCAGCTGCTCGTAGTAGCGCTCCCCCGCGACCTGGCAGACCCGCTTGTCGGTGTGCCGGCCCGGCAGCAGGATCTCGACCTCCACGCCCCGCTCGGCGGTGGCGGCGAGCAGCCCCGCGAAGAACTTGTCCGGCACGAAGTAGGCCGTCGTCAGGCGGACCCGTTCCTCGGCCGACTCCAGCACGGTGCGCAGCAGCGTCTGCAGGTCCTGCCAGCCGACCGACGCGGAGCCCCGGACGACCTGCACCACGGCCTTCCCGGCCGGGCGGTGGCCGTCGAAGAGGTCGGCCTCGTCGAAGAGCACCTCCCGGCACTCGGCCCAGTTCTGGGCGAAGGCCGCGGCGATCCCGTCGACCGCCGGGCCCTCGACCCGCACGTGCGTGTCGCGCCACTCGCGCTCGTCGCGGGCGTCGCCGCACCACTCCTCGGCGATGCCGACGCCGCCGGTGAAGGCGACCCGGCTGTCGACCACCAGCACCTTGCGGTGGCAGCGGTGGTTCTGCTTGAACGGCGAGAGCCGGAGCGGCCGCCGGAACCAGGCGATGTCGACGCCCGCCGCGGCCATCAGGTCGAGCAGCCGGCTCTCGATGAGCCGGGCGCCGAAGCCGTCGAGCAGCAGGCGCACCCGCACCCCGGCGCGGGCCCGCTCGGCCAGTGCCTCGGCGAAACGCTCGGCTATCGCGCCGCGCCAGTAGACGAAGGTCATCATGTCGACGGTGCGTTCGGCGGCGGCCACGGCCTCCAGCATGGCGGGGAAGATCTCGTCGCCGTTGCGCAGGGGGTGCAGGGCGTTGCCCTCGGTGGCGGCGATGCCGATGAGGCGCTCCAGGCGGCGGCGCAGCCGTACGGCCTTCTGCGCGGCGTCCGGTGCGGGGGGTGCGGCGGGTTCGCGGACGACGGGCGCGTCACCGATCAGCGGCATGGTCCCCTCCTGGGGTCACGGTGCCCGCGGTCGCGGGATCGCCGCTCGGCTACCCGGTGCCGCGGTTTCCACGCGGAGGTTCCGGCAGCGTCCGGAGGGAGGGTCAGCCGGGCGGCGCGGGGAGGGTGATCTCCGCCCAGACGGTCTTGCCGGCGGTGGCCTGGGCGACGCCCCAGACGGCGAGCCGGTCGAGCAGGTGCAGCCCGTGGCCGCCGGGCCGGGCGGGGCTGTGCGGGGCGCGGTGCTCCGGCAGTCCGGTGCCCTCGTCGGCGACCTCGATGCGCAGGGTGCGGTCGGTGAGCACGAGCAGCAGGCCGGTCGCGCCGTCGGCGTGGCGGCAGGCGTTGGCGACGAGCTCGGAGACGACCAGGCGGACGTCGTTCCCGAACTCCCCGGCGTCGTCGAGGCCCCAGCCGCGGAGCGCCGCAGCGGTGAACTCCCGGCCGGCCCGGGCCTGGCCGGGTCCGGCGAAGCGGAGCCGGCGCCGCCGGCCCGTGACGGGACCGCCCGCCGTCCGCACGCTGCTGTTCATGTCCTCACCCTGCTGGATCACGGGCCCGCCCGTCGAGCCCCCGCCGTACGGTGGAAGGGCGTGAGCGCCCGTCAGCCGGCGGCGGGCGGGTACGGCCCAGGTGTCGCGCGGCACTGCCCGGGGCCGGCCCGCCGTGCCGCTCCTCCCCTTCTCACCGCTTCCGGCACCGCCGAAACAGGGGCCGGCCGACGGGCTCCGCCGGCTGTGTGCGACACCTCACAGGGCGTGAAGTGCAACGAGTGGGAGATCACACCCGCGTCCTCTGCTGCGGCGATGCTAACGGCCCTTAACCTCTCCTCATGACGGTCCTGCCCGAAGGGCTTCCTCTGGCCGCCGAGTTCCCTGATGCGACCCGTGAGCAGTGGCAGCGCCTTGTCGAAGGCGTCCTGCGCAAATCCGGTTCGCAGCACGTGACCGGCGAGCAGGCAGAGGACGCGCTCACCACCCAGCTCCAGGACGGGCTCCGTGCCCGTCCGCTGTACACCGCCGAGGACGCGCCGGCCGATGCCGGGTACCCCGGCTTCCCGCCGTTCGTGCGCGGCGGCCGACCGCAGGGGGCCACGGTCTCCGGCTGG
>NZ_BPRL01000053.1:0-78639 GCF_045862635.1 Kitasatospora sp. NE20-6
CGGCGCCATCGGCGCCGTCGTCCTCGTCGACACCCGCCGCCTCGCCGACTGCTTCCCCGCACTCGACTACTTCGAGAACAGCGGCCTGCCCTTCGTCGTCGCCCTCAACGGCTTCGACGGACACCAGGCCCACACTCCCGACGAGGTCCGCGAGGCCCTGCAGCTCGGCCCCGACACCCCCATCGTCACCCTCGACGCCCGACGCAGGGACAGCGCCAAGAGCGCCCTCATCACCCTCGTCGAGCACGCCCTCCTGGCCCGCCTGCGCTGACCGCGGGGAGCCGTCCGCGGGAACCGACCGCGGACGACGGAAGGGGCCGGCCGGACCACCATGTCCGGCCGGCCCCTCCGCGTCCGGCCCCGCCGGGCCGTGCCGGGCCCTGTCAGGCGGCGTCGGGCTCCAGCCCGGCCCGCAGCAGCCCGTAGGTGTAGGCGTCCTCCAGGGCCAGCCAGGAGGCGCCGATGACGTTGTCGGCGACGCCGACGGTGGCCCAGGTGGCCTCGCCGTCGCCGGACTCGATGAGCACCCGGGTCTTGGAGCCGGTGCCGTGCTGGCCCTCCAGGATGCGCACCTTGTAGTCCACCAGCTCCAGCTTGCCGAGCTGCGGGTAGATGCGCTCCAGGGCGGCCCTCAGGGCCTTGTCGAGGGCGTCCACGGGCCCGTTGCCCTCCCCGGTGGCGATCCGCCGCTCGCCCTTGGCCCAGAGCTTCACGGTGGCCTCGTTGCCGGCCGTGCCCTCGGTGCGCTGCTCGCTGATGGTCCGCCAGGACTCCAGCGTGAAGAAGCGCTCCCGGCGGCCGCGCACCTCGTCGCGCAGCAGCAGCTCGAACGAGGCGTCGGCGGCCTCGTACGTGAAGCCGAGGTTCTCCTGCTCCTTGACCTTGGCGACCACCCGGCCGACGAGGTCGCGGTCGGCGGAGAGGTCGTAGCCGAGCTCCTTGCCCTTGAGCTCGACGGAGGCCCGGCCGGCCATGTCGGAGACCAGCATCCGCATGGTGTTGCCGACCCGCTCGGGGTCGATGTGCTGGTACAGGTCGGGGTCGACCTTGATGGCCGACGCGTGCAGACCGGCCTTGTGCGCGAACGCGGAGAAGCCCACGTACGGCTGGTGGGTGGAGGGCGCGAGGTTGACGACCTCGGCGACGGCGTGCGAGATGCGGGTCATCTCGGCGAGCCGGCCCTCGGGGAGCACCCGGCGGTCGTACTTGATCTCCAGGGCGCCGACCACCGGGAAGAGGTTGGCGTTGCCGACCCGCTCGCCGTAGCCGTTGGCGGTGCACTGCACGTGGGTGGCGCCGGAGTCGACGGCGGCGAGGGTGTTGGCGACCGCGCAGCCGGTGTCGTCCTGGGCGTGGATGCCGAGCCGGGCACCGGTGGCGGCGAGCACCTCGGCGACGGTCTCCCGGACGCCGAGCGGCAGCATGCCGCCGTTGGTGTCGCAGAGCACGACGACGTCGGCGCCGGCCTCGTGGGCGGTCCGGACGACGGCGAGCGCGTACTGCGGGTTGGCCTTGTAGCCGTCGAAGAAGTGCTCGCAGTCGATGAAGACCCGGCGGCCCTGCTCGCGGAGGTACGCGACGCTGTCGCGGATCATCTCCAGGTTCTCGTCGAGCGTGGTGCGCAGGGCGAGCTCGACGTGCCGGTCGTGCGACTTCGCGACCAGGGTGACCACCGGGGCGCCGGAGTTGACGAGGGCGGCGAGCTGCGGGTCGTCGGCGGCACGGCCGCCGGCCCGGCGGGTCGCGCCGAAGGCGACCAGCTGGGCGTGCTGCAGGTCGAGTTCGACGGCGGCGCGGGCGAAGAACTCGGTGTCGCGGGGGTTGGCGCCCGGCCAGCCGCCCTCGATGAAGCCGACGCCGAACTCGTCCAGGTGCCGGGCGATGGTCAGCTTGTCCGCGACGGTGAGGTTGATGCCCTCGCGCTGGGCGCCGTCTCGCAGCGTGGTGTCGAAGACGTGGAAGCTGTCGTTGGGGGTGCTGGCCTCGGTCATGGCCCTGGGTTCTCCGTTCGGGGAGTTACTGCTGTTGCCGGGTCTGGGGACCGGCTCCACTGTCCAGCATCCCGCGCGCTCCCGGTGTCCCTGCGCCCCTTGTGGGGGCTCCGGCCGGTCCGGGGGGCAAAACAAAAGACCCCTCGCGGGTGCGAGAGGTCTGCGCGCGGGTCTGGACGCTCGTGGGCGCTCCGCATCGGGTACTGCGGGGCGGTCACTGCGGACCGGCGCGCCTGCTGCTAATAATCAGCGAGAGCGAGGACACGTTCGCAGTCTGGCACACCATCCGGAATGCGGCGCCGGTGTCTCGCGATGCGGAACGGCTCAGGTGAGGCGGTCGGTGGCGAGCGTGAAGCCGAACGGCGCGGGCAGCGGCAGCGGATCCCCCGCCGGCACGCCGGTGACGGTGGTGTACTCGCCGTGCCGGTGGACCTGACGGACGATCCGGCCGATCGCGGTCTCGTGGTCGCCGTCGGGTGGTGGTGTCACGACGATCTCCCCCTCGACGATCTCCGCCGTGAACCCCTCGGGGGTGTCCGGCGTGAGGAAGGCCTCCAGCAGATCGTCGTCGCCGCTCGGCCAGGTGTCGTGAAGGTCGTGCGTCACCGCGCTCACGGCCGCTCCTTCCGATGTCGTCCGGCTCGACGAGCGGAGCACTCCGAGGTTACCCGGGCCGGGCGTCCCGCCGGGGCGGGACGCCCGTGCGCGGCGGGTCAGACGATCCTGTGCAGCCAGCCGTGGGTGTCGGGGGCCTGGCCGCCCTGGATGG
Organism: Kitasatospora sp. NE20-6; assembly: GCF_045862635.1. Classification (NCBI taxonomy): domain Bacteria; kingdom Bacillati; phylum Actinomycetota; class Actinomycetes; order Kitasatosporales; family Streptomycetaceae; genus Kitasatospora; species Kitasatospora sp. NE20-6. The sequence goes on from NZ_BPRL01000053.1 coordinate 2,761, forward strand.
CCAGCAGGGCCTTGCGCAGCTCCATGGTGACCGGGCCGGGCTCGCCCGTGCCGACGGTCCAGTCGGCACGGGTGGACTTCACCGAGCCGACGGGGGTGATGACCGCGGCGGTGCCGCAGGCGAAGACCTCGGTGAGGGTGCCGTCGGCGTCGGCCTGCTTCCACTCGTCCGTGGAGATCTTCCGCTGCTCCACCGTGTAGCCGAGGTCGGAGGCGAGCTGCAGCAGCGAGTCGCGGGTGATGCCGGGCAGGAGGGCGCCGGACAGCTCGGGGGTGACGATGGTCGCGTCCCGGCCCTCGCCGAAGACGAAGTAGAGGTTCATGCCGCCCATCTCCTCGATCCACCGGTGCTCGGCGGCGTCGAGCCAGACGACCTGGTCGCAGCCCTTCTCGGCGGCCTGGGCCTGGGCGATGAGCGAGGCGGCGTAGTTGCCCGCGCACTTGGCGGCGCCGGTGCCGCCGGGCGCCGCCCGGACGTACTCCTCGGAGAGCCAGACGGAGACGGGCTTGATGCCGCCGGGGAAGTAGGCACCGGCCGGCGAAGCGATGATCATGAAGAGGTAGGAGTTGGCCGGGCGCACGCCCAGGCCGACCTCGGTGGCGAACATGAAGGGCCGCAGGTAGAGGCTCTGCTCGGGCTGGTCCGGCACCCAGGCCTGCTCCTGCTGGACGAGCAGCTCGACCGCCTCGACGAAGGTCTCGACCGGCAGCTCGGGCATCGCGAGCCGGCGGGCGGAGGACTGGAAGCGGGCCGCGTTGGCCTCCGGCCGGAAGGTGGCGATGGAACCGTCCGCCTGGCGGTACGCCTTGAGGCCCTCGAAGATCGACTGGCCGTAGTGCAGCGTCATGTTGGCCGGGTCGATCTCCAGCGGGGCGTACGGCGTCAGCTGGGCGTCGTGCCACCCCAGGCCCTCGGTCCACCGGATGGTGACCATGTGATCGGTGAAGATCCGGCCGAACCCGGGATTGGCCAGCCGGGCCTCGCGCTCCGCGTCGGACAGCGGGTGCGCGGAGGGCTTGAGGTCGAACGCGATGGGCGCCTGGGTGGGCGTACTCATGACTGTCTGTCCTTCACCGTGGGGTTGGTCGGGGCCGACCCGCCGGAGTGAAGAACGCACGACGGCACGGCCCACTGTCGATACTCGCATCCAGAGGGCCGTGCCGAACAGCCGGTCGGCTGCTGTGCTGGGTCCGGCCCGCGGCCGGAACGGATGGTTCCCGGCCCGTCAGCCGGATACTCGGGCGGCGAGCGCGTCGCCGACCTCGGAGGTGGAGCGGGTGCCGGAGCGCTCGGCGAGGTCCGCGGTGACCGCGGCCTCGACGGCGGCGGCCTCGGCGGCGTAGCCGAGGTGCTCCAGCAGCATGGCGACGGACAGCACGGTGGCGGTCGGGTCGGCCTTGCCCTGGCCGGCGATGTCCGGGGCGGAGCCGTGCACCGGCTCGAACATCGACGGGAACGCGCCGGTGGGGTTGATGTTGCCGGACGCGGCCAGGCCGATGCCGCCGGTGACGGCCGCGGCGAGGTCGGTCAGGATGTCGCCGAACAGGTTGTCGGTGACGATCACGTCGAAGCGCTCGGGCTGGGTGACGAAGAAGATCGTCGCCGCGTCGACGTGCAGGTAGTCGGTGGTGACCTCGGGGAACTCCCGGCCGACCCGCTCGAAGATCCGGGTCCACAGGTGGCCGGCGTGCACCAGCACGTTGTTCTTGTGGACGAGCGTGAGCTTCTTGCGGGGGCGGGCCTGCGCCCGGGCGAACGCGTCGCGCACGGCGCGCTCGATGCCGAAGGCCGTGTTGAGGCTGACCTCGGTGGCCACCTCGTGCTCGGTACCGGTGCGCAGCGTGCCGCCGTTGCCGACGTACGGGCCCTCGGTGCCCTCGCGGACGACGACGAAGTCGATCTTCGGGTCGCCGGCCAGCGGCGACTTCACGCCGGGGAAGAGCTTGCCCGGGCGGAGGTTGATGTGGTGGTCGAAGGCGAAGCGGAGCTTCAGCAGGAGACCGCGCTCCAGCACGCCGGACGGCACGCTCGGGTCGCCGATGGCGCCCAGGAGGATCGCGTCGTGGCCCTTGAGCTCCTCCAGCACGGAGTCCGGCAGGGTTTCGCCGGTGCGGTGGTAGAGCCGGGCACCGAGGTCGTACTCGGTGGTCTCCAGCTTCACGTCGGCGGGGAGGGCGGCGCCGAGCACCTTGAGGCCCTCGGCCACGACTTCCTGGCCGATGCCGTCACCGGGGATCACTGCGAGACGAAGGCTGCGAGACATGTCCCGGACCCTACTCCGCGTCCCAGTGGATGACACCTTATGTCCACTATTCGGACGTCCCGGAAGGGTCGCCGACCGGGGGGCCGGGCCGCACCGGAAATCGCTCGGTTAAAATCCCACAGATCTGCACGGGGAATTCACGGGGGAAAGCACCATGGGGGGTCGGATCCGCAGACGCCGCCTGCTCTGGATGGCCGGCGGGGCGCTCGCCCTGCCCGCCGCAGGCTGCGGCATCGCACGGGCCGTGCGCGAGGACCGCGGGCCCGGACCGGCGCGGCCGGCCGCGCCGGTCCGGGCGACCGCGCTCGCCGCACACGACATCACCGAGTCGTTCGTGCACGTCATCGCACATCCCGACGACAATCTCTACTTCATGAATCCCGACCTCGACCACGCGCTCGCCTCCGGCGCCGCCTGCGTCACGGTCTGCCTCACCGACGGCGAGTCGGACGGCCGCAACGTGCTCCACAACGAACTCGGCCGCGTCACCCGCGCCGACCGCCCGGCCTACACCCGGGCCCGGATCAACGGCCTCACCGCCGCCCTGTCCCTGCTCGCCACCGGCGACGAGACCGGCGCATGGGACATATCCCTGGTCAGCTACATCGACGGCCACCAGGTCGAGCAGCACACGCTGCGGGCCGCCCCGCACGTCCAGCTCATCCTGCTCGCCCTGGTCGAGGCCCGCTCCGTCAGCCTCCACCGCAAGGACAGCCTGCGCGGCCTCTGGGTCGGCGAGACCCCCAGCCTGGCCACCCTGCCGCCCGTCCGCAGCGGCCTGCCGCCCGGTGCCGGGTACAGCCGCGAGCAGCTCGTCGCCACCCTCCACGCCGTGCTCGACCACTTCCGTCCGACCGTCGTGCGCACCCTCGACCCGAACCCCGAGCACTCCACCAAGCCCGGCCGCACCCCGCAGTCCGCCCCGGTCTACCTCGACCACCAGGACCACACCTACTCCGCGTACTTCGCCCAGGCCGCCCTCGCCCGGCACTGGGCCGGCGGGCAGGCCCGCGCCGCCTCCGTCGAGCACTACCTCGGCTACGTCAACGCCGTCCTCCCCCACAACCTCGACCAGGCCGCCGTCGGCCGCAAGGTCGTCGCGCTCAACAGCTACGGCTGGGCCGACAACCGCCACTGCGGCGACCCGGCCGGCTGCGGCGACCGCAAGGTCGGCGCCGGAGCGCTGCGCAACGGCTGGGCCCAGTCCACCCGGTACCGCGCCCCCGGCAGCGGCGCCTGGCTGCAGCCGCTCACCGGCGGCGGCCTCGCCGCCTTCGCCCTCCTCAACGGCACCGCCGTGCACTGGACCCGCACCGGCAGCCGCTGGACGGGCCCGCACCGCATCGACGGCACCGGCATGGAGGGGCAGCTGCACGCGCTCCGCCAGGCCGACGGCCGGCTGCGGCTGCTCGGGGTCCGCACCCGGCTCGGCCACGCCCCGGCCGACCACCGCCGCGAGATCGTCACCGCGGTGCAGACCGGGCCGGCCGCGTACGGGCCGTGGCAGAGCCTCGGGACGCCCGACGACGCGGATCCGGTGCGCTCGATGGAGGCCGGCTACCCGATCGGGCTGGCCCTGCCCGACGGCACCGTGCAGGTCGCCGTCCGCAGCTGGAACGGCTCGGTCGCCGTCCGCACCCTGGACGGCCCCTGGACCGTGCTGTCCCTGCCGCCGGACGCCGGCCCCGGCGTCCAGGACGGCCTCGGCGCCGTGGTCGACGCCGACGGCAACAGCCACCTCTTCGCCCCGGGCCGCACCGTCGCGCACTGGGCCTCCGACACCCCGGGCGGCCCGCTGCGCCCGGCCCGCCCGACGGGACTGCCCGTGCCGGCCGGGCCCGTCACCGCCCGGCTCGCCGCGGACGGCGCGCTGCGGGTGCACTTCCGCGAGCCCCGCAGCGCCCGCGTGCTGACCGCCGAACGGCGCCCGGGCACCGCGGGCTGGCGGGTGGTCGCCGAGTCCGCGCCGCCCGGCGGCTTCGGACGGGTCGCCGCCGCCGACGGCGCGCTCGCCGTCCGCGACGACGGCGGGCGCACCGCGCTGCGCGCCGACGGCCGGGACTGGCAGCACGACGGGCCGCTGCTCGCGCACACCCCCGCCCTCGCCTCCGACGCCGACGGGCGGATCACCGCCGCGGCGCTCGGCTGCGACGGCCACCTCTACACCGCGCGTCAACCCGTGCCGGGCGCCCCGTTCGGCACGTGGGGCCAGGCGGGCTGACGCCATGCCTATGCTCGGTGACCGCCCGGCCCGCCGCCGCGCGACCGCATCATCCGTGGGGCCCGCACGGGCCGGACAGGAGCACCCCGCAGTGAGCCAGGGATCCATCGCGCGCCGCCTCCGGAGCAGCGGGGCGGCCGCCGCAGGCCTGGCGGCGGTGCTGTCGATGTCGGCGTTCTGCCTGGCGACGGCGCTGCGCGGCACGTACCCCTTCGGCGGCCGCTCGCGGGCGGTGAACGACCTCGGCAACCAGTTCGTGCCGTTCCACGCGCACCTGTGGGACCTGATGCACGGCGAGTCCACCGGCGACCTGTTCCTCAACTGGAACAGCGGGTACGGCGCACCGTTCCTCGGCGACTTCTTCACCTACCTGATGAACCCGTTCTCCTGGCTGGTCGGCCTCTTCCCGCGGGACGCCGTCGACCTGCCGGTCTTCCTCGTCACCCTGCTGGGCATCGGTGCGGGCTCCGCCGCCATGACGGTGCTGCTCGGCCGCATCGCCCCGGGCGCGCCCTGGCAGCGGGCCCTGCTCGCGGTCGGCTACGGCCTGTGCGCCTGGGTGCTGAACGACGGATCCCCCGACCCGATGTGGATGTGGGGCCTGGTCTCGCTGCCCGCCGTCGGCCTGGCCTGCGACTGGTGCCTGCGCGGCCGCCACTGGGTGCTCGGCACCCTGCTGGTCGCCGCCGCGTGGGCGGGCAACTTCTACACCGCCGCGATGGCCACCCTCGCCTCCGCCCTCGTGCTGCTGCTGCGCCTGGCGCTGGACGGCCGGCCGGTGCGCGCCCGGCTGCGGCCCGCCGGGCGGGCCGCCTCGATGTTCGCCGTCGGCATCCTGCTGGCCGCACCCGCCATGACCGTGTCGCTCAAGGCCAGCAAGGCGTCCCAGCCGGCCCCGCCCGCCGTGTACGAGGGCGCGCCCGGCCTCACCGACTACCTCGCGCAGCTGCTGCCCGGCGGCCGCGCCGACCACCAGCTGCCGAACGTCTTCGTCGGCATGCTGGGCCTGCTGCTGGCCGCCTCGCTGCCGTTCAACCGGAAGGTCCGCCCGGCCGAGCGGGCCGGGTGGTGCGCCCTGCTCGTCCTGGTCGGCGCGAGCTTCGTGTGGGAGCCGACCATCCTGCTCTGGCACGGGCTGGCCATCCCCAACGGCAGCCCCTACCGGGCCTCGTTCGTGCTCAGCGGCCTGCTGGTGACGGCCGCCTGGGTCTCGCTCGCACGCCGCCCGGACACCCGGGCGCTGCTCGGCGGCGCCGGCCTGGTCGCCGTGCTGGCGCTGGCCGGGCACGGGCAGAGCTCGGTGCGCTGGTCGACCTGGATCGCGACCGCGGGCGGCGGGCTGCTCGTCCTCGGCGCGCTGCTCGCGCTCGCCCGCCGGCCGGCGCGCCCGCTCGTGCGCCGGTCCGCCGGCGTGCTGCTCGTGCTGGGGGTGTTCGCCGGTGCGGTGCACACCACCTGGGCGGTCACGAAGATCCGCGACGGGCTGCCGTTCTACGTGCCCCGCACGACGCTCTCCGCGCAGGCGCTCGACGCCCGGGACGCCCTGCAGCAGGAGGAGCAGTGGCCGCGGGGCCGCACCGACCCCGGCCCGCACGAGTTCGCCAACAACGACCCGCTGCTGCTCGGCGGCGAGGGCGGCTCGTACTACAGCAGCTACCTGCCCGCGGTCACCGCCGGGATGCTGCACGGGCTCGGCGCCGGCTGGTACATCCAGGGCCGGCACACCCTCAGCCCGGCCGACCCGGTCGGGCAGGCGCTGTTCGGCGTCACCACCCACCTCGACGGCACCGCCGCCCCGGGCGGCTTCGCCGTCCGGCACTCCCCCGCCGCGCCGCTGGTCACCGTGCACCCCGCCGCCGCCCCGGACACCCGCTCGGTGTGGAGCCGCCAGGAGTCGCTGCTCGGCGCGCACGTGTACGAGACCCCCGAACCGCGCTGGACCGACGGGCCCCGCCCGGTCCGCTCCGCCGGCGGCTGGACGGTCCCGGCGACCCGCAAGGGCGGCACCTGGACGACCTTCGCCGCGTCCTGCACGCCCGGCCGGACCGCCTTCCTCTACGCGCCGTGGCTCGGCGGCGCCGTGATGGGCCCCCGGGGCACGTCCGGCAGCTGGGGGCGGCAGCCGATGACCGCGATGCCGATCCGCGAACTCGGCCCGGTGCCCGCCGACGGCACCCTCACCGTCCGGCTGCGCGCCTCCCACCGGACGGAGATCCCCGGCCTGCCGGTCGGCTGCCTCGACCGCACGGCGCTGCACGCCGCCCTGGGCGGGCTCACCGGTGCGACGAAGGTCACCACCGGCGGCCACACCCTGCACGCCCGGCTGCCGGCCGGGTCGATCGGCACCGCGCTCGTCTCGGTGCCGGCCGTCGACGGCTGGCGCTGCTCGGTGGACGGAGGGCCCGCCCGCGCCCCGCGCTCCGAGCTGGGGATGATCGGCGTCCCGCTCGGCACCGGGGCGTCCGAGGTCTCCTGCGACTACCGTCCGCCGGGCCTGACGGCCGGTCTCGCCGCGAGCGGGGCGGCCGCCGCGGTGCTCCTCGGCGTGGCGGTGGTCACCCCGCTGCGGCGCCGGAACACGTCTGCGGCGAGTGGCGGACCGGTACCATCTGTGTGAATTCAGACAGGCAGGGCCAGGGGGCGATGCGTTCGGCCGCCGACTGCGGGAAGGCCGGAGGTGCGCGGGTGCGACTGTCCGTCGTGGTGCCCTGCTACAACGAGGAAGCGGTCGTCGAACTCTTCGACGCCGCGATCCGGGAGACCCTCGACGCGCTCCCCGTCGACTACGAGCTCTGCTACGTCGACGACGGCAGCGCCGACGACACCCTCGACCGGCTGCGCAAGATCGCCGCCGAGCACCCGGACACCACCCGCTACGTCTCCTTCAGCCGGAACTTCGGCAAGGAGGCCGGCATGCTCGCCGGCCTCAAGGAGGCCACCGGCGACGCGGTGGTCCTCATGGACGCCGACCTCCAGCACCCGCCGGAGCTCATCGAGCGGATGCTGGAGCTCTACGACCGCGGCCACGACCAGGTCGTCGCACGCCGCAGCCGGACGGGCGACCGGCCGCTGCGCACCGCGGTCAGCAAGCTCTACTACCGGCTCGTCAACCGCTGGGTCGACGTCGAACTCCAGGACGGCGTGGGCGACTTCCGGCTGCTCTCCCGCCCCGCGGTGGACGCCCTGCTCGCACTGCCGGAGTACAACCGCTTCTCCAAGGGCCTCTTCTCCTGGATCGGCTTCGACACCGTCACCTTCGACTACGAGAACGTCGCCCGCGAGGCCGGCGAGACGAAGTGGCACTTCGGCGCCCTGCTCAACTACGGCATCGACGGCCTGATCTCGTTCAACAACCGGCCGCTGCGGATCGGCATCTACCTGGGCCTCGCCCTGGTCGGCGTCGCCGCGCTGTACGCGGCGTGGATCACCGGCGTGGCCCTGATCGACGGCGTCGACTCCCCCGGGTACGTCACGCTGATCGTCGCCATCGTCGGCCTGGGCGGTCTGCAGATGGTGATGCTGGGCCTGATAGGCGAGTACATCGGGCGGATCTACTACGAGACCAAGCGGCGCCCGCACTTCCTGGTCAAGGAGACCAACGTGCCGCGCGCCGCGTTCCGCGCCGAGGGCTACCGCGCCGGGGAGCCGGTGTGAGGCCGCAGCTCTGGCAGATCGTCCGGTTCGGCCTGGTCGGCGCGGTCAACACCGGCACGTTCTACCTGCTGTACCTGGTGCTGCACCCGCACCTGCCGTACTTCGCGGCCTTCACCGGGGCGTTCTTCCTCAGCATGGTCGGGTCGTTCTTCATGAACACCTACTTCACGTACCGCACCAGGCCGACCTGGCGGAAGTTCCTGCTCTTCCCCCTGCCGAACATCACCAACTACCTCGTGCAGAGCGGCGGCGTCTTCGTGCTCGTCGAATGGGCGCGGATGGACGACCGGATCGCGCCGCTGCCGGCCGCAGCGGTCGCGATCCCGATCACCTACGTGCTGTCGAAGACCGTGCTGACCGGGCGGGACGAGGCCCCCGCCCGGCCCGCACCGGGCCGGGCGGCGGGCTCAGCGCAGGGTGACGATCTCGGCGCGGCGCCCGTCCGCGTTGAGGTGGTGGAGCAGTAGCAGCCGGGCCCCGGCGTCGTTCCGGGTGACCCGCAGCACCGCTCCCGGCCCCTCCGGCACGACGACCGCCGGCGGTCCGTCGACGCCGTGCCGGACGTCCAGCGCCGGGTGCAGCACGTCGAGGGCCAGGCCGGGACGGCCCCCGGTGAGCCCGATCGAGGCGATCGCGTCCTGCTCGCTCGGCGCACCCGGCAGCACCTGCGCCGTCCACACGGCGTACCGGACGGTGCTCGCGCCCGCCCGCAGGCCCGGCAGTGCGGAGAGCCGGACGGGCAGCACCAGCACGTCGCCGTCGAGCAGGGCGGTGTCGGTGTCGCCCCAGCGCGCGTTCAGCGGCTGGACGTCGAGCTCCTTGCCGGTCCGGGCGTCCGTGGTGCGGGCCACCAGCACGTCGCTGCCGCGCAGCCGGGCGGCGGCGGTGATCGCGTCGGTGCGGCCGTCGCCGTCGGTGTCGAGCGAGGCGCGCACGCCGAAGATCCCGACGGGTGTCGGGGCGGGCGCCCACAGGGCGGCGGCCAGGTAGAGGGTGCCCTCCGCGAGCGGGTCGGCGTGCGCGGGCGCGTCGCTGGCGGCACCGGCCGCCCGCAGGTTGGCGGCCCGCTCGCCGGGCCGGTCCACGCAGATGTCCTCGGGCTGCTGCTCGGGGGCCGCCGAGCAGTCCGGCCAGCGCGGCGCCTCCCCGCCGAGCACGAAGGCGCTCAGCAGGCCGGCGCCGTCGGCCGTCGGGGCGCCGCTGCCGGTCAGGGCCAGCAGTTCGGTCCCGGCGCGGAGTGCGGCGACCTGCGGACCGGCCGCGACGGCGGACGCGGCCCGGGGCGCGGCGAACAGCGGAACCCTCAGCACCGGCACGTCCGCGCCGACCGGCGTGAGCCGCAGGCGTCCGGAGAGCTCGCCGCGCAGGCTGCGCGCGTGCCCGGCCTGGGTCAGGTCGAGCGTGGGGTCGGGGGTGCGGTCGAGGCGGCCGGGCACGCGCAGGGTCACGGTGACCCTGGCCGTGCCGCCGGGCTCCACGGTGACCTGTGCGGGCGAGAGGCCGAACGAGGCGCCGGGCTGCTCGGTGGCAGGGGCGTAGCCGGTGGCGTACGTCAGCGGGGCGTCGCCGAAGTTGCGGACCTCCACCTCGCGGCGCAGCTCGGTGGGTCCGGTGACGGCGACCGGGCCGAACGAGACGCCGACCGCCCCGTCGACCGCGCCCTCGCCGGCGGCGTAGGCGACGGCGGGGGTGGCGACGGCGGCGTCGACCTCGGCGCGGCCGGCGCCGGTGCGCTCGGGCCCGTACACCGGGCCGTCGGGGCCTTCGCCGCGGTGGGTGTCGACCGCGGTGTTCATGAGTGCGGCCTTGACCTCGGCGACCGTCCGGTCGGGGTGGGCGGCGCGGACGAGTGCCGCGAGGCCCGCGACGTGCGGGGCGGCCATCGAGGTGCCGTCCTCGCGCATGCCGCCGGCACCGCTGCCGGCCTTGGCCGACCAGATGGTCTCGCCGGGCGCGGCGACGTCCGGCTTGACGACGCCGGGCACGCCGATGCCGCGGGAGGTGAAGGCGGTCAGGGTGTCGGTGCGGCCGGGCTGCTCCTGGCCGACGGCGCCGTGCAGCGTGTTGCCGGGGGCGGCGAGCTGCACGCGGACCGGGCCGGCGGCGGCCGCGGCGGTGAGCCGGTCGCCGTCGGTGCGGGCGAGGAGGACGGCCGGGATGCGGTCGTTGCCGGCGATCTCGGCGAGGCCCTCGGCGTCGGCGGCGAAGAGCGCGCCGACCGCGCCGGCGTCCGCCGCGTGGTCGGCGCGCGGGGCGGAGCCGCAGGCCCGGTCGGCGTCCTTGCTGCGCCAGGCGAGGACGGCGATGCGGCCCTTGAGGCGGGCGGCGTCGGCGGCGTCGAAGGCGGTGCAGCCGTCGGTCTGGCCTGCGGGCAGGGCGAGCTCGGCGGTGACGTCGTGGTCGGCCCAGCCGCGGTACTCGGCGCTCCAGTGGCCGGGCACGGTGCCGGCGAGCGGCTCGGGGGCGAGCACCCGGATGCCGTCGGCGTCGCTGTGCGGGTCGACGGAGGCGGCGACGGTGACGGCCCGGGCGGCGCTGCCGGGGCTGCCGCCGATGCCGTACACGTCGCCCTCGTTGCCGGCCGAGGCGACGACGACGGTGCCGAGCTCGGAGAGCCGGTCGGCGGCGAGCGCGTCGGCGTCGTCGGGGCTGCCGAAGCCGCTGCCGAGGGAGAGGTTGACGACGTCGAGGCGGTCGGTGAGGTCGCCGTCGCCGTTCGGGTCGGCGGCGAGGTCGAGGGCCTGGGAGAGCTGGTCGGTGGAGCCGTCGCAGCCGAAGACGCGGATGGCGTGGAGCTGCGCGCCGGGGGCCGCGCCGGGGGCGACGGTGAACCCGGCCGGGTCGAGGCCGGTGCGGTAGGGCCCGGTGTAGGGGTGGCCGTCGCGGGTGACGCCGAGGCCTGCGGCGGTGCCGGCGACGTGGGTGCCGTGGCCGTTGAGCGCGCAGTCGATGGGGTTGGCGTCGGGGTGCGGGACGGGCTGGTAGTGCTCGGCGGAGGGGTCCGGGTTGTAGTCGTCGCCGACGAGGTCGGTGCCGCCGGTCACCTTGGCGTTCGGGAAGAGCCCGGCGGGTGCGGGTCGTGCCCCGTCGACGGCGGTGAAGGCGGCGGTGGTGCCGGGCCCGCCGAAGTCGGCGTGGGTGTAGTCGATGCCGGAGTCGATGATGCCGATCCGCACCCCCGTGCCGGTGTTCCCGGAGGGGCCGGACCAGACGGCGGGCGCTCCGGTGAGCGGCACCGAGTAGGCGTTGGCCCGGTGCTTGAGGGCGATCCGGTGGACGGCGCGCACGCCGGGCAGCGCCGACAGCCGGGGCACGGACGCGGCGGGCACCGCGACGGCGAGCCCGCTGACCAGCGTGTGGGTGCGGTAGACGACGCGCGCCCCGGGGGCCGCGGCGCGCACCGAGCCGGCGAGGCCGTCGAGGGCGCGGGCGGCGCGGGCGCGCTGCTCGGCGCCGGCCCGGGCCGCCAGCGACCGGACGGCCTCCGGGCTGCGGCGCTGCCGCCGGGCGTCGGCGGCGGCCCGCTGCCAGGCGGGGGCGGCGGCTTCGGCGTCGAGTTCCAGCAGGACGGTCACCGGGGTGCCCGGTGGTGCCGGGGCACGGTCGGGGCCGGGTTCGGCCCAGGCGGCCGGGGCGGCGAAGGTGACGAGGGCGAGGGCGAGGGCTGCGGGCATGCGCACGGGAGGGTCTCCCCGGCAGGGGTGGCCTGATCCTGCGGCCGCCCGCACCGCGCGGACGTCGATCACCCTCCCGGACGGCCCAAATTAGGATCATCGCGCCGGGGAGGGCGAGCCCTTTCGCTCGTCCGTGGTCATGGTGCACTCGTTGGAGTGACGCCACGTCAGTCGTTCGGCCCAGCGCGGTCGTCAGTGCAGGTGATGACCCGTCACCCCGCCGTTGTCACGGCGGTCGAGTGCGCGCTGCAGCGCGTCGGCGGCGTGCCGGGGGGCGGGTTCGCCGCGCCGGCGGCGGCGCGGCGCGGGGGCGGCGGGGGTGGTGGGGGCGTGGCGGTCTGCGACGGGGGGCATACCGGCTCCTTGGTGCATGCGCCGTTCGGGGGCGCGACGGTGGGGAGGGTTGGTACGCCGCGGGCAGGGATCGCCTGCCGGATGCGCGTACGTGCGCGCACACGGGCCACGCGCCCCGGGCTTCGGGGGTGGCTCACCGTATGACCCTTTCACCGTACGACGGTCCGGCCGGGATGTCTGCACGAATAGTTGGATTTCCTAGTATCTGAGACGCGAACGCCCGCTAACACCGGCGGGAACGCGCAGGGCCCGGACCGCCGAAGCGGTCCGGGCCCTGGTCACAGCCCTGGAGGGACTCAGCCGAGGTTCACCGCGCGGGCGAACTTCGCGCCGATCTCGGCGGCGATGGCGTTCAGCACGTCCTGCGAGATCTCGCTGTCGACGGTGATGGACGCGAGCGCGCCGGAGCCGTCCCGGGCGACCTGCATGCCGGCGATGTTGATGCCGGCGTCGCCGAGGATGCGGCCGAGGGTGCCGACCACGCCGGGACGGTCCTCGTAGGTGAAGAACGCCATGTGGTCGGTGAGCGCCACGTCGACGTCGAAGCCGTCCACGCCGACGATCTTCTGGATCTGCTTCGGGCCGGAGAGCGTGCCGGAGATGGCCACCTCGCCGCCGTCGGCCAGCGTGCCGCGCACGGTGATGACGTTGCGGTGCTCGGGGCTCTCGCTGGAGGTCGTCAGGCGCACCTCGACACCGCGCTCCTGCGCGAACAGCGGGGCGTTGACGTACGACACCGTCTCGGCCACCACGTCCTCGAACACACCCTTGAGGGCGGAGAGTTCGAGCACCTTGACGTCGTGCTGGGTGATCTCGCCGCGGACCTCGACGTCGAGGCGGACGGCCACCTCGGCGGCCAGCGCGGTGAAGATCCGGCCGAGCTTCTCGGCGAGCGGCAGGCCCGGACGCACGTCCTCGGCGATCACGCCGCCCTGCACGTTGACCGCGTCCGGCACGAGCTCGCCGGCGAGCGCGAGGCGCACCGACTTCGCGACGGCGATGCCGGCCTTCTCCTGGGCCTCGTCGGTGGAGGCGCCGAGGTGCGGGGTGGCGACCACGTTGTCGAAGGCGAACAGCGGGGAGTCGGTGCACGGCTCCTTCGCGTAGACGTCCAGGCCGGCGCCGGCCACGCGGCCGTCCTTCAGCGCGGAGGCGAGCGCGGCCTCGTCGACGATGCCGCCGCGGGCGGCGTTGACGATGCGCACGGTCGGCTTGACCTTGTGCAGCGCCTCGTCGCCGATCAGGCCGATCGTCTCGGGGGTCTTGGGGAGGTGGACGGTGATGAAGTCCGACACCTCCAGCAGCTCCTCCAGCGAGACGAGCTTGACGCCCATCTGGGCCGCGCGGGCGGCCTGGATGTAGGGGTCGTACGCGACGATCTTCATGCCGAAGGCCGACATGCGCTGCGCGACCAGGACGCCGATGCGGCCGAGGCCGACGACGCCGAGCACCTTCTCGGAGAGCTCGACACCGGTGTACTTGTTGCGCTTCCACTCGCCCTGCTTGAGCGCGGCGTTGGCGGGCGCGATGTGCCGGGCGCTGGCGATCAGCAGACCGCAGGCGAGCTCGGCGGCGGTGACGATGTTGGAGGTCGGCGCGTTGACGACCATCACGCCGGCCTTGGTGGCGGCGGAGACGTCGACGTTGTCGAGGCCGACACCGGCCCGGGCGACGACCTTCAGCTTCTTCGCGGCGGCCAGGGCCTCGGCGTCCACCTTGGTGGCGGAGCGGATGAGGATCGCGTCCACGTCGGCGATGGCCGTCAGCAGCTCGGTGCGGTCGGCACCGTTGCAGTGCCGGATCTCGAAGTCGGGACCGAGGGCGTCGACGGTGGCGGGCGACAGCTCTTCGGCGATCAGAACGACGGATTTGCTCACGACAGTGTTGTCCTTAACTGTCCGGTTCGCCCCGGCACGTAGGTGGCGTGATCGGCGGGGGAAGGTGGCATGCCGCGTAGGAGACGCACGACGCTGTGGGCCTGACGCGCACTCGGAAGTGTATCGGCGGGCTGGTGCACGGGCTGCTCCCGTCCGGCGAAATCACCCGGACGGGAACAGCCGTGTTGTACAAGGAGGAAGGACCTCCGAAGGCGCTTACGCCTCCTCGTCGACCCAGCTCATCAGCTTGCGGAGCTTCTTGCCGGTGGTCTCCAGCAGGTGCTCGGCGTCGGCGTTCTTGTACTCGTTGTACTTCGGCAGACCGGCCTTGTACTCCGCGATCCAGGTGTTGGCGAAGGTGCCGTCCTGGATCTCGGCGAGGACCTTCTTCATCTCGGCCTTGGTGTCGGCGGTGATGATGCGGGGGCCGGTCACGTAGTCGCCCCACTCGGCGGTCTCGGAGACCGACCAGCGCATCTTCTCCAGGCCGCCCTCGTACATGAGGTCGACGATGAGCTTCAGCTCGTGCAGGCACTCGAAGTAGGCGATCTCCGGCTGGTAGCCGGCCTCGACCAGGGTCTCGAAACCGGCCTTGACCAGGGCGGCGGTGCCACCGCAGAGGACGGCCTGCTCACCGAACAGGTCGGTCTCGGTCTCCTCGGTGAAGGTGGTCTTGATGACGCCGGCCTTGGTGCCGCCGATGCCCTTGGCGTACGAGAGCGCCAGGTCGAAGGCGCCACCGGTGGAGTCCTGCTCGACGGCCACGATGCACGGGACGCCGCGGCCCTCCTCGTACTGGCGGCGGACCAGGTGGCCCGGGCCCTTCGGGGCGACCATGCAGACGTCGACGTCGGCCGGGGGCTTGATGAAGCCGAAGCGGATGTTCAGGCCGTGGCCGAAGAACAGGGCGTCGCCCGGGTTGAGGTTCGGCGCGATGGCCTCCTCGTACACGTCGGACTGGATCGGGTCCGGCACCAGGATCATGATGACGTCGGCCTCGGCCGCGGCCTCGGACGGGGTGACGACGCGCAGGCCGGCCTCCTCCGCCTTGGCACGGGACTTGGAGCTCTCCAGGAGGCCGACACGGACGTCCACGCCCGAGTCGCGCAGCGACAGCGCGTGGGCGTGGCCCTGGCTGCCGTAGCCGATGACCGCGACCTTGCGGCCCTGGATGATGGAGAGGTCGGCGTCGTCTTCGTAGAACAGCTCGGCCACGGGGGCACATCTCCTTGCGTGATGGTGATGCCGGGTGGTGCGGTCTCCACCGTACGGTGACCCGGCGGGGTGTGGGGCGTTGCTTCAGGTGGTGAGACGGCTCGGCTACGCGCTGCGGTCGAGGGCGCGCAGCGAGCGGTCGGTGATCGACCGGGCACCGCGCCCGATCGCCACCAGACCGGACTGGACGAGCTCCTTGATGCCGTAAGGCTCCAGCATGCGGAGCATCGCCTCCAGCTTGTCGCTGCTGCCGGTGGCCTCGATGGTCACCGCGTCGGGCGAGACGTCGACGGTCTTCGCGCGGAACAGCTGGACGATCTCGACGATCTGCGAGCGGGACTCGGCGTCCGCGCGGACCTTCACCAGGACCAGCTCGCGCTGGACGGCCTGGGCCTGGTCCAGCTCGACGATCTTTATCACGTTGACCAGCTTGTTGAGCTGCTTGGTCACCTGCTCCAGCGGGAGGTCCTCGACGTTGACCACGATGGTCATCCGGGAGATGTCCGGGTGCTCGGTCGGGCCGACGGCGAGGGAGTCGATGTTGAAGCCCCGCCGGGAGAACAGGGAGGCGATGCGGGCGAGCACGCCGGGCTTGTTCTCGACCAGGACGGAGAGGGTGTGCTTGGACATGACGGTCATTGGCTCTCTATCTGTCCGTGGGGGCTTCAGTCGAGGTCGTCGCCGAAGTCCGGGCGCACGTCCCGGGCGGCGAGGATCTCGTCGTTGCTGGTGCCGGCGGCCACCATCGGCCAGACCATGGCGTCCTGGTGGACGATGAAGTCGATGACGACCGGGCGGTCGTTGATCTCCATGGCCTGCTTGATGACCGCGTCGAGGTCCTCCGGGCGCTCGCAGCGCAGGCCGACGCAGCCCATCGCCTCGGAGAGCAGCACGAAGTCGGGGATGCGGGTGCCGCGGGCGGGCGGCTCGATGCCGTCGTGCTCCGGGCCGGCGTGCAGCACGGTGTTGGAGTAGCGCTGGTTGTAGAACAGCGTCTGCCACTGGCGGACCATGCCCAGCGAGCCGTTGTTGATGACGGCGACCTTGATCGGGATGTTGTTGAGCGCGCAGGTGGCCAGTTCCTGGTTGGTCATCTGGAAGCAGCCGTCGCCGTCGATCGCCCAGACCGGGGTGTCCGGCTTGCCCGCCTTGGCGCCCATCGCGGCCGGCACGGCGTAGCCCATGGTGCCGGCGCCGCCGGAGTTCAGCCACGTCGCCGGCTTCTCGAAGGTGATGAACTGGCTGGCCCACATCTGGTGCTGGCCGACGCCCGCGGCGTAGATGGCGTCCGACCCGACGAGCTGGCCGATCCGCTCGATGACCTGCTGCGGGGACAACTCGCCGGCCGGGGCGGGCTCGTAGCCGAGCGGGTAGGTCTTCTTCCAGTCGTCGAGCTTCGACCACCACTCGGTGTAGTCGCCGCGGTGGCCGGCGTCGTACTCGGCCTGGACGGCGACGATCAGGTCGGCGAGGACCTCACGGGCGTCGCCGACGATCGGCACGTCGGCCGGGCGGTTCTTGCCGATCTCGGCGGGGTCGATGTCGGCGTGCACGACCTTGGCGTTGGGGGCGAAGCTGTCGAGCTTGCCGGTGACGCGGTCGTCGAAGCGGGCGCCGAGGGTGAAGAGCAGGTCGGCCTTCTGCAGCGCGGTGACCGCGGGGACGGAGCCGTGCATGCCGGGCATGCCGAGGTGCTGCGGGTGGCTGTCCGGGAAGACGCCGATCGCCATCAGGGTGGTGACGACCGGGGCGCCGGTCAGCTCGGCGAGGATGCGCAGCTCGGTGGCGGCCTGGGCCTTGAGCACGCCGCCGCCGACGTACAGCACCGGGCGCCGGGCGCCGACCAGCAGCTTGGCGGCCTCGCGGATCTGCTTGGCGTGCGGCTTGGTGACCGGGCGGTAGCCGGGCAGCGAGGTCTCGACGGGCCAGCGGAAGACGGTGGTGGCCTGCAGCGCGTCCTTGGCGACGTCGACCAGGACGGGGCCGGGCCGGCCGGTGGCCGCGATGTGGAACGCCTCGGCGATGACCCGGGGGATCTCGGCCGGGTCGGTCACGAGGAAGTTGTGCTTGGTGATCGGCATCGTGATGCCGCAGATGTCCGCCTCCTGGAAGGCGTCGGTGCCGATCGCCTTGGAGGCGACCTGGCCGGTGATCGCGACGATCGGCACGGAGTCCATGTAGGCGTCGGCGATCGGGGTGACCAGGTTGGTGGCGCCGGGGCCGGAGGTCGCCATGCAGACGCCGACCCGGCCGGTGGCCTGCGCGTACCCGGTCGCCGCGTGGCCCGCGCCCTGCTCGTGGCGGACGAGGATGTGGCGGACCTTGGTGGAGTCCATCAGCGGGTCGTAGGCGGGGAGGATGGCACCGCCGGGGATGCCGAAGACCGTGTCCGCGCCCACGGCTTCGAGCGAGCGGATGAGGGACTGCGCTCCGGTCATGGTCTCGACGGTCGTCTGGGGACCCGGAGCGTGGGCTGCCGGGGTGTCCCCGCGGCGGGGGGATGCGGCGTGCTCAGTCATCTGCCTGTCTCTTCTCGGGTTCTGCCGGCCCCGGCAGTCGAGGGACCTGCCGTGCGGTGGGCCGGTCTCCGGCTCTGCCCCAATCGTCCCGGTCTGCGGCGTTTGGGGCCAGTGGTCTGGCGAAGGTGGAACGGTTCGCGTGCAACAAAAAACCCCTCGTGCCCAGGGCATGCGAGGGGTGGCGCGTCGGTCTCATGCAGTGGAGCACACAGGCCCACTCAGCCGACGCGCCCGCCAAGTACGAGAATTCGGGTGCGCATGGCACCGACCTTCCTCCCCTGCGGCATGGGGTGTCAAGCTGGTGGGATCGCAGTCTCGCCATGCGGACCCCCTTGCGGACCGCCGACGACATGGCGTTCGGGCAGGTCGGAGGCGGTGTGGAGCGGGCCGCCCCGGCCCTGCCCGCCGTCCGGCCGGCCACCCGGTCGGGCCTCCGCGCCGGGGTGCGGGCGCCGGCCCGCGGGCGCCCCGAGCGGCCGCGGCACCGGGTACGCGCGGCGGGTCAGCGCCCGTCTCAGCCGCGTCTCGTCCAGCGCCGGGGCGAACGCCTGGCCCTGCGCCTGACGGCAGCCCAGTTCGCGCAGGACGGCGGCCTGGCGCGGGTGGTCCACGCCGTCCGCCCCCGTCACCAGGCCGAGGTCGCGGCCCAGCCGCAGCGCGTGGCCGGCCAGGGCGCGGGACAGGGCCGAGTCGGCGACGTCCTGCACGAGGCTGCGGTCGAGCCCGAGCAGGTCGAACGGCAGCCGGGCCAGCGCCCCCAGCGAGCCGCTGCCCGCGCCGAACCCGCCGACCGCGGTCGACACCCCGAGCCGGCGCAGGGCGGCGAGCCGCCGGCCGAGCTCGTCGGCGGTGCGGTCCGGGCCCGTCCGGGCCAGCTCCACCACCAGCTGCCCGGCGGGCAGGCCGGTCTCCCGGAGGGCGGCCGCGACCGCCTCGTACAGGCCGGGCGCGCAGAGCCGCTCGACGCTGAGGCGCACCCGCACCGGCACGGTGCAGGACCACTCGCGGCGGCGGGCGGCGGCCGCGGCCACCGCCTCCTGCAGCATCCAGCGGGCGAACCTCGCCGCCGCGTCGCCCTGCTCCGCGGTCCGCAGGAACTCCGCCGGCGTGAGCAGCAGCCCCTGCGCGGAACGCCAGCGGGCCTGCGCGTCGACCCCGACGACCTGGCCCGTCGCGAGGTCGACGACCGGCTGGTGGAGCAGGGTGAAGCCTCCCTCGCGGACGGCGGTGCGCAGGCGGCCCTCCAGGTCGGCCCGGCGCTCCAGGTCGGCCCGCATCCCGGCCTGGTAGAGCACCACCCGGCCCTTGCCCTCGGACTTCGCCCGGTACATCGCGAGGTCGGCGTTGCGCATCAGTTCGTCGGTGGCGGCCTTCGGGCCCGCGCCGGGCACGTGGTCGTGCGGGGCGATGGCGATGCCGATGCTGGCGGCGACGCCGAGCTCGGTGCCGCCGATCCAGTACGGCTCGGAGAGGGCGGCGCGGACCCGCTCGGCCAGGTCCTGGACCCGCTCGGGGCCGAGCCGGCCGCAGACGAGCACGGCGAACTCGTCGCCGCCGAACCGGGCGACGGTGTCTCCGGAGCGCACCGCCCGCCGGAGCCGGCCCGCGGCCTGCACCAGCAGTTGGTCGCCGGCCTGGTGGCCGACGCTGTCGTTGACCGCCTTGAAGCCGTCGAGGTCGACGAAGAGGACGGCGGCCCCGGTGCGGCCCGTGTCCGGCTCGCGCCCGGCGCCGGCCGGGCCGCCCGCGGGGCCGGCGAGCGCGGCGCCGAGGCGCTGGGCGAACAGCGCCCGGTTGGGCAGGTCGGTGAGCGGGTCGTGGAAGGCGTTGTGCTGGAGCTGCGCCTGGAGCCGGACCCGCTCGGTGACGTCCCGGCTGTTGAGGATCAGCCCGTCGCGGTGGCGGTTGACGGTGGACTCGACGTGCAGCCACTCGCCGGTGCCGGAGCGGATCCGGCACTCCACGCGGGCGGAGGGCTCGGTGCTCTCGGCGAGCCCGGGCAGGTGGCCGCGGGCCAGGAAGCGGCGCACCTCGCGGAGCACCCGGTCGACGTCCTCGGGGTGCACCAGGGTCAGCAGGTTGCCGCCGACGAGGTCCTCCGGGTCGCGCGAGTAGACGCCCAGCGCGGCGGGGCTGACGTAGGAGAGCACGCCGTCCGCCCCGGCGATCATGATGACGTCGCTGGAGCCCTGCACCAGGGAGCGGAAGTGCGACTCCTTGTGGGCGAGCTCCTGCGCGAGCGACAGGTTGTCGAGCAGCATCACGCCCTGCCGCACGATGAGCGCGAGGCCCACGGTGCAGGCGGCGGCGAGCACCACGCGGTCGACCGGGTGCTCCTCGCCGAGCGCGTTGTAGAGGATGCCGGCGGTGCAGACGGCGGCGGCCGCGTACGGGGTGAGGGCGCTGAAGGTGGAGGCCACCCGGCGCCGCGGGACGCCGCCCGCGGAGGGGTGCTCGTGGGAGGGGCGGCGGGCGCCCGGCGACCACGGCGCCCAGGCGAGCAGCAGGCTGCCGGCGAACCAGCCGGCGTCCAGGAGTTCGCCGGAGTGGTAGCTGCTGCGCAGTTCCGGCGAGGTGAAGAGGGCGTCGCAGACGACGGTGACGGCGAGCGCCACCATCGCGGTGTGCACCGCGGCGCGGTTGCCGTCGCGCCGCCGGAAGCGCAGGCCCACCACCAGGCTGACCAGCAGGATGTCCATCACCGGGTAGGCGAGCGCGAGGGCGACGTCCAGCGGGTCGCCGGACTGGCCCTGCGCGGTACGGCCGAGCGCGAGGCTCCAGCTCAGCGTGAAGAGCGACCCGGCGACCAGCCAGCCGTCCAGCAGCAGGCAGAACCACCCGGCCGCGGTGCGGGGCCGCTGGGCCAGCACCAGCAGCCCGGTGATGGCGAGCGGCGCGAACAGCAGGAAGGCGTAGTCGGCGGGCGAGTCCTGCGGCAGCGGGGTCCGCAGGACGACCTCGTACCAGCCCCAGGCGCCGTTCCCGAAGGCCACGACGGCGGAGGCGAGGCCGAAGAGCAGCCAGGCCGGCCGGGCCGGGCCGCCGATCCGGAGGCTGTGCACGAGGCAGGAGAGCGCGGCGGCGGCCGCGGCGGCGGCGAGGCCGAAGTCACCCATGACCAGGGCGAGCTGGTGCGTCCCCCAGCCGAGGGCCGCCCCGACGGTGTACGCGGTGGCGACCACGAGCAGCACGCCGGCCGGCAACCCCGGAAGGCCGGGCCTGCGGGCGGCGCGCGCCGCGGACCGGCGGCGCGGGCCGGCGGCGTCCTGTGCTGCGGAGGCCGGGGCTGCGGCGGGCAGCAGCGCATCGGTGGAGTTCACTCGACATCTCCCCCTCCGGCCCGGGGCTCGTCCGCTCCCGGACCTCGGCTTCGCAGCGACCAGAAGCACCCTGACGCCACGTCACCGTCGCGTCGCGGGGGGCCTGTTCCGCCGTGCCGTACCAGTGTTCCCACCCGGGACACTACACCACAGCGGTCACTCAACGGCACGCATGCTCAACTTAGAGTAATGGTGCCGGGGGTGACGGAGTCCTCCGTGCCGGGCCGGCGGGCGGCGGCACGGGCGCCCGGAATGTGCCGTGCGCCCCGTTGTGCCGGTCACGCCCCCCGGTCGGCCCGGCGATCGGCCCGGCGGTCGGCCCACCGGCCGGACGTCAGGCGCCCGCACGCGCGGGGCCGTCCGCACCGAAGAGCCGCAGCCGGTGCGCGACCGCCGCCGCCTCGCCGCGGCCCGCCACCCCGAGCTTCGCCAGGATGTTGGAGACGTGCACGCTCGCCGTCTTCGGCGAGATGTACAGCTCCTCCGCGATCTGCCGGTTGGTGCGGCCCAGCGCCAGCAGCCGCAGCACGTCGTGCTCGCGCGGCGTGAGACCGAGGACGGCCTCCGGCCCGGCCGCCCGGACGGGCACCCGCGGGCCGGCGGGCGCCGCGGCGAGCCCGGCCCGGTCGGCGAGGTGGGCGGCCTCCGCCGCCAGGTGCCGGTCCCCGGCCCTCCCGGCGAGGTCGGCGGCCTCCTGCAGCAGCGCCCGCGCCTCCTCGCGCCGCCCGGCCGCGGCGGCGCACTCGGCGGCCCGCAGCAGGGCCAGGGCCGTCGGACCGGGCGGTCCGCACGGCCGCAGCACGTCGATCGCCGCCTGCCAGGAGGCGGCGGCCCGCCCGTCGTCGCCGGCCGCGCGGGCGAGTTCGCCCTCCAGCAGCCGGGCCCAGCCCGCGTGCAGCGGCACTCCGGTGCCCGGCGGCGTCGCCGCGGCGATCCGGGCCAGGACGGCGGCCCGGCCCTCGGCCGCGGCGGGCAGCGCGCGGGCGTCGGCCTCGGCCGCCGCGGCGGCCGCGAGCAGCGGCAGGACGGTCCCGGCACTGCCCGCGGGCAGCCCGGCGTCGAGCACGGCCAGCAGCTCCGCCCGGGCCGCGAGCGGCCGCCCCCGGCGCGCCTCGACGCCGACGGCGACCCGCGCGGCCGGCAGCGTGTGCTGCGGCTGGTCGTTGCGCCCGGCCGCGCGGGACTGCGCGAGGTGGGCGGCGGCGCTCTCCGGGTCGGCGTCCAGCAGGGCGAGCTCGGCGTGCAGGCGGTGCCGGAACTCGTGGCTGGAGGCCCGCGCCGGGTCGGTGTCCCAGTCGTCGAGCACCTCGGCGGCCCGCCGGGTGCGGCCCGCCGTGATCAGCGCCTCCACCAGGTTGCCCGACAGGATCGCCCCGGTGTTGCCGAGCAGGCCGGTGCGGCCGGCCGCCTCCAGGCCGCGCTCGGCCGCCTCGGCGGCCCGCTCGGAGCGGCCGAGGTCGTTGAGCAGGCTGGCCAGGTTGTTGAGGCCGCGGAGGTAGAGGTCGGGGGTGCCGATCTCGCGGGCGCGCTCCACCGCGTCCGCGAGGAGCGCCTCGGCGGCCGCCGGGTCGCCGAAGTCGGCGGTCAGGCCCGCCAGGGTCATCCGGGCGTGCTGCTCGACGTCCACGGCGCCGACCTCGCGGGCGATCCGCACGGCCCGCTCGGCTAGCTCCAGGTGGCCCGGCCCGGGCCGGCGCAGCATCGCGTGGGAGGCCTCCAGGGCGAACACCTCGGCCTGCACCGCGGACGGCCCGAGGTCGGCGACCAGCTGCCGGGCGTGCTCCAGCTCGGTGTCGCCGCCGGGCCGGTGCAGGTGGCCGAGCATCCGGGCCCGCTGCATCCGGAACCACGCCGCGCGCAGCGGGCTGCGGCCCTCGTCGACCATGCCGACGGCCCGTTTGGCGAGGCTGAGGCCGCGTTCGCGTTCGCCGCTGCGCCGGGCGGCGACGACGGCCTCGGCGAGCACGTCGACGATCTTCAGCCGGTCGCAGGAGTCGTCGTGGGTGCTGCTCGCGCACGTGCAGGCGGGGTAGGTCTCCGCCCAGTCGTAGGGCCGCAGGGTGCGGGCCATGTCCTCCTCGGAGACCTCGTCCCAGAGCTCCAGGGCCCGTTCCAGCATGCGCAGTTGCTCGGCGAAGGCGTTGCGGCGGCGGGCCGCGCGGGCAGCGTCCAGGGCGGCGGGGAGGGCGCGGGCCGGGTCGTGCGCGTGGTACCAGTAGTTGGCGAGCCGGGCGGGCCGGACGTCCCCGCCGACGAGGGAGGGGTCGGCCTCCAGCGCGGCCGCGAAGCGGCGGTTGATGCGGTGGCGCTCACCGGGCAGGAGGTCGTCGGAGACGGCCTCGCGGACGAGCGCGTGCCGGAAGCAGTAGCCCTCGCCGTCGGGGTCGGGCCGCAGGATGTTGGCGCCGACGGCGGTGCGCAGCGCCTCGATGAGGCGCTCCTCGCCCTCGTCGAGGACGGCGGCCAGCAGGGCGTGCTCCACGCAGGACCCGCCCTCGGCGGCGATCCGCAGCACCTGCTGGGTGGCGTCGGGCAGTGCCTCGACGCGTACCAGCAGGATGTCGCGCAGCGAGTCGGTCATCCCGGCGAGGCAGCCCTGCTGGTGCGCCGTGGCGAGTTCCTCGACGAAGAACGGGTTGCCCTCGGAGCGGCGGTGGATGCGGTCGACGAGGGCCAGCTCCGGGGCCTCGGTGCCGAGGATCCCGGCGAGCTGGGCGGTCACCTCGGGCCGGTCGAAGCGGTCGAGTTCGAGGCGCTGCACGGTGCGCTGGCGCTCCAGCTCGGCGAGGAAGGGCCGCAGCGGGTGGCGCCGGTGCAGGTCGTCGGTGCGGTACGTGGCGACGATCATCACCCGGGCGCGGTGCAGGGTGCGGATGAGGTAGGCGAGCAGTTCGCGGGTGGAGCGGTCCGACCAGTGGAGGTCCTCGACGACGAGGACGAGGGTGCGCTCCGCGCCGAGGCGTTCGAAGAGGCGCTCGGTGTGCTCGAAGAGCCGGGCCCGGCCGTACTCGTTGTTGGGTTCGCCGTCGGCCTCGCCGAAGTCCGGCAGCAGGCGGGCGAGATGGCCCTCCATGCCGCGGGCGGCCTGTTCGAGGCGGGCGCCGAGCAGCCGGTGCAGGCGGCGCAGCGCGGTGGCCAGCGGGGCGTACGGCAGGCCTTCGGCGCCGATCTCCAGGCAGCCGCCGAGGGCGGTGACGGCGCCCGCGGCGGCGGCCGTGGCGAGGAACTCCTCGACGAGGCGGGTCTTGCCCACCCCGGCCTCGCCGCCGACCAGGACGGCCTGCGGTTCGCCGGCGTCCGCGCGGCGCAGCGCGGCGGCGAGCGCCTCGCACTCCGTGCCGCGGCCGACGAAGACGGGGCTCACCGAGTACTGCTGCTCCATGGCGGCGAGCATGCCACACGGGCCGGACGGGTTCGGAGGGGTTTTTCCGCGGTCCGGACGGCCGGGAGGGGAGGCGCCGTCGGCGTCCTCCCCTCCGTGCACCGGCCGGACGGCCGGGTCGTACCGTTCTGTCAGCATTCGGCCGTGCGCGCGGGGCGCCGGCCGGCCGGGCGTACGCCGTCGGCGAACCGCCGCCAGCGGGCGGGTGTCCGGTCGCCGCGGGCGGCCTCGGCGGCCTCCCGGGCGAGCCGGGCGTGGGCGGCCTGCCGGTGGAGTTCCGCCTGCTGCTGCCGGGCGAGCTCGTACTCGATCATCGTGGTCCCCTCGTTCGTCGTCGACCACGAGCCTCCTCGCCCAGGGGGGTAGGCCGCATCGGCAGGATGCCGGATCTCCCCGGGGTGCGGGGCCTTAGGCGGTGGCCGGGGGTGCCTTAGGCCGACGGGACCGGCCGACGGGACCGGTTGCCGGGACCGGCCGACGGGACCGGCCGACGGGACCTGCTGCCGGTGGGGGCCGGACGCACGGAGCCCGCCCGGTCGCCGGGGCGACGGGGCGGGCTCCGGGGAGCGCGGGGCCTCAGACCAGCTTGGCCAGGATGAGGTCCTTGACGCGGGCCGCGTCGGCCTGGCCGCGGGTGGTCTTCATGACCGCCCCGACCAGCGCGCCGACGGCCTGCACCTTGCCGTCGCGGATCTTCGCGGCGACGTCCGGGTTGTCGGCGATGGCCTGGTCGACGGCCGCGCCGAGCGCGGAGTCGTCCGAGACGACGGCCAGGCCGCGTGCGGCGACGACCTCGTCCGGCTCGCCCTCGCCGGCGAGGACGCCCTCGATGACCTGGCGGGCCAGCTTGTCGTTGAGCTTGCCCTCGGCGACCAGGGCGCAGACCCGGGCGACCTGGGCCGGGGTGATCGGCTGGTCGGTGAGCTCGGTGCCGGACTCGTTGGCGCGGCGGGCGAGCTCGCCGAGCCACCACTTGCGGGCCTGGTCGGCGGGGGCGCCGGCGCCGATGGTCTCCAGGATCGGCGTGACCGCGCCGGCGTTCAGCACGGCCTGCATGTCCTTGTCGGACAGGCCCCACTCGGCCTGCAGACGGGCGCGGCGCACCCGCGGCAGCTCGGGCAGCGACGCCCGGATCTCCTCGACCCACTCACGGGCCGGGGCGATCGGCACGAGGTCGGGCTCCGGGAAGTACCGGTAGTCCTCGGCGTTGTCCTTGATCCGGCCGGCGGTGGTGCTGCCGTTCTCCTCGTGGAAGTGCCGGGTCTCCTGCACGATGGTGCCGCCGTCGGTGAGGACGGTGGCGTGGCGCTGGATCTCGAACCGGGCGGCCCGCTCGACGCTGCGCAGGGAGTTGACGTTCTTCGTCTCGCTGCGGGTGCCGAACTTCTCGGTGCCGTTGGGGCGCAGCGACAGGTTGACGTCGCAGCGCATCTGGCCCTTGTCCATGCGGGCCTCGGAGACGCCGAGCGCCCGGATGAGCTCGCGCAGTTCGGCGACGTACGCCTTGGCGACCTCGGGGGCCCGCTCGCCGGCGCCCTGGATCGGCTTGGTGACGATCTCGATGAGCGGGATGCCGGCCCGGTTGTAGTCGAGCAGCGAGTGGGAGGCGCCGTGGATGCGGCCGGTGGCTCCGCCGACGTGGGTCGACTTGCCGGTGTCCTCCTCCATGTGGGCGCGCTCGATCTCCACGCGGAAGACCTCGCCGTCCTCCAGCTGCACGTCGAGGTAGCCGTCGAAGGCGATCGGCTCGTCGTACTGGGAGGTCTGGAAGTTCTTCGGCATGTCCGGGTAGAAGTAGTTCTTCCGGGCGAACCGGCACCACTCGGCGATCGAGCAGTTCAGGGCCAGGCCGATGCGGATCGCCGACTCCACGCCGACCGCGTTGACGACCGGCAGCGAGCCGGGCAGGCCGAGGCAGGTCGGACAGGTCTGGGAGTTCGGATCGGCGCCGAGCTCGGTCGAGCAGCCGCAGAACATCTTGGTCTTGGTCCCCAGCTCGACGTGGACCTCAAGGCCCATCACCGGGTCGTACGAGGCGAGAGCGTCCTCGTACGAGACCAGGCTAATGGCGCTCACTGCGCCCCCTTCGTTGAAATCTTGAGAGGTGCGGGCCCGTCAGCCCAGCAGGACGTCGTCGTCGCCGAGCTGCTTGAGCTCGCGCAGCAGCAGGGCGGTGCCGGTGATCAGGGCGGCGGCCCCGACCAGGGCGTTGATCAGCTTGAGGGTGTCGTGGTCGCCGCGGGCCTTCCGGACGTCCTTGACGATCGAGACCGCGCCGAACGCGGTGGTGCCGATGGACAGCCAGAGGCCGGGCTTGGAGTGCTTGAACCCCTTGGCCTTCGCGATGCTGCTCACAGAGCCGGTGCCTCCTCCAGCAGGGGGTGTCCCCACTTGTCGTTGAGTGCGGCCTCGACGGCGCCGCCCACGCGGTACAGGCGGTCGTCCGCCATCGCGGGGGCGATGATCTGGAGGCCGACCGGGAGATTGTCCTCCGGGGCCAGGCCGCAGGGCAGCGACATGGCCGCGTTGCCCGCCAGGTTCGACGGGATGGTGCACAGGTCGGCCAGGTACATGGCCATCGGGTCGTCCGCGCGCTCGCCGATCGGGAAGGCCGTGGTCGGGGTGGTGGGCGAGATCAGCACGTCCACGCCCGCGAAGGCCGCGTCGAAGTCGCGCGAGATGAGCGTGCGGACCTTCTGCGCGGAGCCGTAGTAGGCGTCGTAGTAGCCCGAGGAGAGGGCGTACGTGCCGAGGATGATGCGGCGCTTGACCTCGGCGCCGAAGCCGGCCTCGCGGGTGAGGGCGGTGATGTCCTCGGCGGAGCGGGTGCCGTCGTCGCCGACGCGCAGGCCGTACCGCATGGCGTCGAAGCGGGCCAGGTTGGAGGAGGCCTCGCTGGGCGCGATGAGGTAGTAGGCGGGCAGGGCGAGGGTGAACGACGGGCAGGAGACCTCGACGACCTCCGCGCCGAGCTCGCGCAGCAGCTCCACGGACTCGTGGAAGCGCTGCATGACGCCGGCCTGGTAGCCCTCGCCGCCGAACTCCTTGACGACGCCGATGCGCATGCCGCGGACGTCGCGGAGCTTCGCGGCGGCGACGACGGCGGGCACGGGGGCGTCGACCGAGGTGGAGTCGAGCGGGTCGTGCCCGGCGATGGCCTCGTGCAGCAGGGCCGCGTCGAGGACGGTGCGGGCGCACGGGCCGCCCTGGTCGAGCGAGGAGGAGAACGCGACGAGGCCGTAGCGCGACACGGTGCCGTAGGTCGGCTTGACGCCGACGGTGCCGGTGACGGCGCCGGGCTGGCGGATCGAGCCGCCGGTGTCGGTGCCGATGGCGAGCGGGGCCTCGTACGCGGCGAGCGCCGCGGCGGAGCCGCCGCCGGAGCCGCCGGGGATGCGGGAGAGGTCCCACGGGTTGCCGGTGGGGCCGTAGGCGGAGTTCTCGGTGGAGGAGCCCATCGCGAACTCGTCCATGTTGGTCTTGCCGAGCACGACGACGCCGGCGTCCTTCAGACGGGTCGTCACGGTGGCGTCGTACGGCGGGATCCAGCCTTCGAGGATCTTCGAGCCGCAGGTCGTGGGGACGCCCTTGGTGGTGAAGACGTCCTTGAGGGCGAGCGGGACGCCGGCCAGCGGGCCGAGTTCCTCGCCGCGGGCGCGCTTCCCGTCGACGGCGCGGGCGGCGTTCAGCGCGCCCTCGGTGTCGACGTGGAGGAAGGCGTTGACCTTCTTGTCGACGGCGTCGATGCGGTCCAGGTGCGCCTGGGCGACCTCGACGGCGGAGACCCGGCCGGCGGAGATCGCGGCGGCGGTCTCTGCGGCGGTGTAGTGGATGAGCTCGGTCATCGGTCAGTCCTCCCCGAGGATCTGGGGCACACGGAAACGCTGTTCCTCGCTGGCCGGGGCGCCGGAGAGGGCCTGCTCGGGGGTGAGCGAGGGCCGCACCTCGTCGGCGCGCATGACGTTCGTCAGCGGCAGCGGGTGGGAGGTCGGCGGGACGTCCTGTCCGGCGACCTCGGATACGCGGGCGACCGCGCCGATGATCACGTCGAGCTGCTCGGCGAAGTGGTCCAGCTCTTCGGCCTGCAACTCCAGACGCGACAGCCGGGCGAGGTGGGCGACCTCCTCGCGCGTGATGCCAGGCATGCAGCGATCCTCAGGTTCGGGTTCGGGTGAGACCGGGGGCGGGCCCGTCCTCTTGGTCTAGGGACACATCCTATGGCGCGCACCGCGGCGCCCCGTGACGCAGAAGCCCGCGACCGCCGGGCCGGGCGGTCGCGGGCGCGGGCCCGGTGCGGCGGCCGGCGGTCAGAGCAGCAGGCCGACGGGGTTCACCGGCCCGGGATCGGACGGCTCGGACGGCTCCGCGGAGCCGGACGGGTCGGCGGGATCGGACGGGTCGGCGGGATCGGTGGGCTCGCTGCCGTCGTCGGTTCCGCCGTTCAGCGCGTCGAGGTCGACGGTCTCGGCGGGCGAGGGCGCGGTGGTCGGCACGGGGACGCCGAACTCCTTCAGGTCGACCCGGCCGGTCTCGGCGCCGCCGGTCCGCTCCACCTGCAGCGGGTACGGCGCGCCGCGGGTGGCCACCGCCAGCGTGCTGCGGCCGTCCTCGCCGTCGCCGGTGACGGTGACCGCCGGGGCGCCCGCCACGGTGGTGGTGCCGCCGACCGCGAGGACGCCCGCCCGGTCGGCGAGGGAGCCGCCGAGGGCGTCCAGGTCGCAGACGGTGCCCATGGCGGAGAAGTCGGTGTTGTCGGTGGTGGTCTTCAGGTACTTGTCGCCGACCAGGTCCTGGGCGGCGGGTCCGCCGTGGCCGAGCCAGAACACCGCGTCGGGCTTCACCCACAGCTGGGTGCCGAGCTTGACCAGCCGGAAGCTGCCCTGGCCGCTCAGGCCCATGGTGCCCGCGCAGTTGCCGTCGGCGTCGGCGGCCAGGTCGAAGGTGACCGACTGGCCGCCGCTGGTGCCCTTGCCGGTGATCCGCACCGAGCGGGCCTCCTTGAGGGCGGCCACGGAGCGGTCGACGATCTCGCCCGCGGGGAGCGCCTCCACGCCGTTGGCGGGGGCGGTCGAGGCGGCGGGCGCCGCCGGGGAGGACGGGCCGCCGGACGGGCCGCCGGAGGCCGTACCGCTGCCGCCGGCGGAGCCCGCGGCCGTCGCCGCGGCCGGGCCGGCGCCGCCCGCCGCGGGGTCGTTCCCGGCCTGGCCGCACGCGGCGGCACCCGCCAGCAGGGCGAGGCCGGCCAGCACTGCGACCGTGCGCTGCTCGCTCACGGGGTCTCCTTCGACGCGTCCGGTGTGTGCTCAGAGGGTCACACTCAACCGGAGTCACCGCATCCGCAACAAGGAGGGGTCCGAGGTCAGGTCTGGGTGGTCGGCGCGGGCGCGGGCAGTTCCGCCTGGGCGGGCACCACCGGCAGCGACCGCGGCTGCGGCACGGGCGGCACCTGCGGGACGGGCGGCTGCGGCGCGAGCCGCTCGACCCGGGGCGTGCCGGCCTGCCGCACCATCAGCCAGGCGGTGGCCTGGTCGGCGGGCAGCGCGGCGGAGACGAGCCAGCCCTGCACGGCGTCCACGCCCATGCCCTGCAGCCGCTCCCAGGTCTCGTCGTCCTCGACGCCCTCCGCGACCACGGTCAGGCCCAGCGAGTGCGCGAGCTCGACCGAGCAGCGCACCACGGCGGCGTCGTGGTCGTCGGCGACCATCCGGGAGACGAACGAGCGGTCGATCTTCAGCTCGCCGACCGGCAGGCTGCGCAGCCGCGCCATCGAGGAGTGGCCGGTGCCGAAGTCGTCCAGCGACATGCCGACCCCGTAGCGGCGGAGCTCGGCGAGGGTCTCGGCGGCGCGGCGGGAGTCGTCGAGCAGCAGCCGCTCGGTGATCTCCAGCTGGAGGGCGTGGGCGGGCACCTGGTGGCGGGTGAGGTGCCCGGCCACCCGGGCGGCGAAGCCGGGGTTGAGGACGTCCCGCGGGGAGACGTTGACCGCCACCGGCACCTGCAGGCCCTGGTCGCGCCAGGCGGCGAGCTGGCCGACGGCCGCCTCCAGCACGTAGTCGGTGAGTCGCGGCATGAGGCCGCTGGACTCCGCGAGGCCGATGAACTCGTCGGGCGGCACCCGGCCCTGCCCGGGGCGGTCCCAGCGCAGCAGGGCCTCCAGGCCGACCACCCGGCCGTCGAAGGCGACCTTCGGCTGGTAGTGGAGCTGCACCTCGCCGGTCTCCAGGGCGCGCCGCAGGTCGCCGAGCAGGCCGATCCGGAAGGGCGTGTCGATGTCCTGGGCCTCGTGGTAGACCTCGACGCCGCTGCGGCCGCGCTGGGCGTGGCCCATGGCGACGTCCGCGCGGCGCAGCAGCGCCTCGGCGTCCCGGGCGTGGGTGGGGTAGACGCAGACGCCGGCGCTGGCCTCCAGGACGAGCAGCAGGCCGTCCAGGCGGATCGGTGCGGCCAGTTCGGCGATGAGGGCGCGGGCGAGCCGCTCCAGGGTCTCGGGGTCGCCGAGGCCGGGCAGCAGCACCGCGAACTCGTCGCCGCCCATCCGGGCCACCACCGGCCGGGCCCCGCGGTGGCCGGGCGCCGACAGGGCGGCGGCGACCTCGACCGGGGCGGAGCGGGAGGTGACGCCGGAGGGCCGGGCGTGGCCGGCCCGCAGCGCCCGGTGCAGCCGGCGGGCGATGTGCACCAGCAGGCGGTCGCCGGCGGTGTGGCCGAGGGCGTCGTTGAGCGACCGGAAGCGGTCGAGGTCGAGCAGGATGACGCCGACGCTGTAGTCGTCCTCGCCGTCGTGCCGGGCGATGGCCTCCTGCGCGGCGAGGAGCAGCGCCTGACGGTTCGGCAGGTCGGTGAGGTGGTCGGTGAGCTGGTCCCTGGCGCGGTCCCGGGCGATCCGCCAGGCGGCGACGAGGACGGCCAGCGGCACGGCGAACAGCGGCAGCAGTTCGGGTTCGTACCGGTAGACCAGCACGGCCAGCGGGATGAGCGGCGCGGCCCCGGCCAGCAGCACGCCGAGCAGCAGGACCGCCCCTGCCACCCCCTGCGGCGGGCGTGTGGGCGCGCCGCCGGTCGTACGATCCATATGCCCAGTCCTCCGTCGGGCCCCGCCCCGTCAGGCCGCCTTACGGTGAGGCACCGCACCCGGTGCCGGTGGACGTCAGATTCCGGTGATCCCCACGAGCGGCGGCCCAGGCCGCCGCCGTTCACCCGCCTGACTCGCTGTTGCGCCAAGGGTAAGCCGGTGTCCGCCGACAGGGCGGAGTTTCGGACAACCCTGGGCGCGTCACCGGCAGACCGCTGCCGGACAGTGACAGAATGCCTGATTTTCCGGCCGACGCACCCCGTGACGCGGTGTCAGGAAGGTAACGGGATGCGGCGGTCAGGCTCCGGCGGCCTCTTCGCCGGTCCCGTCCGCGGGGGCTCCGGCGGTGTCGGCGGCGCCGTCGGCGGAGGCCACGGCGGTGGCATCGGTGGTGACACCTGCGGCGGCAGCGCCGGCGTCGGGGGTGTCCCCGGCGTCACCGGTGTCGAGGCCCAGGTGGGCGCGGGCGGCGGCGGGCCCGTCGGCCAGCAGGACGGCGAAGCCGGCGTCGTCGAGCACCGGCAGGCCCAGCTGGACGGCCTTGTCGAACTTGGAGCCGGGATTGTCGCCGGCCACCACGAAGTGCGTCTTCTTCGACACCGAGCCGGTCACCTTCGCCCCGCGGGAGGTCAGGGCCTCCTTGGCGCCGTCCCGGGTGTGGCCGGCGAGGGTGCCGGTGACGACGACGGTGAGGCCCTCCAGCGGGCGCTCGCCCTGCTCCTCGGCGCCCTCCTCGGTGAACCGCACCCCGGCGGCCCGCCACTTCTCCAGGATCTCGCGGTGCCAGTCCTCGGCGTACCACTCGCGGACGGCGCGGGCGGTGCCCGGGCCGACGCCCTCGGTGGCGGCGAGCCGCTCCTCGTCGGCCGCAAAGACCGCGTCGAGGTCGCGGAACTCCCTGGCCAGCGCCTGGGCGGCGACCGGCCCCACGTGCCGGATCGACAGGCCGTTGAGGAACCGCCAGAGCGGCCGGTCCTTGGCCTTCTCCAGGTTGTCCAGGAGCAGCCCGGTGGTCTTCTTCGGCTCGCCCGCGGTGGTGGCGAAGAAGAAGACCTCCTTCTCCTCGCCGGTGGTGTCGTCGAGCCTGGGCATGCCGGTCTTCGGGTCGCGGACGAGCACCCGGATCGGGAGCAGCTGCTCCGCGGAGAGGCCGAAGATGTCCCCCTCGTCCTTGACAGGGGCGTCGGCCGGGTCCAGCGGCTGGGTCAGCGCGGTGGCGGCGACGTAGCCCAGTCCCTCGACGTCGAGCGAGGAGCGGCCGCCGAGGAAGGCGATCCGCTCGCGGATCTGGGCCGGGCAGTGCCGGGCGTTCGGGCAGCGCAGGTCGATGTCGCCCTCGGCCATCGCCCGTAGCGCGGTGCCGCACTCGGGGCACGCGGCGGGCATGACGAACTCCCGCTCGCTGCCGTCGCGCAGGTCGTACACCGGGCCGAGGATCTCGGGGATGACGTCGCCCGCCTTGCGGAGCACCACGGTGTCGCCCAGCAGCACGTCCTTGGCCTTGACCACCTGCTGGTTGTGCAGCGTGGCGTACTGCACCATCGAGCCCGCCACCTTCACCGGCTCGGCGAGCACCGCGTACGGGGTGGCCCGGCCGGTGCGGCCGATGCCGACCTCGATGGCGGCCAGCTTCCCGGTGACCTCCTCCGGCGGGTACTTCCAGGCGATCGCCCAGCGCGGCGACTTGGAGGTGGCGCCGAGCCGGCCCTGCAGGGCGATCTCGTCGACCTTGACCACGACGCCGTCGATCTCGTGCTCGACGGAGTGCCGCTGCTCGCCGTACTGCCGGATGAAGGCGCGGACCTCGTCGAGGGTGCCGACGACGCGGTTGTGGCGCGCGGTGGGCAGGCCCCAGCCGCGCAGCAGCTCGTAGGCGTGCGACTGGCAGTCGATGTCGAATCCGGTGCGCGCGCCGATGCCGTGCACGACCATGCGCAGCGGGCGGGCCGCGGTGACGTGCGGGTCCTTCTGGCGCAGCGAGCCGGCGGCGGCGTTGCGCGGGTTCATGAAGAGCCGGACGAGCGCCTGCGGGCGCCTGCCCTCCTTGGCGCGCTGCTCGTTCTCCGCGGTGCGGCGCTCGTTCTCGGCGGCGAAGGAGGCGTTGAGCGCGTCGAAGGCCTCGGTGGGGAAGTACACCTCGCCGCGGATCTCGACCAGCGCGGGCACGTCGTCGCCCCGGAGGCGGTGCGGGATCTCCTTGATGGTGCGGACGTTGGCGGTGATGTCCTCGCCGACCCGGCCGTCGCCGCGGGTGGCGGCCTGCACCAGCCGGCCGTTCTCGTAGGTGAGGTTGACGGCGAGTCCGTCGACCTTGAGCTCGCACAGGTAGTGGTGGTCGATCCCGGTGAGTTCGGCGGCGACGCGGTCGGCCCAGGCGGCGAGTTCGTCGCCGTCCATGGCGTTGTCGAGGCTGAGGAGGCGTTCGCGGTGCTCGACGGCGGCGAACAGCTCGGTGACGGCGCCGCCGACCTTCTGGGTAGGCGAGTCGGGGGTGCGCAGCACCGGGTGCTCGGCCTCGACGGCCTCCAGCTCGCGCATCAGCCGGTCGAACTCGGCGTCGCTGACCACGGGGGTGTCGAGCTGGTAGTACTTGAACCGGTGGTCCTCGATCTCGGCCGCCAGCGCGGCGTGCCGCTCCCGTGCCCCCGCCGGGACCTCGTCCCAGCCCTCGACAGCCGCCACCGTGCGCCTCCTACCGTCTCACTCCGGGTTGTCCACCAGGCTCCGCGCCGCCTTCACGCTGTGTGACAGCGCCTGCCGGGCGTACGCGGGGGACGCCCCCGACAGCCCGCAGGTGGGCGTCACCAGCACCCGGCGGCCCAGCAGCTCCGGGCCGAGCCCGAGCCTGCGCCACAACCTCCTGACACCCTGGACACTACCGGCCGGGTCGGACAATCCGTCACCGGCGGAGGGCACCACACCGGCCAGGATCACGGTGCCGGCCTCGACGGCCTCGCCGAGCTCGTCGTCGTCACGTTCCGTCAGGAGCCCGAAGTCCAGGGAGATCCCGGCGACCCCGGCACGGCGCAGCAGCGGCAGCGGCACGCCGGGGGCGCAGCTGTGCACCACGACGGGCACGTCGAGGGCGCGGACGACGGAGCGCAGCGCCTCCTCGGCGACCTGCCGGTCGACGGAGCGCAGCCGCTGGAAGCCGCTGGCGGTCCGCACGGAGCCGTCGAGCACGGCGGGCAGGGAGGGCTCGTCGAGCTGCAGCACGACCTGGGCGCCGGGGATGCGGCGGCGGACGTCGGCGAGGTGGCGGCGCAGGCCCTCGGTGAGGGAGCCGGTGATGTCGCGGCAGGCGCCGGGGTCGGAGAGGGCCTTCTCGCCGTACCTGAGCTCGATCGAGGCGGCGAGCGTCCACGGGCCGACGGCCTGCACCTTGACCGGGCCCTCCCAGCCCTGGGTGAACTCCTCCAGGGCGTCGAGGTCCTCGCCGAGCCAGGAGTGCGCGCGGCGGGTGTCGCGGCCGGGCCGGTCGGCGAACCGCCAGCCGCTCGGCTCGGTCTGGGCGAAGAGCTCGACGAGCAGCCCGGCACCCCGCCCGATCATGTCGGCGCCGGGGCCGCGGGCGGGCAGCTCCGGCAGGTGGGGAAGCTGTTCCAGGGCGCCGACGGCCGTCCTGGCCGCCTCGCGGGCGTCGGTGCCGGGCATCGACCCGACGCCCGTTGCGGCGCCGTACAGCTCGGGGAAGGGGTGCTCAGTGCTCACGGGCACGAGCCTAACGGGCGGGGACTAGCGCCCGGGCCGGACGGTGATCTCGGTGATCTCGGCGTCCCGCGGGAGGTCGAGGGCGGTGACGACGGCGGTGGCGACGGACTCCGGGTCGATCCACTGCGCGGGGTCGTAGTCGCGGCCCTCCTGGCGGTGCACCTTCTCCTGCATGGGGGTGGCGGTGCGGCCGGGGTAGACGGTGGTGACGCGGACGCCGTTGGCGTGCTCCTCGGCGCGCAGCGCGTCGGCGAGCGCGCGGACGGCGAACTTGCTCGCGGCGTACGCGCTCCAGTTGGCGTGGGCGGTCAGTCCGGCACCGGAGTTGACGAAGACGACGTGGCCGCGGGCCTGGCGCAGCAAGGGCAGCAGGAGCCGGGTGATCTCGGCGGGTGCGACGGCGTTGACGTTCAGCTGCTCCTGCCAGGCCTTGACGGGCAGGTCGCCGACGTGGCCGAGCTCGACGACCCCGGCGACGTGCAGCAGGGAGTCGATCTCGACGGGCAGGTGCTGGTGGCCGAAGGCCCAGGAGAGCTTGGCCGGGTCGGCGAGGTCGCCGACGAGGGTGGCGGCCCCGGGGAACCGCTCGCGCAGCTGGGCGGCGCGGCGGGCGTCGCGGGCGAGCAGCAGGACCTCCTCGCCGCGGGCGAGGAGGCGGGTCGCGACGGCGGCGCCGATGCCGGAGCCCGCGCCGGTGATCAGGTGGGTGCCCATGCGGGGGCGTCCTCTCAGGCGGCCCGGCCGAGCGCCGCGAGGGCCTCGGCGGGGGTGGTGGCGAAGGTGACCAGCTCGGCGAGCGGGCGGGGCAGGAAGCCCTCGGCGTCCATGCGCTCCAGCTGGGTGCGCAGGCCCGTGTAGAAGCCTTCGGTGTCGAGGACGACGACCGGCTTGGCGTGCAGGGCGTGCTTCTTCAGTTCCAGCACCTCGGTGATCTCGTCGAGGGTGCCGAGGCCGCCGACCAGCACCACGAGGGCGTCGGCCCGCTCCAGCAGCAGGGCCTTGCGGG
Organism: Kitasatospora sp. NE20-6; assembly: GCF_045862635.1. NCBI lineage: Bacteria > Bacillati > Actinomycetota > Actinomycetes > Kitasatosporales > Streptomycetaceae > Kitasatospora > Kitasatospora sp. NE20-6. The sequence continues at coordinate 39,029 of NZ_BPRL01000053.1, forward strand.
TGGCGAGGTCGGGGGCGGAGACGAGTTCGTCGGCGCCCTCGTACGCCTTGTGCGCGAGCAGGTCGACGGAGATGCCGACGAGCCGGCCCCCGGCCTCCTTGACGCCGTCGGCGAGCAGGCCCATGAGGCCGGCGTGCGAACCGCCCCAGACGAGGGTGTGGCCGCCCTCGCCGAGGAGCCGGGCGAATTCCGCGGCGGGGGCGGTGTAGCGGCCGTCGAGCGAGTACGCGGAGCAGAAGACGGTGATGTTCATAGGCCCTCAGGTCTACCACGGCGCGCCGGGGCCCCGGCACCGGGTTTCCGGCGCCCCCGGTCAGGGGGTGAGGGCGTGCCGCTCGGTGGTGGCGATGGTGGCGGAGCCGACGACGCGGGTGCCGTCGTACAGCACGACGGCCTGGCCGGGGGCGATGCCGCGGGCGGGGGCGTCGAGGCGCACCCGCAGTTCGCCGCCGTCGACGGCGGCGGTGACGGGCACCTCCTCGCCGTGGGCGCGGAGCTGGGCGGTGTAGCGGCCCTCGCCCTCGGCGGGGATCCCGCACCAGCGCGGCCTGATCGCGGTGAGCGCGTGCACGTCGAGGCCCTCGGCGGGGCCGACGGTGACGGTGTTGGTGACGGGTGAGATGTCGAGCACGTAGCGGGGCTTGCCGTCGGCGGCGGGGCGGCCGATCCGCAGGCCCTTGCGCTGGCCGATGGTGAAGCCGTACGCGCCGTCGTGCTCGCCGAGCTTGGTGCCGTCGGCGTCGACGATGTCGCCGGTGGCGGTGCCGAGGTGGCGGGCGAGGAAGCCCTGGGTGTCGCCGTCGGCGATGAAGCAGATGTCGTGGCTGTCGGGCTTCTTGGCGACGGCGAGTCCGCGGCGCCCGGCCTCCAGCCGGATCTCGTCCTTGGTGGTGTCGCCGAGGGGGAAGAGCGAGTGGGCGAGCTGGTCGGCGTCGAGCACGCCGAGGACGTACGACTGGTCCTTGGCGGCGTCGGCGGCGCGGTGGAGCTCGCGGGCGCCGCCGGGGAGTTCGACGATGCGGGCGTAGTGGCCGGTGCAGACGGCGTCGAAGCCGAGGGCGACGGCCTTGTCGAGCAGCGCGGCGAACTTGATCTTCTCGTTGCAGCGCAGGCACGGGTTGGGGGTGCGCCCGGCGGCGTACTCCGCGACGAAGTCGTCGATGACGTCCTCGCGGAAGCGCTCGGCGAGGTCCCACACGTAGAACGGGATGCCGATGACGTCGGCGGCGCGGCGGGCGTCCCGGGAGTCCTCCAGGGTGCAGCAGCCGCGGGCGCCGGTGCGGAACGACTGCGGGTTGGACGCGAGCGCCAGGTGCACGCCGGTCACCTCGTGCCCGGCCTCGGCGGCGCGGGCGGCGGCCACGGCGGAGTCGACCCCGCCGGACATCGCGGCGAGCACGCGCAGGCGCCGGCCGTCGGAGGGGGTGGTCGGGGCACCGGGGAAGTCACTCATGATGCCCACCAGGGTACGGGGTCGGCCGCGGTCAGCGGCGGGCGGCGGCGGCGAGGCCGGCGTTGCGGGCGCGTTCGACGGCGGGGGTGATCGCGTGGACGAGCGCGTCGACGTCGGCGGGCACCGAGGTGTGGCCGAGGGAGAACCGCAGGCTGGCGCGGGCGAGCAGCGGGTCGGCGCCCATGGCGAGCAGCACGTGGCTGGGCTGGGGCACGCCGGCGGAGCAGGCGGAGCCGGTGGAGCACTCGACGCCCTGCGCGTCGAGCAGCATGAGCAGGGCGTCGCCCTCGCAGCCGGGGAACGAGAAGTGGGCGTTGGCGGGCAGTCGGCCGGCCGGGTCCGGGTCGCCGTTGAGCACGGCGTCGGGGACGGCCTTCCGCACCCGGGCGGCGAGGTCGTCGCGGAGGGCGGCGACGGCGGAGGCGTGGGCGGCGCGGCGTTCGACGGCGAGGGCGGCGGCGGCCGCGAAACCGGCGGCGCCGGGCACGTCGAGGGTGCCGGAGCGGACGTCGCGCTCCTGGCCGCCGCCGTGCAGCAGCGGGACGGGCGTGGCGCTGCGGGCCAGCAGCAGGGCGCCGACGCCGTACGGGCCGCCGATCTTGTGGCCGGTGACGGTGAGCGCGGTGAGCCCGGAGTCGGCGAAGGAGACCGGCACCTGGCCGAGCGCCTGCACCGCGTCGGCATGCATCGGGATGTCGAACTCGCGGGCGACCTCGGCGAGTTCGACGACGGGCTGGAGCGTGCCGACCTCATTGTTGGCCCACATGACGGTGATCAGGGCGACGCCGTCCGGGTCGCGTTCGACGGCCTCGCGGAGCGCCGCCGGGTGCACCCGGCCGTACGCGTCGACCGGCAGGTACTCGACCTCGGCGCCCTCGTGCTCGGCGAGCCAGTGCACGGCGTCCAGCACCGCGTGGTGCTCGACGGGGCTGCACAGCACCCGGCGGCGGCGCGGGTCGGCGTCCCGGCGGGCCCAGTAGAGGCCCTTCACGGCGAGGTTGTCGGACTCGGTGCCGCCGCCGGTGAGGACGATCTCGCTCGGGCGGGCCCCGAGCGCCTCGGCCAGCGACTCCCGGGACTCCTCGACGACCCGGCGGGCGCGCCGGCCCGCCGTGTGCAGCGAGGAGGCGTTGCCGACCGTCCCGAGGTGCGCGTGCATCGCGGCGATGGCCTCGGGCAGCATCGGCGTGGTGGCGGCGTGGTCGAGATATGGCATGGCGGCTCCCAGTGTAGGGGCCGTCACCGGGTGCGCCGGGCCCCGGGGTGGCGGGGGTCACGATTTGGCCATTGCAGCCCGTGCAACGCGCCGTTAGCCTCCTGGCTCACTGGCGTGCCGCGGAGGGTGGACGGATGTCGCAGACGGTGGACCGGGCGCTGACGATCCTGGCCTCGCTGGGGGAGGGCCCCGCCTCGCTCGACCAGGCCGCCGCACGGATCGGTGTGCACAAGTCCACCGCCCTGCGGCTGCTGCGCACGCTGCAGGAGCACGGCTTCGTGCACCGGCAGCCCGACCACCGCTACCGCCTCGGCGGCCGGCTGTTCGGCCTGGCCCAGCAGGCGCTGGAGAGCATCGACATCCGCCAGGTCGCCGCGCCCTACCTGGCGTCGCTGAACGAGCGGTACGGGCACACCGTGCAGCTCGCCGTGCTGGAGGACGGCGTGGTGCTGTGCCTGGACCGCGTGGAGGGCCGCTACCCGGCGCCGCCCGGCGGCTCCCCCGCCCCCGCCGGCCGGATCGGCACCCGCGCGCCGGCGGCGGCCACCGCGGTCGGCAAGGTGCTGCTGGCCGACCTGCCGGAGGATCAGCTGACGGCCTATCTGGACGACCTGGGCACCAGGGCGCCGGCCGGGCCGGGCGCGGCGGTGTCCGCGGACCGGCTGCGGACCGAGCTGGCGGACGTCCGCCGGCAGGGCTGGGCCGTCGACCAGGAGCCGCAGGGCCGCCGGGAGACCGTGTCGTGCGTGGCCGCGCCGATCGTGGGCGCCGAGGGCCGGTCGATCGCGGTGTGCTCGATCTCGGCGCCGGGCCGGCTGGCCGCGGAGGCCGAGCTGGGCCGGCTGCTGCCGGAGCTGCTGTGCACGGCCGAGGCGATCTCGCTGGCGTACGGCGGCGCCCCTACTCCTCGCTGGTGCGAGAACCGTTGCGGTGCCAAGCACGTGGTGCGCGCCAGCCGTACCTGAGGGCGAGCATCCGGATGACGAAGGCCGTGAGGGCGGCGGCGCAGGCGTTGAGCGGGGTGAGCCGGCCGGCGGCGATGAGCAGGGCGACCAGCGTGGCGCCGACCAGGGCGGGCACCGCGTAGATCTCGCGGTCCCAGCGCAGCAGGGCGGGCGGGTCCATGGCGAGCAGGTCGCGGATGACGCCGCCGCCGGCGGCGGTGAGCATGCCGAGGGCGACGCTGGCCACGAAGCCCAGGCCGAAGTCGTGGGCCTTGATGGTGCCGGTGACGCAGAACAGCCCCAGGCCGGCCGCGTCGAGGGTCTGCACGGCGCGGTTGATCCGCTCGACCTCGGGGTGGAGGAAGAAGACGACGAGCCCGGCGGCGAGCGGGGTGGAGAAGTAGCCGAGGTTGCTGAAGGCGGCCACCGGGGTCGCCCCGATGACGAGGTCGCGCATCACGCCGCCGCCGAGCGCGGTCGCCTCGGCGAGCACGCAGATGCCGAAGATGTCCATGTTCTTGCGGACGGCCAGCAGGCCGCCGGACAGGGCGAAGACGAAGATGCCGACCAGGTCCACGGTCTGCTGCAGCGCCGGGGGGAAGATTTGCGAGCTCACCGCCTCATCCTCCCTGGTCGGATTGTCCGGTTGTGCACCGGCCGGTGGGGCGGCGGGCAGGCACGGCGGGCGGGCACGGCGGCGGGGGCCGCTCCGGCGGTCCGGGAGCGGCCCCCGCGGCCGTGCGGCGCGGCCGGGCGGTGCGGCGCGTCAGGCGAAGGTCTCCTGCGGGACGGGGCCGCCGAGGGCGTTCAGCCGTTCGGGCATGGTGAGGCTCGTCATGCGGTGCCAGCCGGCGGCGCGCTCCCACGCGTACACGGAGCGGATCCCCGCCGCGAGGGCCGCGGACCTGGCGCGCGGCCAGTCGAGGACGACCCCCATGTGGGCCATGACGGCGAGGCTGACGTCGCGGTAGGTGCGGATCTCGGCGTGGGCGGTCTCCTGGAGGTGCCGCAGGATGGTGCGGCCGTGCCCCGCGGCGGCGAGGCGCAGCAGTTCCTCGTGGCAGAAGGCGAGGTGGTTGTCCTCGTCGTTCGAGATCATCCGGACGGCGCGGCCGATGTCCGGGTGGTCGCCGAAGACCTTCGTGAGGAGCCGCATCTGCTCGGAGGCGCGCTGCTCGGTGACGCGGCTGTGCGCGAGGTAGACGATGACGTCCTCCTCGGTGAGCGGTTCGTCGCGGCGCAGCCGGCTGTGGGCGAGGCCGATGCCCTGGCGTTCGAGGCGCATCGTGTAGTCGGTGTCGCCGGGGACGTCGACGGGGGCGAGCCCGCGCCTGTGCAGCAGTGCCTTGAAGATGCGCCCGTGCTTGTCCTCGTCGGCGCCGTGCCGGGCGACCTTGGGGGCGAGGACCTGGTCGGCGACGAGCGCGGAGATGCGCCCGTTCTCCCAGCCGCCCTGGTCCTCACCCTTCGCCGCGATGCTGCAGAACAGGCGGAACGCGTCGTCGTCGTCGTGGATCTCCTGGAACAGGCTGCGTGCTGAGAGCATCTGCCCTACTCCCCCGGCCACCGGGCGGGGCCGTGCGTCGATCGGGTCCGGACACCGTCAGTGAACGCAGGCCGCGGGCGGCGTGCAACAGCAGGCCGCGGCGGCTGGTCCGGACGAATGACCCCGTTCAGCGGGTGCCGGTCACGACGAGCGCGGCGACCGGGAAGCCGTCGGCGGCGTACGGGGCGGCGAGCCGGAGGTACTCCTGCCGGATGCGCTCGGTCTCCCCGGGCGGGCGGCCCTCGACCAGCGCGGCGGTGAGCACGGTGCCGGCCAGCACGTCGCGCCACCAGCCGGCCGGGTCGGCGCGGTGCGTCCAGCGGGCGTGGTCGACGCGGACGTGGCGGAAGCCGGCGTCTTCGAGGAGTCCGGCGAGGCCGTCCGCGGAGGCGTACCGGGCGAACGGCGGCGGGCCGGGGAGCGTCGGCGGGGTGCCGCCGACGGCGCGGACGGCGTCGAACACGACGCCCTGGGCCCGGTTGCGCGCCAGGGTGTCCCAGCAGGCGAGGGCGGTGCGGCCGCCGGGGGCGAGCACCCGGTGCAGGTCGGCCGCCGCCGCGGGCGGGTCCGGCACGTGGTTGAGCACGAAGGCGCCGACCGCGGCGTCGAAGACGCCGTCGGGGTGCGGCAGGCCCGGCAGCACGGCCTGCTCCACCCGGGCGGCGGGCGCGGCCGCGGCGGCGAGCGCGACCATCTCCGGCACGGCGTCGGTGGCGGTGGTCGCGGCGCCGCGGCCGCACGCCAGGGCGGCGAGCCGCCCGGTGCCGCAGCCGACCTCCAGCAGCCGGGTGCCGGGGCCGGCTCCGACGGCGTCCAGCAGGGTGCCGTGCACGCCGGCGGTCATCGCGCCGAAGCCGTCACCGTAGGTGCTGCTGCGGCGCGCCCAGCCGCGCCGTTCGAACTCCGCGAAGCTTTCCATGCGTCCAGGGGATCACTGCACGCAGAACTCGTTGCCCTCGGGGTCGGCGAGCGTGACGTGCCGGGTGCCGGGCTCGTCGATCCGGGCCAGCACGGTGGCGCCGAGGGCGAGCAGCCGGTCGACCTCGGCCTCGCGGCGGTCGGGGCCGGCGTGCAGGTCGAGGTGGAGGCGGTTCTTGGTCGACTTGGGTTCGGGCACCTGCTGGAAGAGGAGGCGGCGGCCGTGGCCGACGTCGCTGACGGGGTCGGCCGGGTCGTCGGGGTGCCGGACGGCGGCGAGGGTGCGCCAGGCCCGGTGGCCGTCCTGTTCGGTGAGCAGGTCGGGGGTGACGGCTCCGGCGGTGAGGAGGTGCGCGATCAGGGCGCTGTGGTCCTCGACGAGGTAGCCCAGCGCCTCGGCCCAGAAGGCGGCCTGGCGGTGCGGGTCTGCGCAGTCGACGACGACTTTCCAGTCAAGGGTCATGCCACCGGTCCTAGCGGCTGCACGGGCGGGTCCGCAACCGGATCGGCGCAGCGGGCCGGACGGCACGCGGCCCGGACAGCACACGGCCCGGACGCCTGAGCAGGCGTCCGGGCCGGGCGGGAGGTCGGGCCGGGCGGGTCAGGCCGGGCTCCGGTCCGCCCCGCCGGTGTTCTCCGGGAAGTGGCAGGCCACCTGGTGGCCCGCGCGCGCCGCGGCGAGCGGCGGCTCCTGGGTGGCACAGACGTCCTGCGCCTTCCAGCAGCGGGTGCGGAACCGGCAGCCGGACGGCGGGTTGAGCGGCGACGGCACGTCACCGGTCAGCAGGATGCGGTCGCGCTGGCCGCGCTCCTTGCGGCGGGGGTCCGGCACCGGCACCGCGGACATCAGCGCGGTCGTGTACGGGTGCATCGGCGCGCCGTACAGGGCGTCGCGGTCGGCGATCTCGACGATCTTGCCGAGGTACATCACGGCGACCCGGTCCGAGACGTGCCGGACCACCGAGAGGTCGTGCGCGATGATCAGGTAGGTCAGGCCGAGCTCGTTCTGCAGGTCGTCGAGGAGGTTGACCACCTGCGCCTGGATCGACACGTCGAGCGCGGAGACCGGCTCGTCGGCGACGATCATCTTCGGCTTGAGCGCGAGGGCGCGGGCGATGCCGATGCGCTGCCGCTGGCCGCCGGAGAACTCGTGCGGGTAGCGGTTGTAGTGCTCCGGGTTGAGGCCGCACAGCTCCAGCAGGTCCTGGACGGCCTTCTTCACGCCGCCCTCGGTGGCCACCTTCTGCAGCCGGAACGGCGCACCGACGATGGTGCCGACGGTGTGCCGCGGGTTCAGCGAGGAGTACGGGTCCTGGAAGATCATCTGGATGTCGCGGCGCAGCGGGCGCATCGCCGAGGCCCCGAGGTGCGTGATGTCGGTGCCCTCGAACTCGATCTTCCCGCCGGTGGGCTCGTCCAGCCGGGTCACCAGCCGGCCCATGGTGGACTTGCCGCAGCCGGACTCGCCGACCACGCCGAGGGTCTCGCCGGCCCTGATCTCGAAGTCCAGGCCGTCCACCGCGCGGACGGCGCCGCCGCTGCCGCGGCGCAGCAGTCCCTTGGCGATCGGGAAGTGCCTGGTCAGGCCGGTCACCCTGAGCAGCGGCTCGCGGTCCGGTGCGGGCGCGGGTGCGGGCGCGGGGATCGCCGCCGTCGACGAGTCCGTCATCGGTTGTCTCCTGAGGTTGGTACTGGCGGCCGGGTCACAGCCGCGGCGCGATCTCGTCGGCGAAGATCCGCTGCCGGTCGGCGATCGGCAGGTGGCAGGCCGCGAGGTGCCGGGGGCCGGACTCGTGCAGCACGGGCACCTCGGTGGAGGAGCGGCCGCCGGTCTGCCCGGCGTACGGGCAGCGCGGGTGGAAGGCGCAGCCGGACGGCACGTTGATCAGGCTCGGCGGGGTGCCCCTGACCGGGATCAGCCGGTCCTGGATCTCCCGGTCGAGGCGGGGCATCGAGCCGAGCAGGCCCCAGGTGTACGGGTGCTCCGGCGCCTCGAAGAGGTCGACGGCGGGGCCGTGCTCGACCGGCTTGCCGCCGTACATCACGAGGATGTCGTCGGCGAGTTCGGCGACCACGCCGAGGTCGTGCGTGATGATGACGACGGCCGAGCCGAACTCCTGCTGGAGGTCTCGGATGAGGTCGAGGATCTGCGCCTGGACGGTGACGTCGAGGGCGGTCGTCGGCTCGTCGGCGATGAGCAGCGAGGGGTCGTTGACCAGGGCCATGGCGATCATCGCGCGCTGGCGCATGCCGCCGGAGAACTCGTGCGGGTAGGAGTCGACCCGGCGGTCGGGCTGGGGGATGCCCACCCGGTCGAGCATCTCGACGGCCCGCCTGCGGGCCGCCTTGCGGCCCTCCTTCGGGTGGTGCACCCGGTAGGCCTCGGCGATCTGCTGCCCGACCGTGTAGTACGGGTGCATGGCGGTCAGCGGGTCCTGGAAGATCATCGCCATCTTGCGGCCGCGGAGCCGCCGGACGCGGTCCGGGTCGGCCGAGACGAGCTCCTCGCCGTCCAGGTGGATCTCGCCGGAGATCCGGGCCCGCTTGGAGCGGTGCAGGCCCATGATGCCGAGCGAGGTGACGGACTTCCCGGAGCCGGACTCGCCGACGATCCCGAGGGTCTTCCCGCGCTCCAGGTCGAAGCTCACCCCGTCGACCGAGCGGACGAGGCCGTCGTCGGTGTCGAAGTGGATGCGCAGGTCGCGCACGGAGAGGAAGGCGTCCGCGGAAGGCTTCACAAGGTCGGTCACGAGAGCCTCACGCGGGGGTCGACGGCGGCGTAGAGCAGGTCCACCAGCAGGTTGCACAGGACGATGAAGAAGGCGGCGACCAGTGTCACGCCGAGCACCTTCGGCAGGTCGTTCTCCCCGATGGCGGCGACGGCGTAGGCGCCGATGCCCTTGAGCGAGAAGACCTGTTCGGTGATCAGCGCGCCGCCGAGCAGCAGGCCGAGGTCCATGCCGAAGATCGTGATGATCGGCGTGAGTGCGGCCCGCAGTCCGTGGCGCACCACGACCTGCCGCTCCGGCAGGCCCTTGGCCCGCGCGGTGCGGATGTAGTCCTCGCTCATCGTGTCGAGCATGCCCGCGCGGGTGAGCCGGGCGTAGAGCGCCGAGTACAGGAACGCCAGCGAGATCCAGGGCAGCACCAGGTGGGTGGCCCAGGCGATCGGGTCGGCGGTGAAGTCGACGTACTCGACGCTGCCGAAGATCGGCCACGTGAAGTGGAAGAGGAAGAGCAGCAGCGCGCCGGTGAAGAACACCGGGCTGGAGACGCCCGCGAGGGCGATGCCCATCGAGAGGCGGTCGAAGAGCGACTTCGGCTTGAGCGCGGAGACCGCGCCGGCGGAGACGCCGAAGACGAGCCAGAGGACGGAGGCGCCGACGGCCAGCGAGAACGTGACGGGGATGCGGGTGACGATCTCCGGCCACACCTCGACGTGGTTCTTGAACGAGTACCCGAAGCACGGCACGTGGCAGCTGACCGGGTCGGGGCCGAACTTGTACTCGGCGCCGGTGACGAGGCCCTTCAGGAACCGGCCGTACTGGACGTACAGCGGCTGGTCGAAGCCGAGGTTCTGCTTGACCGCGGCGATGGCCTCGGGGCTCGGGTTCTTGCCGACGTACTGGGCGGCGAGCTGGTCGGTGGTCTCCCCCGCCAGGGCCGGCAGGAGGAAGAAGATGCCGAACGTGACGGCACTGACCACGAGGAGCAGCAGGACCGCCGCGGCCGTCCTTCGGATGATGTAGGCGAACATAGTCGGTCGGCGGCGGCCGCCCGCCTCCGCCCGGGGTGTCCGGGCCGGAGGCGGGCGCCGCTGCCTTCACCTGCCTTCAGGGTGTGGAGCCAGGTCTTACTTGGAGAGACCGATGTTGAGGTAGTCGTACTCGCCGGAGAAGGCGGGGGTGGAGCCGTAGTTGCTGCCGCTCACCGGGCGGTAGAGGAAGACCTTGTAGTAGGTGAGCGGCACGATGACCGCGGCCTCCATGGTCTTCTTGTCGATGTCGGCGTAGATCTTCTCGCGGGCGGCGCGGTCGGGGTTGGCGATCGCGTCGTCGAGGAGCTTGTTGATCGCCGGGTCGTTCAGCTGCGACAGGTTGGTGTTGCCCGACTTCTTGATCGCGCGGCCGTCGACGACCTGCTGCAGGAAGCCGTAGCCGGTCGGCCAGTCGGCGCCCCACTGCATCATGATCAGGCCGGTGTTGTGGCTGTCGGTGTAGGCCGGCACACCCGCGAAGTCGGAGAAGTACTTGCCCTGCGGGAACTGCTGGATCTCGACCGTGATGCCGACCTTCTTCAGGGCCGCCTGGATCGCGGTGGCCGCGGCCACCTCGGTGGAGCGGTCCTGGCGGGCCATGATGTTGGTCGTGAAGCCCTCGGGCTTGCCGCAGGCCTTCAGCGCGTCCTTGGCCTTGGCCTCGTCGCCCTTGTTGCCCTCGGTCTTGTACAGGTCGAAGTCCTGGTGGCCCGCGATGTCGGGGGGCATCACCGTGGAGGCGATGTCGCCGCGGATCGGGCCGCCGATCGCGGTCTGCACGGAGACCTTGTCGATGGCGTACTGGACGGCCTGGCGGCACTCGATCTTGTCGAACGGCGCGACCTTGGAGTTGATCGCGGTGTAGACGAGGCGGCCGCCGTAGGCGTTGTCGGTCTGCGCCTTGAGCTTCGGGTCGAGGAGCAGCTTGGCCTGGGTCTGCGGGTCGACGCCCTTGCCGGCCAGGTCGACCTGGGCGTTGCCGGCCAGCAGGTCCTGGTCGATGGTCGCCTGTGCGATCTTCAGCTTGACCTGGATCTTGTCGGCGAGCTGCTTGCGGATCGGGTCGGTCTTGGCGTCCCAGTTGGTGTTCGGGACGAGCACGACCTCCTTGCCGTCCTCGTAGCTCTCGAACTTGTAGCTGCCGGACGACACGATGTGCTTCACGTAGTCGGCGCCGGTGTCCTTGGCCTGCGGCACCGGGACGGTCTGCGGGGCGGAGACCAGGTAGTCGAAGTCCGCGAAGGCCTGCTTCAGGTGGAAGACGATTGTCACGTCGTCCGGGGTCTCGATGGACTTGAGGCCCTCGGGGCTCTTGTCCTTGTAGGGGCCCTGGTACGGGGTGTCGTTGTCCTTGAGCAGCTCGTGGAAGTACGTCGGGCCGTTGGAGAGCACGTCCGGCGCGAAGTTGGAGCGCTCGACCGCGTACTTCACGTCCTTGGAGGTGATCGCGGTGCCGTCGTCGTACTTCAGGCCCGCACGCAGCTTGTACGTCCAGGTCAGGCCGTCGGCGCTGACCTTGCCGAGGCCCTCGGCGAGGTCCGGGACGACGGTGTTGCCCGCGTCGCCGGCGGCCGGCTGGAAGGTCGTCAGCGGGCGGCCGTACAGGCGCGAGAAGTTGTACATGTACGCGTAGTACGTGTTGCCGGGGTCGAAGGAGTCCGGCACGTCGGAGTGCTCGTAGACGACCGTGCCCCCCTTCTTGTCCGACACGTTGACGATCTTCGTGGTGGCCGCGTTGGCGCCGGCGGTGCCGGAGCCCGCGCCGCTGTCGCTGCCGGTGGTGCCCTTGCTGCTGGTGCAGCCGGTCAGGGCGATCGCCGTGGCTGCGGCGAGCGCGGTCAGTGCGGTGATACGGGTCCTGCGCATGGGTGTGATCAACCCCTTGGGGGACGGTGACTGACGGTGGGGACTACCTGACCGGGGGTCAGTTGTTCTTGGGGTCGAGGGCGTCGCGCAGCCCGTCGCCGAGCAGGTTGAAGGCGAGCACGGTGGCGAAGATCGCCAGGCCGGGCACCATCACGAACTGCGGGTCGACCTGGTAGTAGGTGATCGCGTCGCTGAGCATGCCGCCCCAGGAGGCCTGCGGCGGGGCGACACCGACACCGAGGAAGCTCAGGCCGGCCTCGAAGAGGATGTTGGTCGGGATCAGCAGCGTCGAGTAGACGAGGATCGGGCCGACCAGGTTGGGCAGCAGTTCGCGGAAGAGGATGAACGGCCCCCGCGCACCGAGGCTGCGGGCCGCGTCGACGAACTCCCGCTCGCGGAGCGACAGCGTCTGCCCGCGCACGATCCGGCCCATGTAGGGCCAGTTGAAGAAGCCGATCACGAAGATGAGCACGGCGAGGTGGAGCGGCGTGCCGTGCAGGCCGAACGCGCCGTCCTGCAGCGAGGCGGAGATGGCGATCGCGAAGAGCAGCAGGGGGAAGGCCAGGAACATGTCCATCATCCGGCTGATGACGGTGTCGGCCCAGCCGCCGTAGTAGCCGGCGACGATGCCGAGCACGGTGCCGATGATGTTGGACAGGGCGGTGGCGCCGAAGGCGACCAGCAGCGAGACCCAGGAGCCCTCGATGATGCGGGTCATGATGTCGCGCCCGTACTGGACGTCGACACCGAGCGGGTGGTCCCAGCTCATGCCGCCCCAGTCACCGAACGGGATGCCGCCGAGGTTGGCGTCCAGCTGGTCCTGGTGGAGGGCGTTGGGGTCGAGTCCGAACACCGCCTCGATCGGCTTGGCCAGGACGGCCAGCAGGATCAGGAGGATCACCACGACGCCGCCTGCGACGGCCAGCCGGTCGCGCTTGAAGCGCGTCCAGGCGATCCGGCCGAGGGAACGGCCCTCGATGCGCGTCGCCGGTGCGGTGGCGGGACCGACCGTGGTGCCGGTGGTCTCGGTGGGTGTGGTCATGAGTCAGTTCGTTCCCCTCGCCGACGGTGGCCGGCCCACGGTTCCGGCCGGCGAGGCGACCCGGGCCCGGTCCGGGCCCGGACCTCGGTCGGTCCGGAGTGCGCGACAGTGCGGTGCAGAGCGGTGCGGTGGTTCCGTACGCCGGTGCGGCGGTGCAGGTTTCGTTTTCGGGGTGCCACGGACCGCCGCTCGGTCGTCCGGGGGTCCGGACGGGGCGGTCTGACGGCGTTGCAGGTGGTGCGGTTGGTGCGGGGCGCCGGGCGCGGCATGCACATCGCGCGTGGTCGGCCGAGGGCGCGCTCACCTTTGTGGGGGTCGGCACGCGCACTGCGTTGGGCAGCACTCTCTGTCATCGGGGTGTCGTTCCGCCAGAGGAGGCAACCGAAGGATGCCCAACTGTGATCTGTCGGCATGCACCCGTGTCGGGCCCGAATAGGCGTCTTCACACGGTTGAAACATTCGGGTCAAGACGCCCACTGACCAAAGCCCGCCAACGGCGGAAACCCGCCACCACCTGGGCATGACGCTGCGCGAGGAGATCGCGCGGAGGCGGTGGCGGGACGGGGCGGAACGGGTCGCCGGGTGCTGCGGGTCAGCGGCCCGGGTAGCCCGGCCAGGGCTGCTGCGGCCATCCCTGCGGACCCGGGGCCGACTGCGGAGAGTAACCGTAGGGCGGGTAGGGGGCCGCCTGCTGCGGGTGCCCGTACCGGGTGTCGCGGTCGAAGAAGGGACGGGCGTTGGCGCGCATCCACATCGCCACCGGGTCGAACTCGTCGGCCGTCGCCACCGTGGAGACCGCCGTCCCGTCCGGGACGAGCGCCGCGGCCCGCTGCACCAGCGCCCGCGCCGCCTCCACCGACGGCGGCGAGTTGTCGTACAGGTCGAGCCCGATCGCGACGTACGGCTCGCCGAGCGCCGGCTGCACCCACGCGCGCCGCAGCGAGCGCAGCGGACGGATCTCGGCCGCCTGCTGCTCCAGCATCGCCCAGAACTGCGGGGCGTCGAGCCGGGGCTCCGAGATGCGCAGCGGCCCGGCCGGCAGCCGGTCCAGGCCGAGCGCGACCCGTCTCAGGTCGGCCCACGGGATGCCGACCCCGCCGCCGGGGACGTGCGGGTTGAGCCACAGGCCCCAGCGGGTGCGGAACAGCGCGCCGGCGATCTCCGCGCCGGAGACCACCTCGTGCGCCCGGGCCCAGCCGCTGGCGGCGAGCTGCTCGGGGGAGGTGGCGGCGGGGGCGTAGCCGTGCCCGCCGATGTCCATGTTGCCGTACTGCGCGTCGGGGCTGCCGGGGGTGCCGTGCCAGAGCAGCATCCAGACCTGCCCCTGGGCGAGCGCCCGCAGCAGGTTCTCGTACGCGTCGTAACGCTCCGGGGCGACCGCGCCGAGGGCACGTTCGATGCCGCCCGGGTCGCCGCCGGGGCGCGCCACGGGTGCCTGGCCCCACCGGCCCGGCCCGCCGTCTGCCGCTCCCGCGCTCATGCGCCCGCCTCGCTCCGCTCGCTCACGTCGCCGTGCCCCGTCTTGTCGCGTGTTCCGCCGTTCGTCCGGACTCCCGGGGAGCACCCTATTGCGCGGGGCGGACACGCGTCATGCCGCACACCCCCGCACGGTCTCCCGGCCAGGTCGCTCACCCGCGCACGTAGAAGGGGGCGACCCGGGTGAGCAGCCACTCGACCACCGGGTCGTCGACCATGTCCAGCAGCACCAGGTGGACGCCCCAGGCGGGCGGCGCGGTTGCGAGCGCGCGGCCCAGCGCCTCGTTGACGGCCGCCGGATCGGCCGGCCCGGCCGGGTCGAGCTGCACGCCGACGTAGAGCTGCACGGGGTCGGCCTCGACCCGGGCGAGGGTCCGCCGGGCCGTCAGCACCCCGCGCAGCGAGGCGAGTTCGGTGGTCGCGGCGGCCAGGAACGCGTACGGCTCCTGGTGCGGCTCGGGCTCGCGCAACGCGACGGCGGCGCCCTCGGAGAGCGGCTCGGCGGCCCAGCGTTCGTCCCGCGGGCCGCGGCGCAGCTCGCCGACGCCCTCCGGCGGCACCGGGATGCCGACCGGCGCCTCGGGGTTGACCGCGATGCCGATGCCCGGCGGCAGCCCGCGGGCGAACTCCCACACCGGGGCGATCGCGAAGGCCATGCCGGGCGCGTGCCGGAGGAACTGCTCCTGCGAGGAGAACACCGGCACGTACGGCGTGCCGGCCAGCTCGATCGTCGGCAGGTCGAGCGAGGCGCCCTGCGGGTCGGCGCCGGCCGGCAGCGGGATCCACACCTGGCTGCGGGCGAGCACCTCCACCACGCGGGGGGTCGCGCCGGGGTCGCCGAGCGCCGCGGTGAGCACCTGCTCCAGTTCGTTGGACGGCCAGCTGCCGCCCTCCGGCGCCGTGCCGGGTGCGGCCCACGCCTGTGCCTCGCCCGCCGGATACCCCATGAACCGCCCCTTCGATCGACCCCTGCACAGAGCCTAGCGGGCCGCCCCCCTCTCCCATCAGGCCCGGCGGCATGCCATGATGAGCGCGCTCGACACCACCAACTTCATACAGGCCGCTCGAACCCGCGCGGGAGAGTCCGGAACGCCCCTGGGGTGTGGCCGGCGCCGAAGGAGCAAGTCCTCCCCGGAATCTCTCAGGCACAGATACCGCACGGGCGAGGCACATCTGGAAAGTGGACACGGCCGCGCCGTGCGCCCACCCACGGTGCAAGCCGCCATCCTGGAAGGAGGCGGTGAAGCTCTCAGGTTGTTGACGACAGACGGGGAGACTCCACCCCAGCATGCCCTTCAGCAGCCTAGGAGTCCTGCCGTCATGTCCCTCCGCCACACCGCCCTCGACGCGCTGCACCGTTCGCTCGGCGCGACCATGACCGACTTCGCGGGCTGGGACATGCCGCTGCGCTACGGCAGCGAGCGCGAGGAGCACCTCGCCGTCCGCACGAAGGCCGGCCTGTTCGACCTGTCGCACATGGGCGAGATCACCGTCAGCGGCCCGCAGGCCGGCGAGCTCCTCGACCACGCGCTGGTCGGCTTCATCTCCGCCCTCGGCGTGCTGCGCGCCCGCTACACCATGATCTGCCGCGAGGACGGCGGCATCCTCGACGACCTGATCGTCTACCGCACCGCCGAGGACGCGTACATGGTGGTCGCCAACGCCTCCAACGCGCAGGTCGTGCTCGACGCCCTGACCGAGCGCGCCGCGGGCTTCGACGCGACCGTCCGCGACGACCGCGACGCGTACGCGCTGATCGCCGTGCAGGGCCCGGAGGCGAACGGCATCCTGGGTTCCGTCACCGACGCCGACCTGCCGGGCCTCAAGTACTACGCGCTGCTGCCCGCCACCGTCGCCGGCCGTGAGGTGTGGCTGGCCCGCACCGGCTACACCGGCGAGGACGGCTTCGAGGTCTTCTGCGCCCCCGCCGACGCCGAGCACCTGTGGCAGGCCCTCACCGGCGCCGGCGCGGACAGGGGCCTGGTGCCGTGCGGCCTGTCCTGCCGCGACACGCTGCGCCTGGAGGCCGGCATGCCGCTGTACGGGCACGAGCTGTCGACCGACCTGACGCCGTTCGACGCGGGCCTGGGCCGGGTGGTGCGCTTCGACAAGACCACCAACGACGGCGCGTTCGTCGGCCGCAAGGCGCTGGAGCAGGCCGCCGCCGAGGCGGAGTCCGCGCCGCCGCGCAAGCTCGTCGGCCTGGTCTCCGAGGGCAAGCGGGTGCCGCGCGCCGAGTACGCCGTGGTCGACGCGGACGGCGCCGTGATCGGCCGGATCACCTCCGGCGCACCCTCGCCCACCCTCGGGAAGCCGATCGCGATCGCGTACGTGGACGCCGCGCACGCCGGGCCCGGCACGGCCGTGGCGGTGGACGTCCGCGGCCGTCCCGAGCCGGTCGAGGTCGTGGCGCTGCCGTTCTACAAGCGCGCCCGCTGAGCCCGTTCCCCGCACCACAGCCCGGTCCGCTCAGCGGACGGCTCCGCCCTACCCTCTTGCGATCCTGGAGAATGACGCCATGAGCAACCCCACGCACCTGCAGTACACCAAGGAGCACGAGTGGCTGACGGCCGCCGAGGACGGTGTCTCGACGGTCGGCATCACCAAGCACGCCGCCGACGCCCTCGGTGACATCGTCTACGTCCAGCTTCCCGCCGTCGGCGACACGGTGACCGCGGGTGAGACCTGTGGCGAGCTCGAATCCACCAAGTCGGTCAGCGACCTGTACTCGCCGGCCACCGGCGAGGTCGTCGAGATCAACGAGGGCGTCGTCGACGACCCCGCGCTGGTCAACGGCGACCCCTTCGGCGAGGCGTGGCTGTTCAAGGTCCGCGTCGAGGCGACCGACGAACTGCTCGACGCCGACGCGTACACCGCCTTCACCGGCGCCTGACCGCCGCTCCACCCCGGGGGCGGCCGCAGCGCAGCGGCCGCCCCACCCTGGCCCCAGCCCGCTCCGCCCACGGGGAGATCCCACCTCATGACGGTTCTCAACCAGTCCCTGCACGCGCTCGACCCGGAGATCGCGGCCGCGGTCGACGCCGAGCTGCACCGCCAGCAGACCACCCTCGAAATGATCGCCTCCGAGAACTTCGCCCCGGTGGCGGTCATGGAGGCCCAGGGCTCGGTCCTGACCAACAAGTACGCCGAGGGCTACCCCGGCAAGCGCTACTACGGCGGCTGCGAGCACGTCGACGTCGCCGAGCAGATCGCGATCGACCGGGTGAAGGCGCTGTTCGGCGCCGAGCACGCCAACGTGCAGCCGCACTCCGGCGCGCAGGCCAACGCCGCCGCGATGTTCGCGCTGATCCAGCCGGGTGACACCATCCTGGGCCTGAGCCTGGCGCACGGCGGCCACCTCACCCACGGCATGAAGATCAACTTCTCCGGCAAGCTCTACAACGTGGCCGCGTACCACGTCGACGAGAAGTCCGGCCAGGTCGACATGGCCGAGGTCGAGCGCCTCGCCAAGGAGCACCGGCCCAAGCTGATCATCGCCGGCTGGTCCGCCTACCCGCGCCAGCTGGACTTCGCCGAGTTCCGCCGCATCGCGGACGAGGTCGACGCCCTCCTCATGGTCGACATGGCGCACTTCGCCGGCCTCGTCGCCGCGGGCCTGCACCCCTCGCCGGTGCCGTACGCGGACGTGGTCACCACCACCACCCACAAGACCCTGGGCGGCCCGCGCGGCGGCGTCATCCTCTCCAAGGCCGAGTGGGCGAAGAAGATCAACTCCGCGGTCTTCCCCGGCCAGCAGGGCGGCCCGCTGGAGCACGTGATCGCCGCCAAGGCCGTGGCCTTCAAGGTCGCCGCGTCCGAGGAGTTCAAGGAGCGCCAGCAGCGCACCCTGGAGGGCGCGAAGATCCTCGCCGAGCGCCTCCTGCAGCAGGACACCGTCGACGCGGGCGTCTCCGTGCTCTCCGGCGGCACCGACGTGCACCTCGTCCTCGTCGACCTGCGCAACAGCGAGCTCAACGGCCAGGACGCCGAGGACCGCCTCCACGAGGTCGGCATCACGGTCAACCGCAACGCCGTCCCGAACGACCCGCGCCCGCCGATGGTCACCTCCGGCCTGCGCGTCGGCACCCCGGCGCTCGCCACCCGCGGCTTCCGGGCCGACGACTTCCGCGAGGTCGCCGACGTCATCGCCGAGACCCTGCTGCCGGGCTTCGACGAGGCCAAGGCCGCCGCCCTCAAGGACCGCGTCACCGCGCTGGCCGCGAAGTACCCGCTCTACCCGGACCTCTGAGCAGCACCCGCTCCACCCGGACCTCTGACAGCACCCCTCCGGCGACCGGCACCACCCCCGTCGGCCGCCCGGAACCCCCGGGGCACCGCGCACACTGGACAGTGCGCGCGGTGCCCCGTCCCGTGTCACCCGCCAGTCCTTCCACGAGACCCAGACAAGGACGTCCCCCCGTGGCCATCAGCGTGTTCGACCTCTTCTCCATCGGCATCGGGCCGTCCAGCTCGCACACCGTCGGCCCGATGCGTGCGGCGCGGATGTTCGCCCGCCGCCTCAAGTCGGAGGGGCTGCTCGCGCAGACCGCCGCCGTCAGGGCCGAGCTGTTCGGATCGCTCGGCGCCACCGGCCACGGCCACGGCACCCCGAAGGCCGTCCTCCTCGGCCTGGAGGGCAACAGCCCGCGCACCGTCGACGTGGAGCTCGCCGACAGCGACGCCGAGCGGATCCGCGCCACCGGACGGCTGCGGCTGCTGGGGGTCCACGAGATCGCCTTCGACCCCGCCACGCAGCTGGTGCTGCACCGCCGCCGGTCGCTGCCGTACCACGCCAACGGCATGACGCTGGCCGCCCGCGACGCCGCCGGCGAGCTGCTGCTGGAGAAGACGTACTACTCGGTCGGCGGCGGCTTCGTCGTCGACGAGGACGCCATCGGTGCCGACCGCGTCAAGCCGGACGACACCGTGCTGCGTCACCCCTTCCGCACCGGCGAGGAGCTGCTGCGGCTGACCCGCGAGACCGGCCTGTCGATCTCCGGCCTCATGCTGGAGAACGAGAAGGCCTGGCGCACCGAGGCCGAGATCCGCACCGGCCTGCTGGAGATCTGGCACGTCATGCAGGAGTGCGTGGCCGCGGGCATGGGCCGCGAGGGCATCCTGCCCGGCGGGCTGAAGGTGCGCCGCCGGGCCGCCGCCGGGGCCCGGGCCCTGCGCGCCGAGGGCATCGGCCCGGCCAACGCGATGGAGTGGGTGACCCTCTACGCGATGGCCGTGAACGAGGAGAACGCCTCCGGCCGCCGTGTCGTCACCGCGCCGACCAACGGCGCCGCCGGCATCGTGCCGGCCGTCCTGCACTACTACCTCAACTTCATCCCCGGCGCCGACGACGACGGCATCGTCCGCTTCCTGCTGGCGGCCGGCGCGATCGGCATGCTCTTCAAGGAGAACGCCTCGATCTCCGGCGCCGAGGTCGGCTGCCAGGGCGAGGTCGGCTCGGCCTGCTCGATGGCGGCGGGCGGCCTCGCCGAGGTGCTGGGCGGCTCCCCCGAGCAGGTGGAGAACGCCGCGGAGATCGGCATCGAGCACAACCTCGGCCTGACCTGCGACCCGGTCGGCGGCCTCGTGCAGATCCCGTGCATCGAGCGGAACGGCATGGCCTCCGTGAAGGCCGTCACGGCCGCCCGGATGGCGCTGCGCGGCGACGGCCGGCACCACGTCTCGCTCGACAAGGCGATCAAGACGATGAAGGAGACCGGCGCCGACATGAAGGTCAAGTACAAGGAGACCTCGCGCGGCGGCCTCGCGGTCAACGTCATCGAGTGCTGACGGGCCGCCCTCGCCGACACCGCCGGGAACTCGCAGAATCAGAGGCGCAACTGTCCGGTTTGACGGCAGAGTCGAGGATTTGTGAGCTAAATACCTTGAGATCGATTTTGCCCACCTGGTGAGACCGTGCGAAGGTAGAGGCAGACCACGGCCTTCCCCGACCCGGTTCGGCCGTTTCCACCGCGCAGCACGCACCCCCTTGGCCGCGCGGTGACGCGCCGGGCCCCCACTCCGCACACACGGCGGAACGGGGGCCCTGCTTCGTTCCCGGCCCGCGGCGTCCCCCGGCCCGCGCCCGGCCCGCGAGCCCGCGGTCAGACCGCGCGCTCGCGCACCCTCAGCTCGCACCAGACGGCCTTGCCGCGCGGCATCAGGTCGGCGCCCCAGCGGTCCGACACGGCGTCGACGAGCACCAGCCCGTGGCCGTTCTCCGCGACACCCCGCTCGGCCGTCACGATCATGCAGGGCAGCGCCCGCGAGGAGTCGCGCACCTCGATCCGCACCCACCCGGGCCGGCGCGTGAGCTTCAGGCCGACCGTCCGCCCGCCCGCGTGCCGGACGGCGTTGGCCACCAGCTCCCCGGCCAGCAGCTCCCCGGCCTCCAGCTGCTGCGGCAGCTCCCAGGCGCGCAGCACCGCGGAGACCAGCCGGCGGGCGACCCGGGCCGAGTCGGGGCGGGACGGCAGCCGCACCTCCTCCTGCGCCGCGGGGTCGCGCAGCAGGTCGAAGAAGACCCGCTCCAGCTCCCGTCCGGTGAGGCGTTCCAGCTCCGCCAGCGCGAGCGCCCGACCGGCCGACGGGTCGTCACCGGCTGTGCCCGGCAACCGATCCGCCGCCTGGTCCGCCTCACGCCATCCCGCCATGGGGCCATCATTGCGGAACGCATGCGGCCGCGTACGGACAATGAGCAAACGATCACAGCGCGTCGGGACATATGACGTTGGCACGGCGCGCGGGCCGCCGGGCTACCAGGCGCTCCAGTCGGTGTTCCACCCGCTGAGGCCGTTGACCGCGGCGACCTTCGGGCCCCTGGAGTTCACGACCGTGACGACGTCGCCGATCATCGACGCGCCGTAGAAGCGGCCGGCGTCGGTGCCGCTGCTGCCGTAGCGGGTGTCGGAGATGCCGAGGCAGCCGTGGCTCGCGTTGGAGCGGCCGATCGCCGACGGGGCCCAGCTGTTGCCGTGCACGTACGTGCCGCTGTCCGTGAGCCGCATCGCGTGCGGGACGTCGTCGAGGTCGTACTCGTCGCCGGCCCGGATGCCGCTGACGCCGTCGGAGGACATCCGGGTGGTGCGCTCCATCGCCTCGATCACCATGATGCCGTTCCAGCTGTCGAAGCCCGGCTTGCCCGCGGTGAACTTCACGGTGTCGACGGTCCGCCCGTTCTCCACGACGGTCATCCGGTGGGTGGCGACGTCGGCGGTGGTGACCCGGGAGCGGCCGACGGTGAAGTGCACGTCCTCGTCGAGGTCGCCGTACGTGCCGGAGGCCACCTCGACGCTCTTCAGCCGGTAGTGCACGGTCACCTTCGTCTCCGGCTTCCAGAACGCCTGCGGGCGGAAGTCGACCCGGCTGTCGCCGAACCAGTGCGGCTCGACGGCCGTGCCGTCGGAGGTCTCGAAGACGACGCCCTTCTCGATCTCGGCCCGGTTCTTCACCGGCTTCTTGAAGCGCAGCGAGACGATCATGCCGACGCCGTACGTGGCCTCGTCGGTGACGTTGTCGTAGGCGCCCGTCCGGCGGCTCGGGGTGAGCGTGGAGAAGGAGCTGCCGACGGTCGTCACCAGCCCGTCGGCGTCGGTGGCCTGCGCACTGACCCGGTACTGCTCGGAGACCGCGAGGGCGCCGTCGGGCGCCCAGGAGAGGCCGTCCGCGGTGACCTTGCCGGGCACCTCGCGGCCGTCCCGGCCGGTCACCTTCACCGTGGTCAGCCGGCCGCCCGCCGCGGTCACCTTCAGGGTGCCGGACGGCTTCACGCCGGACGCGCCGTCGGCGGGCTCGACGTGCACGGTGGCCGCCGGGGCGGTGGCCCGCGGCTTGGCCGCCGTCGTGCCGGCCGGGCCCGTCGCCGGCCGGGCCGCCGGGCCGCCGGAGCCGCCGCAGGCGGTCACCGCCAGCACCAGCACCCCGCCGAGCGCACCCACCGTCAGACTCCTGCGCGCCGACGCCATGCCGGTCTCCCTCCGTGCCCCGCCGCGGACCCCTGCCGCGGCCTTCCCCCGGAGACACGCGCCGTGCCGGCAACGGGTTGCGGTCCGGCCTGCGACGATCCGGTCACGAAGCGGCAACGGCCCGGCCGCGCGCATCGCGTGGCCGGGCCGCCGGTGGTGGTGCAGGGTGCAGGTGGTGCAGGGTGCGGTGGTTACCACGCGCTCCAGGCGAGCGTCCAGCCGCTGAGGCCGTTGTCGGGGGAGACCGTGCGGCCCGTGGAGCGGACGATCTTCACGACGTCGCCGATGAGCGAGCCGTTGAAGAACCTGCCCGCGACCGACGACTCGCTGCCGCCCTTGACGTCCTGGAGGCCGACGCAGCCGTGGCTGGCGTTGGACCGGCCGAAGGCGTTGCCCCAGTAGTTGCCGTGGATGTAGGTGCCGGAGGTGGTGAGCCGCATCGCGTGCGGGACGTCCGGCACGTCGTACTCGTCGCCCTTGACGTTGGCCACGGTGGCGGAGTTCATCCGCGTGACCTTCTCCTTGCTGGAGACGACCATCGTGCCGTTCCAGGAGGGGTTCTGGGCGTTGCCCGCGGTGATCGGGATGGACTTCGTGGAGCCGTCGCCGCTCTGCACGGTCATCTTGTGCGCCGCCGCGTCGACGGTGCTCACCTGGTAGCGGCCGATGGTGAACGGCTCATCGCGCTCGACGTCGCCGTAGACGCCGGGGGAGACCTCGACGTTCTTCAGGCGGTACTTGACGGTCACCTTGGTGTTCGGCTTCCAGTACTCCGCCGGGCGGAAGTCCAGGCGCTGGCTGCCGAACCAGTGGCCCTTCACCACGGTGTTGTCGCTGGTGGCGAAGGTGATGCCCTTGAGCACCGCGTCCTTGTTCTTCACCGGCTTGCTGAACACCACGGAGACGATCATGCCGACGCCGTAGGTGCCGTTGTCGGCGATGTTGTCGTTGGTCGCGACCTTCTTCGCCGGGGTCAGCGTGGTGAAGCCCGACGTGACCGCCGCGGGCAGGCCCGCGTCGTCCTTGGCCTGCGCGTTCACCGTGTACGCCATGCCGACCGTGAGCGCGCCGGACGGCTTCCAGCTGAGTCCGTCGGCGGATATCGCGCCGGCGACCGCCTTGTCGTTCTTGTCGGTCACCTCGACGGAGGTGAGCTTGCCGCTCGCCACCGCCACGGTCAGCCCGCCGTTCGGCTGGACGTCGGTGGCGCCGTCCTTCGGCGTCACGGTGATGACCGCGGCCGAGGTCTTGGGCGCGGCCTGCGTGGTCGAGCCGCCGTCCCCGGCGCCGGCGGACGCGTCTCCGGCGGCCGCCGTCCCGCCCGAGCCACCCGTCCCGCCCGAGCCGGTGTCGCTGTTGCACGCCGCGGTGAGCAGCAGGACGCCGCCCATCGCCAGTGCGACCACCGCGCGTCGGGCCGCGGCGCCCCGGCGGCCGTGACCGGCCGTCCCCCTGAATGCTGCGGCCTCGGCCGCCTGAACCGGCTTCACTCGGTGTGCTCCCCTCCCGGTATCCCCGGTCCATACACGCGCCACGGCATGGAACGGTTTCGCCGGGGCCGCGGAATGTGTGCCGCTCTTCGTCCGCGCCGGCTCCACCGGGGAGATCCCGCCGGGCAGGCTTCGCCGGACGGGCCGGGGGCGGCGCGGGAGGACAGGATAACTGGCCCGAATGAGTGAATCTTCAGAGGGAGGGCCGTGCGCCCGCGGTGAACGCCTACGGCCGCGCCGCGCCCCTCGCGCCACCGGCCAGCCAGGCCGCCCACGGGAGGTTCCAGCCGTTGAGGCCGTTGGCCGGCTGCACCTCCTCGCCGGTGCCGCCCCGCACCTCGACGACGTCGCCGACGAGCGTGTGCGCGAAGAACCAGCCGGCCGGGGAGTCCGCGTCGCCGCCCTTGCCGTCGGCCAGCCCGATGCAGCCGTGGCTGGTGTTCTCGGTGCCGAACACCTCGTCGTCGGCCCAGTAGTTGCCGTGCACGAAGGTGCCGGAGGCCGTCAGCCGCATCGCGTGCGGCACGTCCTTGATGTCGTACTCGTCGCCGAGGCCGACCGTGCGGGAGTTCATCCGCGTCTCGGCGTACTTCTCCGCGACCACCATGACGCCGCGGTAGGTCTGGTGCTCCGGGCCGCCCGCGGAGATCTTCAGGGTGCGCACCGGCACGCCGTCCTCACGGACGGTCATCGTGGCGGCGTCCAGGTCGACGGTGGAGACCCGGGAGCGGCCGACGGTGAAGCGGACGTCCCGCGTCTGCGTGCCGTACTCCCCCGGCGCGAGCTCGACGCCCTGCAGCTGGATCTCGACGGTCACCTCGGTGCCCGGCGCCCAGTAGCGCTCCGGCCGGACGTCCAGCCGCCGGTCGCCGAACCAGTGCGCGGCCACCGGCACCGGCGGGTCCGCGGTCACCGTCACCGCGTGCTCCGCCGCCGTCCGGTCGGCGACCGGCCGGGTGAAACGCAGCGACACCGGCATCCCGACGCCGACCGTCGCCCCGTCCTCGGGCGTCGGGAACGCCGCCACCGTGTGCGCCGGGCCCGCGGTGGCGAACGCCGCGTGGTGGGCGGCGTGCAGCCCGCCCGCGTCCTGGGCGACCACGTCGATCGTGTACGGCGTGGCCGGGGTCAGCGGCTCCAGCGGCGCCCAGCGGGTGCCGTCCGTGCCCGTGCGCCCGGGCACCTCGACGCCGCGGTCGTCGGCCAGCCGGACGGACAGCAGCCGGCCCTCGGCGACCGTGGCCGTCACCTCCGCCTCGACCGACACGTCCTGGGCGCCGTCGGCGGGCACCGTGGCGATCGCCGCCCGGGAGACCGGCGGGGCCGCCCGCCCGGCCCCGTGGCCGCCGTCGCCCGGCACCGGACCCCCGGAGCAGGCCGCGGCCAGCGCGACCCCCGCGCCCGCCGCCCGCACCGCCCAGCGCCGAACCACCGGATGCATGCCGTCCCCCGTCCGCCACCGGCGTGCGCCGCCGCACCGGCGCGAGGCCGCGCCGCCACCTGGTGCAACGACCGCGTGGCCGCCCGGACACGAGCGTCCGCGCCACCCGGCGTCCCCCTCCGCGTTCACCCTGCGTCACAACACCATCGGCCACGTGACACCTGCACGGGATCAGGGAAGAACTGGAGGGCGGGCTCGGGATCCCCGCGTCGGGAGGGTGCGGCCATGACGGCGTGGCAGGAGCTGGGACGGAGCATGCTCCACGGGAACGGACGCCCACCGGCGGCCTCGGCGGCCTCCGGCGCGCCGGCGCCGGGAGCGGGGCCCGGCGCGCTGCCGGGCACGGCGCGGCCGGACCCGTGGCCCGGCAGCTGGCAGCCGCTCGGCGCCCGCTGCCGCATCGCGCCGGACGGCGGCAGCGGCACCAACTTCGCCCTCTGGGCGGCCGGTGCCGAGGCCGTCGACCTGTGCCTCTTCGACGAGGACGGCACGGAGACCCGGCACCGCCTCACCGAGCAGACCTTCCAGATCTGGCACGGCTACCTGCCCGGCGTCGGGCCCGGCACCCGGTACGGCTACCGGGTGCAGGGCCGCTGGGATCCGTGGACGGGTGCCCGCTGGAACCCCGCCAAGCTCCTCGTCGACCCGTACGCGCGCGCCATCGACGGCCACTACACCAGCCACGACGCCGTCTGCAGCGCGGTGCGCAACTGGCCCGAGCCGGAGGTCGCCGACACCGTCCGCGACAACCGCGACTCCGCCGCGTACGTGCCGCGGTCCGTCGTCGTCCACGACGACGACGACTGGTACGACGACCAGCGGCCCAAGACGCCGTGGGCCGAGACGGTGCTCTACGAGCTGCACGTGCGCGGCTTCACCATGCGCCACCCCGGTGTGCCGGCCGACCTGCGCGGCACGTACGCGGGCCTCGCGCACCCCGCGGCGATCGAGCACCTCACCCGGCTCGGCGTCACCGCCGTCGAGCTGCTGCCCGTGCACCACCACGTCAGCGAGGACCACCTGCAGGCCCGCGGCCTGACCAACTACTGGGGCTACAACACGCTCGGCTTCTTCGCCCCGCACGCCGGGTACTCCGCCTCCGGGAGCCGCGGCGGGCAGGTCGGCGAGTTCAAGCGGATGGTCCGCGCGCTGCACGCGGCCGGCATCGAGGTGATCCTCGACGTCGTCTACAACCACACCGCCGAGGCCGGCGCCATGGGCCCCGCGCTCTCCCTGCGCGGCATCGACAACGGCGGCTACTACCGGCTCGACCGCAACCGCCGCGGCTACGCCGACTACACCGGCTGCGGCAACACCCTCGACACCAGACAGCCGCACGTGGTGCGCCTGGTCACCGACTCCCTGCGCTACTGGGTCACCGAGATGGGCGTCGACGGCTTCCGCTTCGACCTGGCGGCGGCCCTGGCCCGCGGCAGCGACGGCGTCGAGATGCACCACCCGTTCCTGGCCGCCGTCTCGCAGGACCCGGTGCTCAGCCGGGTCAAGCTCATCGCCGAACCGTGGGACGTCGGCCCCGGCGGCTACCAGGTCGGCGGCTTCCCCCCGCTGTGGGCGGAGTGGAACGACAAGTACCGCGACACCGTGCGCGACTTCTGGCGCGGCACCCGCTCCGACGTGCGCGAACTCGGCTACCGGCTCTCCGGCTCCTCCGACCTCTACCAGCGCGGCGGCCGCCGCCCGCACGCCTCCGTCAACTTCGTCACCGCCCACGACGGCTTCACCCTGCGCGACCTCGTCTCGTACAACCGCAAGCACAACGAGGCCAACGGCGAGCACAACCGCGACGGCACCGACGACAACCGCGCCTGGAACCACGGCGCCGAGGGCGAGACCGACGACCCGGCCGTGCTCGCCCTGCGCCACCGCCAGCTGCGCAACCTGCTCACCACCCTGCTGCTCTCCACCGGTGTGCCGATGCTCACCTCCGGCGACGAGATGGGCCGCACCCAGCACGGCAACAACAACGCCTACTGCCAGGACAACGAGAACGGCTGGCTCGACTGGTCGCTCCTCGACGACCCCCGCTGGCAGGAGCTCACCGCACTCGTCGGCCGGCTCGTCCGGCTCCGCCGCGCCCACCCGGTGCTGCGGCAGCGCGCGTTCTTCTCCGGGCGCGAGACCGTGCCCGGCGGCCAGCGCGACCTCGCCTGGTTCACCCCCCGCGGGCGGCAGATGACGGAGGCGGACTGGTTCGCGCCGACCGCCGTGCTCGGCATGCTGCTCTCCGGCAGCGCCATGGCGGAGCGGGACGAGCACGGCCGCGCACTGCACGACGACAGCTTCCTGCTGCTGCTGAACGCCGGCGCCGAACCCGTCGCCTTCACCCTCCCGGGCGCACCGTGGGCCGCCGGGTACCGCACCCTGGTCGACACCGCGGACGCCACCGACGGGCAGCGGCACCCCGCCGGGGCCGCCGTGACGCTCGGCGGCCGGTCCTGCCGGTTGCTGCAGGTCACCGAGGAGGCGGAGGCCGGGCCGGGCCCGGACCCGGATCATGGCCGGGATACGCCGTCAGGTGCATAAAACCGGATGAGAAATGACGGGCGAGCGCCTACCCTCGGGCGCGATGTCCACGAACCACGCCCCCACCGCCCCGCGGCGCTCCACCGCGCGGTCCCTGCTGCGCCTGTGGCCGTACGCACGGACCGCCCGCTGGCGGATCGCCGGCTCCGTCACCGCCGCCCTGCTGGCCTCCGGAAGCGTCCTGGCGGTGCCGGTCGTGCTCCGCCGGATCGTCGACGGCCCGATCGCCCACCACGACACCGGGGCGCTCTGGCCGCTCGCCGGCGTCCTCCTGCTGCTCGGCCTGGCCGAGGCCGCCCTGTTCGGCGTCCGCCGGGTGATCGTCGCCCGGCCGCTCGCCAGGGTCGAGGCCGCCATGCGCGGCGACCTGTACGCCAAACTGCAGCGCCTGCCGGTCTCCTTCCACGACCGCTGGCCGTCGGGCCAGCTGCTGTCGCGGGCGACCTCCGACATGTTCACCATGCGGCTCTTCCTGGCCTTCCCGCTGGTCTTCCTGATCGTCAACACGACGGTCTTCCTGATCGGCACCGGCCTGATGTTCACCCTCGACTGGCGGCTCGCCGTCGTGGTGCTGCTGCCGATGGCGCCGCTGACCTGGCTCACCCACCACTTCGAGCGCGGCTACTCCGGCGCCGCCCGGCAGGCCCAGGACCAGAACGGCGACCTCGCGACCGTCGTCGAGGAGTCCGTCCTCGGCATCCGCATCCTCAAGGCGTTCGGCCGGCACCGCACCATGGCCGAGCGCTTCGCCGGGCACGCGCGCGGCCTGCGCACCACCGAGCTCGGCAAGGCCGGGATGCTCGCCAACCTGTGGGCCGTCATCGTCGGGCTGCCCGAGCTCGCCCTCGGCGCGGCGCTCGCCCTCGGCGCCGTCCGGGTCGCCGACGGCGACCTGTCGACGGGCACCCTCGTCGCCTTCCTCTCCACCGCGCTCGCCCTGCGCTGGCCGGTCGAGTCGCTCGGCTGGCTCATCGCGTACGCCAACGAGGCGGCCACCGCCACCGACCGCTTCTACGAGGTGATGGACGAGCCCGAGGCCGAGGAGCCCGCCGCCGGCCCGTCCGCCACGGACACCGCCGACGACGGCATCCGGCTCACCGGCGTCCGCTACCGCTACGCCGACGCCCCCGACGGCACCCCCGACCTGCTGCGCGGCATCGACCTGCACATCCGCAGCGGCGAGACGATGGCCCTGGTCGGCGCCACCGGCAGCGGCAAGACCACCCTCACCGCGCTGCTGCCCCGGCTGTACGAGGCCACCGGCGGCACGATCACCCTCGACGGCCGGGACATCCGCGACATCCCGCGGCCGCAGCTGCGCGAGCTGGTCGCCGTCGCGTTCGAGGAGCCCACGCTGTTCTCCGCCTCGGTGAGCGAGAACGTGCTCATGGGCGCACCCGACGCCGGACCCGAACGGCTCGCGTCGGCCCTCGCCACCGCCCAGGCCGGCTTCGTCGAGGCGCTGCCCGCCGGTGCCGCCACCCAGGTCGGCGAGCAGGGCCTCAGCCTGTCCGGCGGGCAGCGGCAGCGGCTCGCCCTGGCCCGCGCGGTCGTCGGCGATCCCCGCTTCCTCGTGCTGGACGACCCGCTGTCGGCGCTCGACGTGCACACCGAGGCACTCGTCGAGCAGGCCCTGCGGCGCGTCCTGGAGGGCACCACCGCCCTGGTGGTCGCCCACCGCCCGAGCACCGTGCTGCTCGCCGACCGGGTCGCCGTGCTCGACGGCGGCCGGATCGGCGCCGTCGGCACCCACCACGAACTCCTGCGGAGCTCCGCCGTCTACCGCGAGCTGATGACGGGCGAGACCGCCCCCGTACCGGAAGGGATCAGCGCCCGATGAGCAGCGCCACGACGACCGCCACGACCGCCGACCCGGCCGGGGAACCCGACGGCAGGACGGACGGGGAACTGCCGCAGCCCGCGGACGACGAGGACATCCCCGTCCCGGCGGGCGCCGCCCGCCGGCTGCTCGGCGAGCTGCTCGGCCCGCACCGCGGGCGGATCGCCCTCGCGATGCTGCTCATCCTCGTGCAGCAGGCGGCCCTGCAGTCCGGTCCGCTGCTGGTGGCCGTCGCGATGGACCGCGGCATCCCGGCCCTGCGCGACCACGACAGCGGCCCGCTCGTCGCGGTCACCGCCGCCTACCTGGTCTGCGCGGTCCTGTCGACCGTACTGCAGCGCGCCTTCATCCGGTTCAGCGCCCGGATCAACCAGGACGTGCTGCTCGACCTGCGCGGCCGGATCTTCCGGCACGCCCAGCAGCTCAGCCTGGACTTCCACGAGCGCTACACCTCCGGCCGGATCATCTCCCGGGCCACCAGCGACGTCGACGCGTTGCGCGAGCTGCTCTCCGAGGGCCTCCAGGAGCTGCTCTCGGTGGTGCTGTCGGTGTTCTACATCTCGCTGGTGCTGCTGGTCATGGACTGGCGGCTCGGCCTGCTGTCGCTGCTGTCGTTCCTGCCCATGTACCTGACCGTCCGGTCGTTCCGCCGCCGCTCGCAGCGCGTCTACCGGCGCTCCCGCACGGCGGTGGCCTCGGTGATCGTCCGTTTCACCGAGACGATGAACGGCATCCGCCCCGTGCAGGCGTTCCGCCGCGAGCGGGCGAACGAGCAGGCCTTCGACACCGTCAACCGGCAGTACGCGGGCGCCACGGCCGACGGCCTGCTGGAGATGGCCCGCTACGTGTCGGTCTCCCGGGCCGTCGCCAACGTGTGGATCACCGCCGTCGTGGTGGCCGGCGCGCTGCTCGTCGGCGGCGGCTCGCTGCAGGTCGGCGTGCTCACCGCCTTCGTGCTCTACCTGCGGCGCCTCTACGACCCGATCGACCAGCTGGCGATGTTCCTCAACAGCTACCAGTCGGCGGCCGCCGCACTGGAGAAGATCGCCGGGCTGCTCGCCCACGAGCCCTCGGTGCCCGAGCCCGCCGCACCGGTCGCGCTGCCCGAGCACGTGGTGAAGGGCCGCACGGTCTCCTTCGACGGCGTGCGCTTCGCCTACCGGACGGGCCGCGAGGTGCTGCCCTCCTTCGACCTGGTGCTGCCGGCCGGGCGGACGACCGCCGTGGTCGGGGCGACCGGCGCGGGCAAGTCGACGCTGGCGAAGCTGCTCGCCCGGTTCTACGACCCGACGGACGGCCGGATCGCGCTGGACGGCGTCGACCTTCGGGAGGTCTCCACCGCCGAGCTGCGGCGCAACGTCGTCATGGTGACGCAGGAGTCGTTCCTCTTCTCCGGCACCGTCGCGGAGAACATCGCGATCGGCCGCCCCGGCGCCACCCGCGAGGAGGTCGAGCAGGCGGCCCGGGACATCGGCGCGTACGACTTCGTCGCCGCGCTGCCGGACGGCTTCGACACGGACGTCCGCAAGCGCGGCGGCCGGATCTCCGCCGGCCAGCGCCAGCTGGTGGCCTTCGCCCGGGCGCTGCTGGCCGACCCGGCCGTCCTCGTCCTCGACGAGGCGACCAGTTCGCTGGACGTGCCCGGCGAGCAGGCCGTGCAGCGGGCGATGCGCACCGTGCTGGCGGGGCGCACCGCGATCGTCATCGCCCACCGGCTCTCCACCGTCGAGATCGCCGACCGGGTGCTGGTGATGGAGCAGGGCCGGATCGTCGAGGACGGCACCCCGGCCGAGCTGACCGGCGGCCGCGGCCGCTTCGCCGACCTGCACCGGGCCTGGCGGGACAGCCTGGTCTGACCCCGCCGGGGGCGGTCCCGGCCGCCGTCCGCCTCCTGCCTGGGACCGCCGGTCCCGGGCAGGACGCTCCTCTCCCGGTGCCACCCGCACGGTGGGACCGTCGTGGTGTCCGCAGGAACCGCGCAGAGGAGTGACCGATGCCCGTCGCCACGACCGCCACCGCCCGCATCCCCTACCGCAGCACCGGTACGGGCCCGGGCCTGATGCTGGTGCACGGCACCGGCCCGGGCGCCGAGATCAACTGGGGCCACCTCGTCGACGGGTTCGCCGACCGCCGCACGGTGCTCCTGCCGAACTACTCCGGCAGCGACAGCGCGCAGGACGACGGGGGCGAGCTGAGTGTCGAGCTGCTCGCCGGGCAGATCGCCGCCGTCGTCGAGCACGCCGGCGGCGGCCCGGTCGACCTGGTCGGCTTCTCGCTCGGCTCGGTGGTCGCCGCGGCGGTCGCGGCGACCCGCCCGGAGCTGGTGCGCAGCCTCGTCCTGGTCGCGCCGTGGCTGCACCGCGACGAGTACATGCGCAACCTGCTCACCGTCTGGCGCCGTCTGGGGGACCTCGGCGACGCCGAGGCCTTCGGCCGGTTCGGCGCGCTCACCGGCTTCGGCCGGCCGTTCCTGGCGGGGCTCGGCGCCGAGGGCGTCGACCGGCTGGCCACCAACATGAGCCCGACCGAGGGCCTTCTGCGCCAGCTGGACCTGGACCTGCGGGTGGACATCCGGGCGCTGGCCCCGCGGATCCGGACCCGGACGCTGGTCGTCGGGGCCACCCGGGACGCCACCGTGCCGGTGGAGCACGCCCGGGCGGTGCACGCGGCCGTCCCCGGCAGCAGCTACGCCGAGGTGGACGCCGGGCACGTCCTCGTCTTCGAGCGGCCGGAGGAGTTCGTGGAGCTGGTCCGGGACTTCACCGGGCAGGACTGAGCCGCGGCACGGCCTGGCAGGGGCGTCGGGGCCTCAGGGCCGGGGTGCGGGGCTGCGCAGCCAGGCGTCGAGGGCCGAGAAGTCCTCGTCGGTGAGTCCGCGCCGGGCGTCGACGCGGTGCAGCAGCGCCGCGCCGGGGTGGTGGGCGGCGACCCAGGCGCGGTCGGCGGCGGTGATCTCGTCGTCGACCCAGGCGAAAGCGCGTCCGGCCGCCCGTTCGACGAGCGGGCGGGTCTTCCAGTGCAGGCCGGCCGGGTGGTCGTCCTCGTCCCCGGGGTCCGGCCAGTGGACGACGGGGAGCGGCGGCAGGCCGAGCAGCGGGGCGAGGCAGGTGTTGGCCTCGTCCGTCCAGGTCGTGGCCCAGACCGGTTCGCAGGGCAGGGCGGCGAGCCGGGGGCCGAGGCCGGGGTCGAGGCGGGCGAGCAGCGGGTTCTCCGCCCCGGCGGAGCCCGGGGGGACGGGCCAGGTGGGGTAGCCGTCCGGGAGGTCGTGGGGGCCGGCGCCGAAGGGCAGGAGAGGTCCGTCGACGTCGAGGAAGAGCAGGGGCGGCCTGGCGGTCATGGCCCGGAGGGTAGCGCGCGCGGCCGGGCGGGTGACGGGGATGCGGCGGCGGGTGCCGGGGCCTCGACTCTGACTAAGCGCTTGCTTAGACTCTCGTCCGAGCCCTGTGCCGCATCGGCGCGGCACGGCCGCCCGCACCAGGAGGCCGCCATGCCCACCCCGAACCGCCAGATCCGCCTCGCCGCCCGGCCCGTCGGCGAGGTCGCCCCGACCGACTGGGAGCACGTCGAGGGCGAGGCCGCCGTACCCGGCGAGGGCGAGTTCGCCGGCCGCACCCGCTTCGTCTCGCTCGACCCGGCGATGCGCGGCTGGCTGGACGACCGGCCCTCCTACCTCCCGCCGGTCGGCATCGGCGAGGTCATGCGGGCCGGGTCGGTGGTCGAGGTGACGGCCTCCAACCACCCGCGCTACCAGGTCGGCGACCTGGTGGTGGGTACCTTCGGCGTCCAGGAGCACGTCGTCTCCGACGGCCGCGGCACCGTGCGGGTCGACCCGTCCCTGGCGTCCCCGTCGACGTACCTCGGCGCGCTCGGCATGCCCGGCATGACCGCCTACTTCGGCCTGCTCGACGTCGGTGCCCTCAAGGAGGGCGAGACGGTGGTGGTCTCCGGCGCCGCCGGTGCGGTCGGCAGCCTGGTCGGGCAGATCGCCAAGGTGAAGGGCTGCCGGGTCGTCGGCATCGCCGGCGGGCCCGAGAAGTGCGCCCTGCTCACCGGGGAGCTCGGCTTCGACGCGGCGATCGACTACCGCGGCGAGGACGTCCGCAAGGCCCTGCGGACGCACTGCCCGGACGGCATCGACGTCTACTTCGACAACGTCGGCGGCGACGTCCTGGACGCCGCGCTGGCCCGTCTGGCGATGCACGCCCGGGTGGTGATCTGCGGCGCCATCAGCCAGTACAACGCGGAGTCGAAGGTCGAGGGCCCGTCCAACTACCTGTCGCTGCTGGTGCGCCGGGCCCGGATGGAGGGCTTCGTCGTGTTCGACTACGCGTCCCGCTACAAGGAGGCCGCGGCCGAGCTGGCCGGCTGGATCGGCGAGGGCCGGATCACCGTGAAGGAGCACGTGGTGCGCGGCACCGTCGACGACTTCCCGGCGACCCTGCAGATGCTCTTCCGCGGCGAGAACGTCGGCAAGCTGGTCCTGGAGCTCGTGTGACCACCCCGCCGCCCCCGCGCGACTGGGCGTCCTTCCAGTACGAGATCTACCTGAACGGCATGACCGGCGCCGTGCCCCGGCTGCCCGCCGGCCTGAGCCGGCTGGAGCGGCTCGCGGAGCAGCGGCTCGGCCCGGGCCCGTTCGGCTACGTCGCGGGGAGCGCCGGCAGCGGCGCCACCGAGCGGGCCAACCGGGCGGCGCTGGACGCCCACCGGATCGTGCCGCGGATGCTGCGCGACGTCAGCAGCCGCGACCTGCGCACCGAGCTGTTCGGCCGGACCCTCCCGGCGCCGCTGGCGCTGGCCCCCGTCGGGGTGCTGTCGATCCTGCACCCGGACGCCGAACCGGGCGCCGCGCGGGCGGCCGCCGCGGAGGGCGTGCCGTTCGTCCTCTCGTCCGCGTCGAGCACGCCGATGGAGCAGGTCGCGGAGGCGATGGGGGACGGCGAGCGCTGGTTCCAGCTGTACTGGGCCAAGGACCGCGAGGTGACCCGCTCGTTCCTGGACCGGGCGAGGGCGGCGGGCTTCACCGCGCTGTTCGTCACCCTGGACACGCCGCTGCTGGCCTGGCGCCCGCGCGACCTCGACCAGGCGTACCTGCCGTTCCTGCACGGGGTCGGCACCGCCAACTACTTCACCGACCCGGCGTTCCTCGCCGGGCTGGCGAAGCCGGTGCACGAGGACCCGAACGCGGCCGTGCTGCACTTCGTGTCGATGTTCGCCGACCCCGGCAAGACCTGGCCCGACCTGGCGTTCCTGCGGGAGCACTGGGACGGCCCGATCGTGCTGAAGGGCGTCCAGCACCCGGACGACGCCCGGCGGGCCGCCGACGCCGGCATGGACGGCGTCGTGGTCTCCAACCACGGCGGCCGCCAGGTGAACGGCGCGATCGGTGCGGCCGAGGCGCTGCCGGGCGTCGCGGCCGCCGTCGGCGACCGGCTGGCGGTGCTGTTCGACAGCGGGGTCCGCACCGGCGACGACGTCTTCAAGGCGCTCGCCCTGGGCGCCCGCGCCGTGCTGCTCGGCCGCCCGTACGCCTACGGGCTGGGGCTGGACGGGCAGGCCGGGGTCACCCATGTGATCCGGTCGCTGCTCGCGGAGCTCGACCTGACGATGGCGCTCTCCGGGCACCGCACCCCCGCGGGGCTCGACGCGTCCGCGCTCGCCTGACGGCGCCGCGCACGGCGGAGGGGCGGCACCGGTGGCCGGTGCCGCCCCTCCGCCGCTCCACGTGCCGTCAGCGCAGCACGCCGGCGTCCATCCCGGCCGACTCCGGCGGCAGCGCCACCAGGCCCAGCTCGGCCGTCGAGGCCAGCAGGTGGTGGGCGGGCAGCACCCGGACGGTGTAGCCGAACGGCCCGGTGCGGCCGAGCTCCAGCGAGCCCTCGTAGCGGTACCGGCCTTCGAGGTCCGGCCCGCCGGCCGGCTTGAGGGCGAGCACGGCGGCGTCGGAGATGCCGTCGGACTCGTCGACGCGGCCGGAGACGACCTGCACCTCCACGTCGGCCGGTTCCAGGGTGCCGAGCGAGACCTGCACCCGGAGCTCCAGGGCCGAGCCGAGCTCCTGGGCCTCGCGGCAGCCCTCGGCGTCGGCGTGCTCGACCCGGACGGCCGGCCAGGCCTCCCGGACCCGCGCCTTCCAGTCGGCGAGCTCACGGGCCCCGGCGTGGCCGGTGCCGCCCGCGGCGGCGGCCAGCGACCGCTGGGCCCTCGCGGCGGGGGCGTAGAGCTTCTCGACGTAGTCGCGCACCATCCGGCCGGCCAGCACCTTCGGGCCGAGGGTCACCAGGGTGTGGCGGACCATCGCGATCCAGCGGTGCGGGAGGCCGTCCGAGCCGCGGTCGTAGAACCGGGCGGCGACCTGGTGCTCGATCAGGTCGTACAGCGCGGTGGCCTCCAGGTCGTCGCGCCGCTCGGCCTCCGGGCTGTCCGGGTCGAGCCGCTCGGGACCGGAGCCGTCGGCGGTGGGGATCGCCCAGCCGTTGCGGCCGTCGTACCACTCGTCCCACCAGCCGTCCAGGATGGACAGGTTGAGACAGCCGTTGAGGGCGGCCTTCATCCCGGAGGTGCCGCAGGCCTCCAGCGGGCGGAGCGGGTTGTTCAGCCAGACGTCGCAGCCGGGGTAGAGGTGCTTGGCCATCGCCATGTCGTAGTCGGGCAGGAAGACGATCCGGTGCCGTACGGCCGGATCGTCCGCGAACGCGACCAGCTGCTGGATGAGCCGCTTGCCGCCGTGGTCGGCGGGGTGCGCCTTGCCGGCGACGACGATCTGCACCGGGCGCTCCGGGTCGAGCAGCAGGGCGCGCAGCCGGGCCTTGTCGCGGAGCATCAGGGTGAGCCGCTTGTACGACGGCACCCGGCGGGCGAAGCCGATGGTGAGGACGTCCGGGTCGAGCACGGAGTTGACCCAGCCGAGCTCGGCCTCGCCGGCGCCGCGCTGGCCCCAGGAGACGCGGAGCCGGCGGCGGGCCTCGTCGACCAGCTGCGAGCGCAGGAGGCGGCGGACCTCCCAGATCTCCTCGTCGCCGATCCGCTCGACCCCGGTCCAGCGCTTGGCGTCGCCGGTGGTGATGGCCTCCTCGGCGCGCTCGGCGCCGATCTGGCCGGCGCCCAGCCGGACGACCGCCGGGTCGATCCAGGTCGGTGCGTGGACGCCGTTGGTGATCGAGGTGATCGGCACCTCGGCGGCGTCGAAGCCCGGCCAGAGGCCGTTGAACATCGACCGGCTGACCTCGCCGTGCAGGGTGGAGACGCCGTTGGCGCGCTGGGCGAGCCGCAGGCCCATGGCGGCCATGTTGAAGAGCGTGGGGTCGCCGCCGTGCCAGCTCTCCGCGCCGAGCGCCAGCACCCGGTCGGCCGGCACGCCCTGCATCGCCGCGTCGCCGCTGAAGTGACGCGCGACCAGGTCGCGGTCGAAGCGGTCGATGCCGGCCGGCACGGGCGTGTGGGTGGTGAAGACGGTGCCCGCCCGGACGGCCTCCAGTGCGGCGGCGAAGTCCAGCTCGCGGCCGCCCTGCGCGGCGGGCGCGACCAGCTCGCGGATCCGCTCGACGCCGAGGAAGCCGGCGTGGCCCTCGTTGGTGTGGAAGACCTCCGGCTCGGCGTGGCCGGTGAGCCGGCAGTACGTCCGGACGGCCCGGACGCCGCCGATGCCGAGCAGCATCTCCTGCAGCAGCCGGTGCTCGCTGCCGCCGCCGTACAGCCGGTCCGTCACGTCCCGGTCGGCGGGGGTGTTGGACTCGATGTCGGAGTCGAGCAGCAGCAGCGGGACGCGGCCCACCTGGGCCCGCCACACGTGCGCGGCGAGGGTGCGGCCGCCGGGCAGGGCGAGGTCGACGCGGCAGGGGGTGCCGTCGTCCTCGCGGAGCAGGCTGACGGCCAGTTCGTCGGGGTCGAGGAGCGGGTAGCGCTCCTGTTGCCAGCCCTCGCGGTCGAGGGACTGCCGGAAGTACCCGTGCCGGTAGAACAGCCCCACGCCGATGATCGGCACGCCGAGGTCGCTGGCGGCCTTGAGGTGGTCGCCGGCGAGGATGCCGAGCCCGCCGGAGTACTGGGGCAGCGCGGCCGCGATCCCGTACTCGGGCGAGAAGTAGGCGACGGCCTCCGGGAGCGGGCTGCTGCCGTCGCCGACGGGCGGCGCCGACTGGTACCAGCGCGGACCGGCGAGGTAGTCCCTCAGGTCGTCGTGGAGGTCGCCGAGCCTGCGCAGGAAGCGGCGGTCGGCGGCCAGGGCGGCGAGCGTCGCGGCCGGCACCTCGCCGAGCAGCCGGACCGGGTCCTCCCCCACGGCGGCCCAGACCTCCGGATCGACGGAGCGGAAGAGCTCCCTCGTCTCGGGATGCCAGGACCACCGGAGGTTGAGCGCGAGCTCGTGCAGTGGCTGGAGTTGTTCGGGCAGGACGGTGCGGACGGTGAATCTGCGGATTGCCTTCACGTCGTGAAGCCTAGAGCCTGACGGCGCCTCGAATGTGCGTCAACTGTCGTATTCCACACCCGTTCGGACCATTGTTGAGATCGCAATCGGCGCAGTGCGGCGAACGAGGGGCGCACGGGGCGCACCCGGCCGGAAAGGCGCGCCCCTGGCGCGTGAATATCCCGCTACGGCTGCGTTTCCATTGGCCTATATGCCTCTGCATACCGTCCGAAATCGCGCGATTACTACCCCGTAGGTCTTGCCGGTGGTGCGAGGATGCAGAAAGGTCGTTGGTGCGGCAGGGAGTGTGAGCCCGGTTGGCGCCCCTTGCTGCCCCATGGCCGGATCATGTCCCGCTGACGTGCCCTCACCCTCCATCGCCCATTCGGCCGCTGCCGTTGCCCACTGGCGTGTCCTCACAGCTCACCCCGTCGTTTTTCGGGTGGGTTGGGTCGCTCCGGGGCGCGCCCCACGAGGCGCGCGCCGGGACGCACGCGCCCCGTGGGGCCGGCCGCGGCGCGCGGTCCGGCGGTCGGGTCTCCGGGCCCGTCGGCACGGGCCGCGTTCCGGTCGTTCGGCCTTCCCACCCACAGTCCTCCCGGCACTCCCCCGGCGTCGCGCCGGCTGTCGGGAGCCGCCGCCGATTCGGGCAGGAGTTTGGCATGCACGGCGAGACGCGGGATCAGCCCACCGCAACGACCGACGGCCCTGAGACACCGTCGACGGCGGAGCCGCCGCTGCCGGCTCCGCGCGCCGCCCGCACGGCCGCCACGGCCTCCGGGGCGACGACGGCCAGGAAGGCCGCGGCGAAGGCCCCGGCACGGAAGACCACCGCCCGGACCACCACCACGACGACCACCGGCACCGCCGCGGTCACCGGGGCCCCGGCCAGGAAGGCAGCCCCCCGGAAGACCGCCACCGAGAAGACCACCACCAAGAAGACCACCGCCAAGAAGACCACTGCGCGCAGGAGCACCGCCCGCAGGACCACAGAGAGCGACACCGTGATCGGCCGCATCCCCGTCCTGGACGTCAGCCCCCTCGTCGACTCGGGCCGCCGCCCGGCCAAGGCCGTCGAGGGCGAGAGTTTCCCGGTGACCGCCACCGTCTTCCGCGAGGGCCACGACGCGGTCGGCGCCAACGTCGTGCTGCGCGACCCGCGCGGCCGCAGCGGGCCCTGGACCCCGATGCGCGAACTCGCCCCCGGCACCGACCGCTGGGGCGCCCACGTCGCCCCGACGGCCCCCGGCCGCTGGTCCTACCTGGTGGAGGCCTGGAGCGACCCGATCGCCACCTGGCGCCGGACCGCCGCCGTGAAGCTGCCGGCCGGCATCGACACCGCGCTGGTCCTGGAGGAGGGCGCGCAGCTGCTGGAACGGGCCGCCGGCGGGGTGCCCAAGAAGGAGGGCCGGGCCCACGTGCTCGCCGCCGTCGACGCGCTGCGCGACCCCGGCCTGCCGCCGCTCAGCCGGTACGCCGCCGCGCTCGCCCCCGAGGTGCTCACCCTGCTGGAGCGCTACCCGCTGCGGGAGCTGGTGAGTGCGTCGCGGCCGATGCCGTTGCAGGTGGACCGCAAGCGCGCACTGTACGGGGCCTGGTACGAGTTCTTCCCGCGGTCGGAGGGCGCGGTGGTCGACCCGACCGGCGTGCAGCCCCCGGTCTCCGGCACCCTGCGCACCGCCGCCGAACGCCTGCCCGCCGTCGCCGCGA
>NZ_BPRL01000054.1:0-76187 GCF_045862635.1 Kitasatospora sp. NE20-6
ACGACCAACTCCTCACCGCACTCCACCACCACCCCGACGTCCGCACCCTCGCCCCCACCCTGGAGAACCGCGTCCGCGAAGGCACCCTCACCGCCACCCTCGCCGCCCAACAGATCCTGGACGCCTTTAACCGGAGGACGTGACCGGGCCCGCCGCCTAGGCTGCCGCCATGGCGACGACACCGGAACAGCTGCTCGACGGACACCGGCCCCGGACGGACGCGGAGGCCGCCGACCTGGCCCGGATCGTGCCGCTGCTCGCGGCCGACGACCCCTGGTCGCGCGGGATCCCGCTGCACCTGACGGTGTCGGCCCTGGTCGTGGACCGGGCCCGGCGCCGGGTGCTGCTGCGGTGGCACGAGCGGATGCAGGGGTGGCTGCAGGTCGGCGGGCACGGCGACCCGGGCGAGTCCGACCCGTCCGAGGTGGCGCTGCGGGAGGCCCGGGAGGAGACCGGGCTGCCCGACCTGGTGTTCTGGCCGTCCGGGTCGCTGGTGCACGTCGCCGTGCTGCCGGTGCCCGCGAGCGCCGACGAACCCGCGCACGAGCACGCCGACCTGCGGTTCGTGCTGGCCACGGGTGTGCCGGACACGGCACGGCCGGAGAACCCGGCGGCGCGGCTGCGCTGGCTGCCCGTCGAGGAGGCGCTCGAACAGGCCGGGGAGCCGAACCTCCGCGAGACCCTCGCCCGCGTCCGCGACCTGCTGGACGCCGACGCGGGCTGACGGCCGGTCAGCCGCCGCGGGCGGCGTCCAGATCGGTGCGCAGCACGGCGGCGACGTCCGCGGCCAGCCTCGGGATCTCCTCCTCGGACAGCCTGGAGACGGTGATCCGGATGCCCGGACCGGAGGCGATGCGGAAGCGGGCGCCCGCCGTCACGACCCAGCCGCGCTGCAGCAGCCCGACCACGGCGGCGGTCTCGTCGTGGACGGGCACCCACACGTTGAAGCCGCTGCGGCCGTGCGCGGGCACGCCGAGCCCGGCGAGTGCGGTGACGAGCGCGCTCCGCCGCAGGGCGTAGTGCGCGGCGGCCCGCTCGCGGGAGGCGGCGCCGCCGGACCACAGCTGGGCGACGGCCCGCTGCAGCACGTGGCTCACCCAGCCGGCGCCGAGGCGCTGCCGCCCGCGCACCCGGTCGACGGTCGCGGTGTCTCCGGTGACGAGGGCGAGCCGCAGGTCCGGGCCGAGCAGTTTGGTGACGGACCGGACGAGCACCCACGAGTCGACGACCGGGCGGCCGGCGTCGACGCACAGCAGCTGGTACGGCTCGTCGGCGATGGCGTGCCCGAAGTCGTCCTCGACGAGCAGCACCCCGGGGTGGCCGGCGAGCACGGCGCGCAGCTCGGCCGCACGGCGGGCGCTGACGGCGGCGCCGGTGGGGTTCTGGGCGCTGGAGGTGACGACGAGGGCGGCGGCCCCGCCGGCCAGGGCGCGCGCGGTGTCGGCCACGGTCGGGCCCTCGTCGTCGACGCGGACGGCGACGGTGCGCAGGCCCAGGGCGGCGAGCAGGTCGAGCAGGCTGCCCCAGCCCGGGTCCTCGACGGCGACGGAGTCGCCGGGCCGCAGCCGGGCGAGCAGCACCCGCTCGATCGCGTCGAGCGAGCCGGCGAGCACCGCGACGGAGCCGGCGGGCAGCCCGTCGGCCTCGAAGTCCGCCCGGGCCAGCGCGAGCAGCCGTTCGTCCACGGTGGCGCGGGCGTAGAGCACCGGGTCGCGGCGCTGCTCGGCGGCGGCGTACGCGAGGGCCTCCTCCAGCGGCGGGAGCAGGGCCGGGTCGGGGTTGCCGTCGGCGAGGTCGCGGGCCCCGGCGGGCACCTCGATGTGGTGCTGCTCGCGCGGGGTGTGCGAGGGCCGGGGGAGCACCCGGCTGCCGCGGCGGCCGGCGGTCTCGATGACGCCGCGGTCGCGCAGCAGGCGGTAGGCGGCGGCGACGGTGTTGGGGTTGACGGCGAGCTCGGTGGCGAGGTCCCGCAGCGGCGGCAGGGCGCTGCCGGGGGCCAGGGAGCCGTCCGCCACGGCGCGTTCGACGTCGGCGGCGATGTCGGCGGCCCGGCGGCCCCGGATGCGGTGTTCCTCTGGCATGCCGCACATTCTGCCGGACCTGCGCCCGCTCCCCGTCGCCGCAGGGTGCCCGGTCAGACGCCGTGCCGCTCGCGGGCGGCCACCAGGTGCGGGCCCTCCCGCCAGGAGCGCGGCAGGCGCAGCGCCGCGGTGCGCAGGGCGCGGGCCTCCAGGGTGGCGGCGCGGTCGGTGAGGGACCAGCCGGGCAGCCCGTACATCCGGCGGGCCCAGCCGGGCAGCAGGGCGAAGGCGAGCCCGGCGAGGCCGGCCCAGGCGGGAGTGACGGTGAGCGCGAGGCCGTGCAGGGGCGGCAGGAACGCGAAGCGGACGGCCTCGCGGGCGGCGGGCGTCACGAGCAGCCGGGGCCGGACGCGGGCGGTGTACCGGTCGAGTTCGGCGCGTGTCGCCGGGACGGGCACGGTGGCGGGCACACCGACGAGGCGGGCCACGGCCGCCTGCTCGCGGAGGTAGGTGTCGGCCTCCGCGTCCGTGAGGGCGAGGCCGGCCCGCCGGGCGGTGCCGAGGAACGAGCCGACCTCGCTGCAGTGCACCCAGAGGAGCAGCTCGGGGTCGTCCGCGCGGTAGGGCAGGCCGGTGACGGGGTCGGTGCCGCGGACGCGGACGTGCACCCGCCGCACCCGGTCGATCGCCTCCTGCGCCTCCGGTCCGGTGCCGTAGGTGACCGCGCCGATGAAGGAGGCGGTGCGGTGGAGGCGGCCCCAGGGGTCCTCGCGGAACGCGGAGTGCTGGGCCACCCCGGCCATCGCCAGCGGGTGCAGGGCCTGCAGCAGGAGGGCGCGCAGGCCGCCGAGCACCGTCGACGGGTCCGCGTGGACCCGCCACGAGATGCTGTCGGGCCCGAAGAGCCCGTCGGCGGGCACGGTCGTGCCCGGTCCGGGTCCGCCGTTCGGCATGGCGCACCTCCCTCGGGGAGCCTTCCCCGGGCCACCGTCCGGTGCCTGCTCGCACCGCTCGTGCAGCGGTCGGCCGGGGCCCGGGTGCGGCGGCCGGGTCAGCCGCGCGGGCTGCGGGCGGCGAGCACCTCCGGCAGCCGCTCGGCCACGCCGTCGGCGAGCCGCTCGAACTCGGCGCGCAGGAACGGCGCCGCGAGCCGGGCGAGGCCCTTGAACTCCAGGGTGGCACGGTAGTCGACGACCGCGCCGGGGCCGGTGGCGGTCACCGTGATGTCGTCCGTCGCGGTGACCGTGCGGTTCTCGCCGACGAAGACCAGCCGGCCCGGGTCGTGCCGCACGAGCCGGTACGACAGCTCGGTCGTCCGGCCGCGGAACCGCGAGACGTTGTGCCACCGCGCACCGACCCCGACCGGGCCGTCGTCGGTGCGGGTGCAGCTGACGGTGCCCGGATCCCACTCCTCGGTGCGGGCGAAGTCCGCCAGGTAGGCGGCCACCGCGTCCGCCGGGCGTTCCACGGTGATGATCCTCCGTACGGCGACCATGCCGTTCTTCCTCTCCGCTGTGCGGGCGCCCGGGAGGGGCGGGCCCGGGCCGGTCCGACGCCCCGCATTCGGAGCCGCCGGGCCGCCGGACTGGTCCGTACGGCGATCCGTCCGCCCGCGCCGCCGTCCGGACGGCCCGCCGCTCCGAATCACCGGCAGAGGGGCCGGCGGCGGGCCGGCACGGAGAGAGGGAGACGGCGATGCGGCAGGCGACGAACGGCCGCGGCACCGCGGTGGAGTCGGTCCGCGACTACCCGCGGCCCCCGCGCGTCGAGGCGGACGGGCGGCGGGTGACCGTCGAGCACGGCGGCCGCCGGGTCGCCTCCACCGACGACGCGCTGCGGGTGCTGGAGACGCACCACCCCCCGGTGTACTACCTGCCGATGGAGGCCGTGACCCCGGGACTGCTGGTGCCGGCCCGGCACCGCACCTGGTGCGAGTGGAAGGGCACCGCCGTGTACTGGGACCTCGTCGTGGACGGGCTGCGCAGCGCCGGGGCCGCCTGGAGCTACCCCGACCCGGCGCCGGGGTTCGAGCGGATCAGGGACCACCTGGCGTTCTACCCGTCCCGGGTCGACCGCTGCACCGTCGGCGGCGAGACCGTGACGCCCCAGGAGGGCGACTTCTACGGAGGGTGGATCACCTCGTGGGTCGCCGGGCCGTTCAAGGGCGGCCCCGGCACCGCCGGCTGGTGAGCGCCCCGGGCGGCGCGGTCCGGCGGCCCGGCACCGGGGCCCGGCACCGGCCGGGTCAGGCGCCCGTCATCCGCAGGAAGTCCTCCAGCGTGTCGGGCAGGGCCACCTGCTCCTCCCCGGGCCGTACCGCGTCGGCGGTGGCGCCGAGGAACGCCCGCAGCTCGGTGGTCTCGACCTGCACGAGGGCGGAGCCGTTGCGGTTGTGGAACTCGACCTCGGTGTACCGGCCGTCGCGCGGGGCGAGACGGATGTCGCCCGCCCCGGCGGGCCCGGCGAGGCCGTCCAGCAGGAGGTCGCGGGAGACCCGCCAGCGCACGGGGGCGTCACCGCCGCCCGGTTCGTCGGCCGCCGGGTCGGGGAACTCCAGCACCACGGCGTAGGGGTCGTCGGAGTCGTAGCGCAGCACCATCGGCACGACACCGGGGACGGGGGCGGGTATGGAGGCGGCACCGGACTGCGCGATGATCACGTTCGTCTCCCGGGGAGGTCCGTAGCGGTCGGCCACCGCCTGCCCCGGATCGCGCCCGGCATGCACGGCCCGGGCGTCCTGCCCCGTGACTCGGGCGTCCTGCCCCGCATCTCGGCCCCGGCGCGTCTCGGCCCCGGCGCGTCTCAGCCCAGGCGCGGGGGGAGCTCCACCTCGGCCCACACCGCCTTGCCGCCCTCGTGCGGCGTCACTCCCCATTCGGCACTGAGCCGGCCGACGATGTGCAGGCCGTGGCCGCCGGGACGGGACGAGTTGTGCGGGCTGCGCGGTTCCGGGCAGCCCTCCCCCTCGTCCAGCACC
Source organism: Kitasatospora sp. NE20-6 (assembly GCF_045862635.1). NCBI lineage: Bacteria > Bacillati > Actinomycetota > Actinomycetes > Kitasatosporales > Streptomycetaceae > Kitasatospora > Kitasatospora sp. NE20-6. The sequence goes on from NZ_BPRL01000054.1 coordinate 4,999, forward strand.
TCGATGCGGATGCGGCCCTCCGCCAGCACAAGGACGAGCTCCTCCGGACCACCGGCGTGCAGGCACGCGTTGGAGACCAGCTCGGAGACGATCAGGCGCACGTCCTCGTCCACGAGCTCCTCGGCGGACAGCCCCCAGTCGAGGAGCACCTTGGAGGTGAACTCCCGACCGAGCCTGACCTGACCGGTGGAGCCGAACACGCATCGACGCCGCTGCCCCACGAAGGGCCCCTCGGCGGTCTGCCAACTGCTGCTCATGTCCTCACCCTGCTGGAATTCCGGAACGTCCCTGTCGGCCCCCGCCCCGGGCCGTCCGTCCGGAACGGCCCCGGGCCGTCCTCACCCGGCAGCACATGCCTCCTCCACCGACTCGAACACCCGGAAGACCGCGCCGGCCCCCGTCAGCTCGAAGAGCCTGCTCATCTGCGGGTTCGGCTCCGCCAGCACCAGCGGCACCCCGGCCTGCTCGGCGTCCAGCCGGAGCTGGAGCAGAAGGTTCAGCCCGGTGGAGTCGCAGAACCCCACGCCCGAGAGGTCGACGCACAGCAGGTCCGGCGCGGACGCCACGACCTCCCGCAACGGGCCCTGCACCTCGGCCATGCTGTCGAGGTCGAGGTCACCGGTCAGCGCGCAGATCAGCGCCCCGTCCGGACCGGTCACCGTCCGCAGCGCCGAATCCGCGCCCGCGGGGCGATCGGCCGCCGACCCCGTACCCAGCTCACCGCTGCTCATGTCTCCAGGTCCTCCGCAGACGCCCCGGCAGCCGTCCGGCCGGCCGGTCGTCGGTATTCCACCACGGTCGGCCGACGATCCCGCCGGCCGACCAGCACCGTACCCGTTCACGCCCGGGCCCGAACCTCCGGGGGCCGTGGCGCGTCGGCCTGCCTGCGCCCCGGCGGGGCGTCAGATCATCCGGCCGAAGCCGTAGTACCCCGCGAGCGTGTGCAGGTATCCCGGCTCCACGCCCGGGGGCTCCGCCTGGACGAACTCCGGCGCGCCCTTGATCTCGTCCTTCGACCGGTCCACCAGGACGACCCGGGTGTCGTGGTCGATCCGCAGCACGGTGCCCGCCGGGAGCAGCACCTGCCGGCCGAAGATCCACGGCCCGGTGTCCACCACCAGGTAGGAGGCGTCGACCTCGACGGAGTGCCGGTCGACCCTGCCGATCGTTCCGTCGACGGCCTCCACGGCGTAGCCGATCAGATCGGCACCCTCGCGGTGGCCGCTCCCGGGGCTGTGGCTCCACAGATTCCTGTCCATTTCTTCTCCTTCGTCCTGCCCGGCCCAGGGTGGCCGGGCGGGGTCAGCGCCGGCGGCCGCTGTACATCGGCGTCGCCGCGGCGATCAGCACGGCCGCCACACCCACCTGCAGCAGGTGGCGCACCCAGTCGATGCCACCGGTGTGCCGCACCCCGAGATACGAGGCCAGGGCGTTGCCCAGCAGCGCGCCGACGGCGCCGATCAGCACGGTCAGCCACAGCGGTACGGGCTGACGGCCCGGCAGGACAAGTTTCGCCAGCAGACCCACGATCAGGCCCGCGACCAGTGCCCAGACGATCGCCATGTCACTCCACCTCTCATCCGGTCCCCGTTCCGTCCGGGGACGGCCACCGTCTGCCCCGGTCGGCCGCCTTCATGCGCCGCCGGTCCCGGGCGGTCCGCGGCGGCCCGCGGGCGCACCGTCAGGACCGGCGCGGCGGGGCCCCGGCCGCGGGCGCCGTCCGTGCGCCGCGGCGGCGCCTGGAGCGCAGGGCAAGGCGCTCGTCCTCGGTCGTGCCGCCCCACACGCCGTACCGCTCGCCCGCGGCGAGCGCGTACTCCAGGCACTGCCGGCGCACGGGGCAGCGGGTGCAGACCGTCTTGGCGGCGGTGTCGCGGGCCTCGTGCGGCTCGCCGCGCTCACCGGCGGGGTGGAAGAAGAGTGCGGCGTCGCGCTCCCGGCAGGCCGCGCGCAGCTGCCAGCCGAAGGTGCGGTCGTACCGTGCGGCGGGACGGTTCTCGGTGTCCATGGTGGTCCTTCCCTCCGGGTGCCCGGGCCGAGCGCGGCGGGGGCGCCGCGGGTCACAGGCCGCGGGTGCGGCGCTCCTCGATCAGGGTCTCGTCGATCGGACGGCCGACGACGAGCCGGCGACGGCGCAGGACCCCGGCGTAGACGACGACGCCGAGGAGTCCGGCCGCCATCAGCACGACGCCGATGACGTCCAGGTTGACGCCGGAGAGGTGCCAGTCCACCCCGAAGGTGAGGATGGCGCCGACCGCGAACAGGATGATGCATCCGCCGATACCCATGGTGGTGTCCTCCGTCGTTGCTCCGTACGGCCCGCCGTACGCGGCGTGCCGGCGCGGCTCGTCTACCCCCCGTCCGCGGCCCCACCCGGGTCGGTGCGCGGGAAATCCCTGCCTCCCCGGCGGCGCGGAGGCAGGGCACGGAGACCTGCGGCGCGGGGAGGTGTGCGCGGGGAGGTGTGCGCGGGGAGACGTGCACGGGGAGGTGTGCGCGGCGCGGGCGGGGACAGACGACGGACGGACGGTCACCGAGCGGTGACCGCAGGCGTGGTGCGGAGGTGACGAGGGATGACGTTGGTCGAGGAGTCCGTCGAGGTCGGCGCGCCGGTGCCGGTGGTGTTCGGCCGGTGGACGCGGTTCGAGGAGTTCCCGCTCTTCGTCCGGGGCGTCCTCCAGGTCGACCGGCCGGAGCCGGACCTGACCCGCTGGACGGTCCGCGCGGGCGGGTCGACCCGGGAGTTCGACGCCAGGATCACCGAGCTGATACCGGACGAGCGGGTCGCCTGGGCGTCCGTGGCCGGCGATCTGCGACAGGCCGGCGTGGTGACGTTCCATCAGCTGGACGACGACCGCACGAGGATGATGCTCCAGCTCTACGTCGAGCCGCACGGCCTGGTCGACCGGGTCGGCGACGTGCTCGGCTTCGTGCACCGGCGTGCCCTGGACGGCCTCGCGGACTTCAAGGCGTTCGTGGAGGCGGGTGCGGCGGCCGGGCCCGCGGCCGCGCCCTGAGCGGGCCGCGGACCCGCACGACGACGGCCGGGGGCCGCCGGCCACGACGGTCGGCGGCCCCCGGCCGTCGGTGCGCCCGCGTCACCGCCCGCATCACCGTGCGCATCGGCGGGGCTGGTTCCGCGGGTCAGGCGTCGACCCGGTCGAGCGACACCCGCGGCAGCGCCTCCGGGTAGTGCTCACGGAGGTGGCCGATCAGGCGTTCGCGCACCCAGCAGCGCAGCTCGAAGGCGTCGGAGGCGCTCCGCGCGGTCATCAGGGCCCGCACCACGATCGTGCTCGGCGTGGTGTCCACGACCTGCAGCGCACTCCCCCGGCCGTCCCACCAGGCGCACTCCTTCAGCGCCCGCTCGAACTCCGCACGGAGCTCGCCCATCGGCGTGCGGTGGTCGAGGTGCAGCAGGGCGGTGCCGGTGATCGCCGGGTCGCGCCGCGACCAGTTCTCGAACGGCTTGCCGACGAAGTACGAGACCGGCATGACGATGCGCCGCTCGTCCCAGGTGGCGATGACCACGTAGGTCAGGGTGATCTCCTCGACGGTGCCCCAGTCGCCCGCGACGACGACCTCGTCGCCGAGCCGCACCATGTCGCCGAAGGCCAGCTGCACGCCGGCGAAGAGGTTGGCGAGGGTGCTCTGCGCGGCGACGCCGACGACCAGGCCGAGGATGCCCGCCGACGCGAGCAGGCTCGCCCCGACCGAGCGCACCGCGGGGAAGGTCATCAGTGCGGCGGCCAGCGCCAGCACGGCGATGCCCGCCTCGGCGAGCCGCCGCACCATGCCCGTCTGGGTGCGCACGCGGCGTATCCGCGCGGGGTCGCGGCGCTCGGTGGCGTAGCGGGCGGTCGAGGTGTCGATGAGCAGGGCGACGACGCGGGCCAGCAGCCACGCCCCGGCGGCGATGGCGAGCAGCACGAGCCCGTGCCGGAGCGGCCCGTGCGCGGCGCGCGGCAGGCCGGCGACGGGTTCGACCGCGAGGAGCAGCAGGGCACCGGCGGTGAGCAGCACGGGCACCCGGCAGGGGCGCAGCAGGCCGCGCAGCGGGCCGGCCGCCGGGCGGCGCGAGACCAGCTGGACGGCACGGTCGAGCAGGACGACGGCGAGCACCACCGCCGCCAGCACGACGACCGGGCGGAGGACGGTCCACAGCGGCATGGTTCTCCTCTCGTGGCGGCGGCCCGCGCACCCCGGGCGATCGGTGCCGGGGACGCGGGCCGGGTGGAACGTGGACGGGTCAGGCGGCGAGCAGGCGGTCCAGCACGCCGCGGTAGTCGCGCAGGGCGAGCCGCAGCTCCTCCGTGTCGGACCCGGTGCCGACCGGGGCGCCCTCCTCCGCGTGCAGGCTCTCGCGGCGGCGCCGGACGGCCTCGGTGACGAGGTCGGCGGCCTTGGCGACCAGGGCGTCGGCCCGCTCGACCGCACCGGCCGGATCGTCGACGAACCCGGACTGCACGGCCTCCCACTCGGCGGACATCACGTCGACCCGCTCCGGGTCGAGCCAGCCGCCGAAGCTGCGGCCGTCCGGCCGGTCGCCGACGGCGGTCGCGGAACGGCCGGACCCGGCGGTCACGGCGGAACCGGCAGGACTGGTGGACCCGGTGGACGCGGTGACGGGGGTACGGGGGGCCGGCACGGCGGCGGGCTTGCGGAGCGCGGCCGGGGCCTGCGGCTGGTCCGCCGACGTCGAGTGCGCGCCGGGCCCGCGGGGGGACGGCACTCGCTCCGCCTCGCGGGACGTGCCGTGCGCAGCTTCGGTACCTGTCGTGCGGGCGGTGCCGTCGGTGCGTGCAGCGTCGGCGCGTGCGGTGCCGGTCGGCTCGGCGGGCCCGGCGGCGCGGTCGGGGCGATCGGCCCGGTCAGGACGGTCCGTGCGGTCGGCGCGGTCGGTACGGTCGGTACGGTCGGAGGTGGGGCCCTCGGGGGTGCGGGAGTTCGCGGCCTCGGCGAAGCGTCCGGGTGCGGGCTGCGTCCGGGTGCGGTCGGTCTCCTCGGAGGTCGAGCGGTCGTCGTTCATGTCGCTCCTTCGGTCGGCGCGGGGTGGGCGGTCAGTGGGTGACGGGGCGTCGGCCGCGAGGGGCGGCCGGTGCCGGGCGGGTCGCCTCGGTGGCGTCCGGCGCCGGGTCGTCCGCCGTCGGGGAGCCCGTCCGGCCGGTGGCCGGCCGGGGGAGGTGGCCCTGCTCCAGGACCTCGCGGGTGAGCGCGCGGGTCGCGAGCAGCGCCTCCCGCAGTTCCTCGGTGCCCGCGGTGGTGCCCGCGGTGGTGTTCCCGGCGGTACCGGCAGCGGGCCCGGCGGGGGTTCCGACGGCGGCGCGGGCCGCCCGGTAGCCGGCGACGCCCGGGGCGTGGTCGACCGAGAGGGCTTCGATCCGGCCCTTCTCCGGGTAGCCGATGCGGTCGAGGACGCGGTGGAGCAGTCGTTCGGCCTCGGCGGCGGCCCGCATCGGGTCGTCGACGAAGAGGCTCTGGAGGCTGCGGATCTCCGCCTCGGCGGCGTTGCGCTCGGCCGCCGGGAGGGCGGTGAGCTTCAGTCCGCGGTGCAGCGCGAGCCGGTCGGCGAGTTCGTGCTCGGCGCGGGCGACGTCGCCGCCGTGGCTGCTGACGGTCCGGTCGTACTCGGGGCCGAAGCGGGCCCGGAGCCGGCGCGACCTGATCCGGCGCCGGGCGGGCGGCACCGCGGCGAGCGCGGCGACGGCGAGGAGGGCCACGAGGGCGATGACGACCACGGGTGACATGGGGCGCTCCTTTCCCTTTCGGGTTCGTCCGGGGTCCCTGCGGGCTGCTCCGGGTGTCCCGGGTGCGGGGCCGTGCACCGGGCGGTGTCGGCTCGTCAGCCGCCTTGCCCCTGCGGACGGGTGTAAACGCTCCGGTTCCGCGGATTCCCTCTGCCGCAGGGATGTCCGGCGACGGACCGCATGGACACGGACGGCCCGGGCAGGCGCCGGGGTGACCCTCATCGCCACGCCCATCGGAGGAGTACGGCAGCATGGTGGAGACCATCGAACGGCACACGACAGCGCGGCTCGGCGAGCTGCGCCCGCGCAGGGTCCGCGTGGTGCTGCGCTACCGGACGGACGACCCGTACGCGGTCGGGCTCTGCTTCCCCGGGCCGGCGCGGCTGACGGACCACCTGGTGGTCGCGGACGGCGGCGCGGCCGACGACGGACCGCGCTGGACGGTCGGCCGCGACCTGCTCGCCGCGGGACGGCGGCGGTACTCCGGCGAGGGCGACGTCCGGGTGCGCCCGGACGGCTCGGACGGTGTCCTGCTGGAGTGGTTCTCGTCCGGCGGGGTCGAGGTGGTGCGGCTGGTGGCGGCCGATCTCGGCGTGTTCCTGGAGTCCACCTTCCTGGCGGTGCCGCCCGGCACCGAGTCGGACCACGTGGACTGGCCGGCCACGCCGGAGGAGTTCCTGCGGCGGATCTTCTGACCGCCGGCTCCCGTGCCGCCCGGGAACGCGCCGGTCCCCGGACGGCACGGGCCGTCCGGGAACCGGGGTGGTGCGGGTGCCGGGGATCAGGCGTCGGCGCCGAGCAGGCCTTCCCGCAGCGTGCCGAGGATGCGGGCGAGCAGGCGCGAGACCTGCATCTGGGAGACGCCGAGCCGGGTGCCGATCTCGGCCTGCGTGAGCTCCTCGACGAAGCGCATGTGCAGGATGGCGCGGTCGCGCTCCTTGAGGGAGCCGACGAGCGGCTTGAGCGCCTCGATGTTCTCGACCTTCTCCAGGCCGGGGTCGGGGCGGCCGAGGCGCTGCAGCAGGGAGCCGTCGCCGTCCTCGCCCTCGGCGCCGAGGTCGAGCGAGCCCGCGGTGTGCGCGTTGCGGGCGACCATGCCCTCGCGCACCTCGTCCTCGGTGAGGCCGAGGCGCTCGGCGAGCTCGGCGGGCGTGGCGGGGCGGCCGAGCGACTGCTCCATGTCGTCGCCGACCTTGGCGAGGGCCAGGCGCAGCTCCTGGAGCCGTCGGGGCACGTGGACGGCCCAGGTGGTGTCACGGAAGAAGCGCTTGATCTCGCCGAGGATGGTGGGCACCGCGAGGGTCACGAACTCCACGCCGCGGTCCGGGTCGAACCGGTCGATCGCCTTGATCAGGCCGACGGTGCCGACCTGGACGATGTCGTCCATCGGCTCGCTGCTCTGCCGGAACCGCTTGGCGACGTACCGGACGAGCGAGAGGTTCAGCTCGACCAGGGTGCCGCGGACGTACGAGTACTCCGCGGTGCCCTCCTCCAGGGTGCGGAGGCGTTCGAAGAGGCTTGCCGAGAGTGCCTTGGCGTCGGCCGGTGCGACCGCCGACGGGTCGTCGATGCGGGGTCCGCGCGGCGCCGGGACGGCTGCGCCGGCGTGGTCGGAGCCCGTGCCCGCCGGGGTCGGTCCGGGCGCGATCGTGGACCGTTCACTCATCACTGCCATGGCCATTCCTTCCGTGGGGTCGTCGGCGGCTCGTGTGCCCGGCCCTTTCGGGCTCAGACACCCCGACCCCGATCCACCCGGAAGGATTCCCATACCTTCACGAAGTGAACACAACCGGCAGGTTTCCTCCAGAAGCCTGCCGCCGGGAGCGGGCTGTGCGGACAGGTCCCGGACCTGTCCCGGATCTGTCCGCACGAGCAGCAGGTACAGACCGTACGCCGCTCCCCCGCCACCCTGTCCAACCGCTCCCCCAGCCTGACCGCCCCGGACCCCTGACCGCCCCGTGCTCCCCACGCCCCCGGCGGCCCGCACCCGCGCACGGGAACGGGCCCGCGCCATCCGCAGCGCGGGCCCGTACGACCCACTTCCGGGCCCGTCCCGGACATCCGGCCCCACTTCCGGGGGAAGGGCGCGGACGCTGCGCGCCGACGCCCCTCCGTACGGGCCCTCACCCGCAGTCAGCGTCCCTCCGCCGCCGCGCACGGGCAGCCCGCATCGATGGCGCAGCGTTTGCCGCGGGCCGGGCGTCCGCCGGGCCGCGCCCTGCGCGCGGCAACCCCGCCGCCCGGGCACGAGGCGCTATGACTGAAGCCACGGGGCCCCCGGAGCCCCACGGCTCCCGCGCACCCGCCCTGCGGACGTGCACGGCACGCCGCGCACCCGTACGGACAGAGGAGGACCGGTGGCGACGGAGCCCTCGGTGGACGCGGTCGTCGTCGGCGCGGGTGTCGCCGGGCTCGCCTGCGCGCAGGACCTGACCGCGGCGGGCCTGCGCGTCCGCGTGCTGGAGGCCTCGGACGGCGTCGGCGGGCGGATGCGCACCGACCTGGTGCAGGGCTTCCGGCTGGACCGCGGCTTCCAGGTGTTCAACACCTCCTACCCGCAGGTGCAGCGGCGCACGGACCTGCGGGCGCTGCGCCTGCACCCGTTCACGCCCGGTTTCGTGCTCGCGGGCTCCCGCGGCCGGTACCGCTTCGCCGACCCGACGCGGCGCCCCGGCCAGGCCGCCGACCTGCTGCCGGGCCGGCTCGCACCGCTGCGCGACACCGTGGCGCTCGGCCTGCTGAGCGCCCGCGACATGCTGGCGCCCGCCGCCCTGCTGCGGCGCGGCCGCGACGTGCCGGTGCACGCCGCCCTGACCTCGGCGGGCCTCTCGGACGCCACCGTCGACGCGGTGCTGCGGCCGTTCCTGGCCGGGGTCTTCCTGGAGGAGGGCCTGGAGACCTCGGGCCGGGTCTTCCACCTCGTGTGGCGGAGCATGCTGCGCGGCACCCTCTGCCTGCCGCAGGCCGGGATCGGTGCCGTGCCGGAGCAGCTCGCGGCCGCGCTGCCGCCGGGCACGGTGCGGCTGGAGGCGCCGGTGGCCGCGCTGACCGACGCGGGGGTGCTGCTCGCGGACGGCTCGGAGGCCGCGGCGCCGTGCGTCGTCGTCGCCACGGACGCCCCCGCCGCGGTTGGGCTGCTGCCGGGCCTGCCGGTGCCGCCGGGCCGGGCGGTCACCACGCTCTACCACGCGGCCCCGGTGTCCCCGCTGGCCGAGCCGACCCTGGTCGTCGACACGGACGGCCTCGTGCTGAACACCGTCGTCCTCACCGAGGTGGTGCCCGGCTACGCGGGCGACGGGCGGGCGCTGGTGTCGACCTCGGTGCTGGGCGGGCCGGCGGACGAGCCGCAGGTGCGCGCCCGCCTCGCGGAGCTGTACGGCACGGACACCGCGGGCTGGGAGCACCTGGCGGACCGTCACATCACCTACGCGCTGCCCGCGATGCCGGCCCCGCACCCGCTGAGCCGGACCACCCGGGTGGGGCCGGGCCGGTACGTGTGCGGCGACCACCGGGGCACGGGCTCCGTGCAGGGGGCGATGGCCTCCGGGGCCCGGGCGGCCCGCGAGGTGCTGGCCGACCTCGCGCGGCCGGTCGCCTGAACCGTCCCCACCCCGCCTGCACCCCCGCCCGCGCCCCGAGGTCCAGCGGCGGCGGTCAGGAGGCGGTCAGGAGGTGCGGCCGCCCAGCCGGGGCACGCCCGGCCCGGCCGCGGCCTGCGCCGCCGCCGCGTGCTCGGTGCCGGCGTGGCGGGTGCGCCAGTACGGGTTGTCGTGCGGCAGCTTGCTGCTCACCCGGCCGTACATGCCGAAGGTCGCGATGACGAAGCCCATGACGAAGCTGAAGATCACGTTGGGGATGCGGAACGCCAGCAGGTTCGCGTCCGAGTCGAGCAGCGCCAGGTTGACGAAGCCGCTGAGCACGAAGAGCACGCCGACGGCGATGTTGACCGTCGAGGCGGTGTTGCCGCCGATCACGGCCCCGGCGATGAGCACCACCGCGAAGACCACGGAGATCAGGCTCAGCAGGCCGTTGCTGGAGAGTCCGGCCACCTGCTCGCCGCTCGTGCTGAAGAAGGACAGGCCGTCGGCGAGGCCGAGGCAGCCGAAGACCAGCAGCACCGCCCCGCAGAGCCCGGCGCCGATGCGGTAGACCTGTGCCAGCCGGTGGTCGACGGGGAGTTCGTCGCGGAGATCCATGGCCGTGCTCCCTTCGGGATGCGGGACGCGCCGTCCCGTGACCATCCTGAGTGGCATGCACCGGAAGCCTCAGTCGCACCGGTGGCGCACCGTTTCAGGCCGATCGCGCCACCCGACCCGTCCGGCCCCGGGCACCGCTCCGAAGAGAGAGGAAGGGAGGCGGGCACGATGGACGAACGAACCGCACGCGCCGGCCGTGAGGCCCTCGTGGAGCTGATATGCCGGGCGGTGTGCACCGGCGACGGACACCGGGTCGACGCCCTGCTCACCGTGCTGGAGGCGGTCGCCGACACCCCGCTGCTGGACCGCCTCGCCACGGCACTCGGCGGGCCCGCGCTCGTCCCCGCGGCCCGCGCACCGGTCCGCTGAACGGCCGGCCCCTGGTCCGCCGGGGCACCGCCGGGCACGTGTCAGGACATCGCGAGGGACGACAGCACGGCCAGCCCGTCCGCGAGGGTCTTCGGCCGCACCGTGCCGGCGATGCGGCCCGTGCCCGCCCAGCCGGGACCGGCCAGCAGCACCGCCGGGCGCGCCCGCGCACCGCGCGGCCCCCAGGCGGTCGCCGCGGCGAACTGCGCCAGCCGGACGTCGGCCGTCGTCCGCGACTGCGACCAGACCAGCACCGCCGACGGCCCGATCCGCCGGACGGCCTCGGTCAGCGCCTCCGCCGGCACCGCCGGCCCGAACATCCGGAACGGCACCCCGCGGCCCGACAGCCCCGCCGCCACGGCCTCCAGCGGCAGCGAGTGCAGCTCGGTCGGCATGCAGGCCAGGAGCACCGGGGCCGTCGGCACCGCCGGATCCGTGCAGCTGGTGATCCGCCGCAGCGCCCCGGAGACGTGCCAGGACAGCAGGTGCTCCACCTCGACGTAGCGCTCGCCCTCGGCCAGCCACTTGCGGCCCACCGCGCGCAGCGCGGGCATCATCACCTCGTCCCAGGCGGTCACCAGCCCGAGGTCGTCGACGGCCCGGTTCAGCATCCGCTCGACCGACGGGGCGTCGAGCCGCACCGCGGCCCGTCCGAGTCCGCGGCACTCGGGGCGCACGGTGCCCAGCGGCAGCGCCCGGCTGCCGCCGGGCTCCCGCGGTTCCGGGCCCGCGCCCTTGCGGGCCGTCGGCGCGACGCCCTCCAGGGCCAGCCGGGCCGCCTCGGCGGGTGGCACCCCGCGGGCGGTGAGCCGGCACATCGCCTCCAGCACGGCGACGTCGCCCGGGCTCCACCGCCGGTGCCGGCCGGCCTCGTGACCGGTCGGCCCGATGCCGTACCGCCGCTCCCAGGAGCGCACGGTGGTGGGCGAGACGCCGAGCCGACGGGCGACTCCCCCGGTCGTGATGCTGGCCTCCGCGAGGGAGGCCGACAGGTCGTTGAAAGTCTCCACGCCCGCACCGTACGCCTGCCGGACCCGCCGCCGGGCGGAACACGCACGAACGGTGCACAGGCGCTGCGAGGTGCGGTCGGCGCGGCCCGGGCGGAGGGTGGGGGCAAACCCCCCGGGCGGTGGACGTCCCGGTGCCGCCCGGGGCGGTCCGAGGAGGTCGTCCGCCGTGACCGTCGCCGCCCTGACCGCGCAGGAGCGGTCGGCCCTGGCCGGGATCGAACACCGCACCCGCCTGGCCGACCCCGCGTTCGACCGCAGGATGCGGCGCCGCCGCGGGCGTGCGGCCCTGCTGCTGTGGCGGCCGCGCGTGCTCACCGCGGTGATCGCCGTCCTCGCGGCGACCGCCGCCGGCTGCGCCCTCCGGGCGGCCACGGGCGTCCCGGAGGCAGCCGTCCTGGCCGGGGCCGCCGCGGCCGGCACCGCGGCGGCCTTCCGGCGTCTCGCCCGCACCGTCCCCTGACGGCCCCGGCCTCCCCCGCCGGGGCCGCGGGCCCCGTGGCCGGTCAGCGGCGCGGCGGCAGCGGCAGGAAGCCGCTCGTCCGGGCCACGTACGCGTCCCAGCCGGGCTTCGTCGACCCCATCTGCCGCTCCAGCATCGGCTTGCCGCTGCCGAAGGCCAGCAGGTACGTCATGAGCACCGGGCTCAGCACGAACGCCCAGCCGACCGGCGCCTGCGCGACCAGCAGGAAGAGGCCCCACCAGACGCAGGCGTCACCGAAGTAGTTCGGGTGCCGGGTCCAGCGCCACAGGCCGCGGTCCATCACCTGCCCGCGGTGCGCCGGGTCCGCCTTGAACCGGGCCAGCTGCCGGTCGCCGACCGCCTCGAAGAACAGCCCGACCGCCCACAGCGCGGTGCCCGCCCAGGCGAGCGGCCCGAGCGCGTCCGGCAGGTACTGCGCGGCCTGCACCGGCAGCGACACGAACCAGACGATGGCGGCCTGCAGCAGGTAGACCATGCGCAGCGCGTACCGGGTGCGCGGCCGCCCGGCCGGGGCGCGGGAGAGCATCCGGGCGTAGCGCGGGTCCTCCCCGGCGCCCCGGGCCCGCAGGCCGATGTGCACGGAGAGCCGGACGCCCCACACCACGACGAGCAGGGTGACGAGCAGGCGGCGGCCGTCGTCGCCGTGCCCGGCGGAGAGCCCGTACCCGGTGAGGGCGACCGCGGTGTACGCCAGGCCCCAGGCGGTGTCCACGCCCCGGTGCCGGCCGGTGCGGACGCCGACGGCGAACGCCGCGAGCATCACCGCCAGCACGGCGCCCAGGGTCGCCGCCAGGTTCACCGCGAAGGCCGCGCCGTTCACGTCGCCACCGCCGCGTACCAGCCGGCCGGGGTGGCGGGCACCCCGGCCGTGCCGGTGTCGTCGGGCCGGACGGCGAGGATCTGGTCGACGCCCATCCGCCGCTCGGCGAACGCCAGCGAGCTGCCCGCCAGGTAGAGCTGCCACAACCGCACGGTGGGCTCGCCCACGAGCGCGGTGAACTCGGTGCGGCGCTCGCGGAGGGTGTCGTGCCAGGCGTCGACGGTGCGGGTGTAGTGCTCGCGCAGCGCCTCCACCTGGCGCACCTCCAGCCCGGCGCCCTCCAGCAGGTCGACCGTGCGGCCGACCGGGCGCATGTGCATGTCCGGAGCGATGTACGTCTCGATGAACGCCCCGCCGCCCGGGGCGGAGGCCCCGCGGGACATCTGCTGGACGAGCAGCCGGCCCTGCGGGCGCAGCAGGCCGGAGAGACGGGCGGCGAACGCCGGGTACTGCTCGTCGCCGACGTGTTCGCCCATCTCGATGCAGCTGACCGCGTCGTACGGGCCGTCGGCGATGTCGCGGTAGTCGCGCAGCCGGATCTCCACGCGGTCCTGGAGGCCGGCCTCGGCCACCGCGGCCGTCGCGTAGGCGTGCTGACGGCTCGACAGGGTGACGCCGGTGACCCGGGCGCCGTGGTGGCGGGCGGCGTGCAGGGCGAGGGCGCCCCAGCCGCAGCCGACGTCGAGGAGCCGGTCGCCGGGCCGCAGCCCGAGCTTGCGGCAGACCAGGTCGAACTTCGCGGCCTGGGCGGCGGCCAGGCCCTGCCCCTCGGCGGTGTAGTACGCGCAGGAGTAGGCCATCGCCGGGCCGAGGAGCAGCGTGTAGAACGCGTTGGAGAGGTCGTAGTGGTGGCTGATCACGGCCCGGTCGCGGCGGCGGCTGTGCGGCGAGCCGGTCACGGCGGCCCGGCCGCCGGGCGGTGCGGGGCGGGGGCCGATCGCGCCGAGCCGGGCGGCGGCGGTGAGCAGCCGCGGCCAGTCGCCCGGGGACGGGCGGACGGGCCCGCGGCCGGCGAGGGCGCGCCGTACGGTGCCGAGGTTCGTGGCGAGGTCGCCCTCCACGTCGAGTTCGCCGGTGATGTAGGCGTCGGCGAGGCCGAGTTCGCCCGGCTGCCAGAGGAGCCGGCGCAGGGCGCGGCGGCTGCGCAGCACGACGGTGGGGGCGTCGTCGGGGCCCGTGGTGGAGCCGTCCCAGGCGCGGACGCGGAACGGCAGCGGTGCCCCGAGGAGGTCGGTGAGCAGCGGGTCGAGGAGCGCGGCGGCGGTCATCGGGCGTCCCCCTCGCGGGTGAGCAGGAGCTGCTGGACGTCGAGGTAGCCGGTGCGGAAGCCGGCCTCGGAGTAGGCGAGGTAGAGCTCCCAGGTGCGGCGGAAGACCTGGTCGAAGCCGAGCGCGCCGACCTCGGCGGCGCGCTCGGTGAAGCGCTCGCGCCACAGGCGCAGCGTCTCGGCGTAGTGCGGGCCGAAGCCGTGGGTGCCGGTGACGCGCAGCGTGGTGTGCCGGGCGGTGGTCCGGTCGATCGCCTGCACGGAGGGGATCAGGCCGCCGGGGAAGATGTACTTGAGGATCCAGGTGTAGGTGTTGCTGCTGGCGATCATGCGGTCGTGGGGCATGGTGATCGCCTGGATCGCGACCCGGCCGCCGGGGGCGAGCACGCGGTCGACGGTGCGGAAGTAGACGGGCCAGAAGGGCCGGCCGACCGCCTCGATCATCTCGACGCTGACGACGGCGTCGTACTCGCCCTCGACGGCGCGGTAGTCGCAGAGGCGCACCTCGGCGCGGTCGGCCAGGCCGGCGTCGGCGATGCGGCGGCGGGCGAGGTCGAGCTGTTCCTCGGAGAGGGTTAGGCTGACGACGGTCGCGCCGCGGGCGGCGGCGCGCAGGGCGAGTTCGCCCCAGCCGGTGCCGATCTCCAGGACGCGGCTGCCGGGGCCGACGGCGGCGAGGTCGAGCAGCCGGTCGATCTTGCGGTGCTGGGCCTCGGGCAGGGCGTCCCGGGCGGCGGTGACGGTGCCGTCGGGGGCCTCCGGGAAGAGCGCGGAGGAGTAGGTCATCGTGCGGTCGAGGAACAGCGCGAAGAGGTCGTTGGAGAGGTCGTAGTGGTGGTGGATGTTGCGGCGGGCGTTGTCGGCGGTGCCGAGCTCCCCGGCGGGGGGCCGCTGCACGTAGAGGCGGCGCAGCCACTGGGCGCCGGTCGGCACGAGGGTCTCGGGCGCGGTGGCGAGCACGGTGAGCAGGCCGACGAGGTCGGGGGCGTCCCAGTCGCCGGCCTGGTACGACTCGCCGAAGCCGATCAGGCCGGTGGCGCCGACGCGGTGCAGGAAGGCCTCGGGCCGGTGCAGGCGCAGCACGGGGGCGCCGGCCGGGGCCGGTACGAGGAGGCTGCCGTCGGGCATCTCGACGCGCAGGCCGCGGCGCAGGGCGACACGGCGCAGCAGGCGTTCGGCGACGGCTGCGCGCAGCGGGCCGCGGGGCACCCGTGCGACGTCCGGCCAGCGGTCCGGGTCCACGGCGTGCGTGGCGGTCTCGGCGGGCGCCGCGGGCTGCGGCGGGACGGTCGTCGGGACGGTCTGGAGGGCGGGCCGGGTCACGGGGCGGACACCTCTTCGGGGGATGCGGGGCGGACGTCGGTCTCGGTGGTGCGGGGGGCGGGGCGGGTCTGCGGCCGGGGGTGCACCGGCAGGCCGCGCAGGTACAGCCGGATGCCCTGGTAGCGGATGTGCAGGCTGACCGCGAGGGTGGAGAGGGGGTGCCGGGCGGCGGCCCGCAGCAGGGCGCGCGGTCCGGCGGGGGTGCGGCGGCCGTGCACGGTGGCGAGGAACGGGCTGCCGCCGTCGCGGTCCAGACGGATGCTCAGGTCGAGCCGTTCGGCGGGCTCGGGGAGGGTCATCCGGTAGCGCCCGTCGACGGGGAAGAACGGGGAGACGTAGAACTCCTTCGCCGTCTCCGCCCGGCCGTCGGCGTCGGGGTGCAGCAGGTAGCGGTGGTGGCCGCCGTAGGTGTTGTGGACCTCGGCGACGGTGCACAGCGGCCGGCCGTCGGCGTCGCGGCACCAGTAGACGGTGAGCGGGTTGAAGACGTGGCCGAGGGAGCGGGCCTGGGTGAGCATCAGCACCTGCCCGGTGCCGAGGTCGATGCCGTGCGCGGCGAGGTGGCGGGCGAGGTCGGCGCGCAGCCCGGCCGCCGGGCCGCCGGGGTGGTCGGCGGCGCGGAAGCGGGCGAGCGGGCGCAGCACCCGGGGCAGCCGCGGCGGCCGGTCGGGGTCGATCAGCCACAGGTAGGTGCGGTGGCGGAAGGCGTGCCGGAGCGGGGCGGTGCGGACGTGGGTGATCCGGCACTCGTAGAGGGCGGCGCCCCAGGGGCCGGGCAGGGCGGGGTTCATCGCACGCCCGCGCGGTGCGCGTCGGCGGTGGGGAGGCCCGCGGCGAGGAGTGCGGCGGCCGCCTGGACGCCGGAGCGGCAGCCGTCCTCGTGGAAGCCCCAGCCGTGGTAGGCGCCGGCGAAGGCGGTGCGGCCGGTGGAGAGGGCGGGCAGGCGGCGCTGGGCGGCGACGCTCGTGCCGGTGTAGACCGGGTGCGCGTAGACGGTGCGGGAGACGACGTGGTCGTCGGCGACGGGGTGGCGGTCCTCGTTGAGGGTGACGAGGTAGTCCTCGGCGGTGTCGAGGCCGAGGAGCCGGTTGAGGTGGTAGCTGACCTGCACGCCGTCGGCGGTGTCGTCGCAGTCGGCCATGCGGTAGTTCCAGGAGGCGCGGGCGCGGGGGGCGGTGGGCAGCCGGGAGGCGTCGCGGTGCAGCACGGTGGGGTTGCGGGAGTACCGGAAGGCGCCGAGCACGTCGGCCTCGTCCTGGGTGGGTTCGGCGAGCAGGCGCAGTGCCTGGTCGGCGTGGGTGGCGACGACGACGGCGTCGGCGGCGGTGCGGCGGCCGTCGGCGGTGGCGATCTCGACGCCGTGGGCGTGCCGGTGGAC
Source organism: Kitasatospora sp. NE20-6 (assembly GCF_045862635.1). Lineage (NCBI taxonomy): Bacteria > Bacillati > Actinomycetota > Actinomycetes > Kitasatosporales > Streptomycetaceae > Kitasatospora > Kitasatospora sp. NE20-6. Next base: position 21,590 of record NZ_BPRL01000054.1, read on the forward strand.
GGCGCGCACGGGGGTGTCGCGGTGCACCGCGGTGAGGCGGGCGGCGATCCGTTCGACGTAGGTGCGGGAGCCGCCGACGACGGTGCGCCACGTCGGCGAGCCGGTGACGCCGAGCATGCCGTGGTTCTCCAGGAACGCGAAGAGGTAGCGGGCCGGGTAGTCGCCGGCGAGGTCCGGGGCGCAGGACCAGACGGCGGCGACGACCGGGGTCATGAAGTGCTGGACGAAGTACGGGCCGAACCGGCCGTCGGCGAGGAAGTCGCGCAGCGACGGGTCGCCGGCGCCGGGGTCGGCGAGGAGCCGCCGGGCCCGGCGGTGGAAGCGCGGCACCTCGGCGAGCATCCGCAGGTAGCGCGCGTGCAGGAGGGCTCCGGGGCGGGCGACCAGGCCGGACGGGCCGCGGGCGCCCGCGTACTCGAGGCCGCAGCCGGCGCACTGCACGGACATGCTCATGTCGCTGTCGCGGGTCTCGACGCCGAGTTCGGCGAACAGCCGGATCAGGTGCGGGTAGGTGCGCTCGTTGTGCACGAGGAAGCCGGTGTCGAGCGGCACGGTGCGGCCGTCCGCGCCGACGGCCTCCTGGGTGTGGGCGTGCCCGCCGAGCCGGTCGTCGGCCTCGAACAGTTCCACGGCGACGCCGGCGCGCTCCAGCTCGTACGCGGCGGTCAGCCCGGCCACGCCGGCGCCGACCACCGCCACGGTGCGCCGGGCGGGATCCCGCCGGTCCGTGCTGCCGTCAGCGGTGTGCGGGACGGTACCGGGCACTGTCACGAGGCCCCCTCCGGTGCGCGGGCCCGTACGCTGCCGGGCCACTCCTTGCCTGTCACCGGCACTTCGGAGCGGCGCGGGGGGCGGATTGGTCCGTTCGGCGGCGCGTTCCGCGGCGGACGCCGTCCGGGGGCCGCGGGGCGCGGCACGCAGCCGGGCCCCACGGCGCCCGCGGCACCTCAGTCGAACGGCAGCAGCATCACCGGGTCGCCGCTCGGACGGGCCGAGCCGCCCGCGGGCTCCACGGTGACGCCGATCCCGGCGGCCCCGTCGATCGGGCCCTGCAGCAGCAGCGAGCCGTCCGAGGCCGGCAGCAGGCCGGCCGGCCGCATCGTGCCGGCGTCGTTGAACCACAGCTCGTACGTCTTGCCCTCCGGCAGCGCCGGCATGCCGGCCGCGAGGAACCCGGCCTGGCCGCGGCTCTCCGACCAGACGACGGTGCCGACGCCGGACCCGGCGGCAGCGGTCGCCGTCCGGGCGTCCGGTGCGGTGAGCAGGCCGGAGAAGCGGTCCTGCTGCTGCTGGAGCTGCGCGGCGCGCGCGTCGGCGTCCTCGGCCCGGTCGTGCTGCTGCACGGCGAGCCCGCCGAGGGCGGCCGCGAGCGCGACCGAGGCGGCCAGGGCGAACTTCGGCCACTGCCGGGCGAGGCGCCCGCGGCGGCGGCCGCCGCTCTCCGGCGCCGCGGTCGGCGGGGCGAGCTGGCGGACGGATCCGATGCCCGCCATCACCCGGGCCCGCAGCTCGGCGGGCGGCGCGGCCGTCTCGGCCGCACCCAGCCGGGCCAGCGTCGCGGCGAACTCCCGGACCTCCTGGTCGCAGGCCGGGCAGGCGGCGAGGTGCCGTTCGAACTCGTCGCGCTCCGCGCCGTCGAGGGCGTGCGCGGCGTACGCGCCGGTCAGCGTGTGGAGATCGGCTCCGATGGTCATGCTCCCACCCCCAGGCAGTCGCGCAGCCGGATCAGACCGTCCCGCATCCGCGTCTTGACGGTACCCAGCGGCGTGCTCAACATGTCCGCGACCTCGCGGTACGAGTAGCCGCGGTAGTAGGCCAGGGTCACCGACTGGCGCTGCAGCTCGGTCAGCGTCTTCAGGCAGCGCCGCACCTGCTCGCGCTCCATCCGGCCCTCGACCTGCTCGGCGACCTCGTCGAAGGCCGGCATGTGCGACCGCGCGGCGACCCGCTGGTCACGGTCGGCGGCGGCCTGCGCCGCCCGTACGCGGTCGACGGCGCGGCGGTGCGCCATCGTCAGCACCCACGACATGACCTCGCCGCGCTCCGGCTGGTAGCGGGCGGCGGTGCGCCACACCTCCAGCATGACCTCCTGCGCGACCTCCTCGGACTGCGCGGGGTCGCGCAGGACACGGCGGATCAGCCCCAGCACCGGGCCCGCCACCGCGTCGTAGAGCCGGCCGAAGGCATCCTGGTCGCCGAACGCCACCTGGGCGACGAGCTCCTGCAGGTCGGGGCCGCGCCGGTGCGGCCCGGAGAGGTGGACGACGGTGTTCAACGCGCCGCCCCCCGGGGTCGTGCCGCACGGGCGCGGAGCCGGCCGGCGGGGCGGATGGCGGACATGGAGGACCTCCGTGAGCATGGTGGGCCGTGCCGGTGGACGGGAACGGCAGGAGTCGTCGGTACGTGGTGTTCGGAGCCGTCACCCCGGCGGATTGCCCGTCCGGAGGAATTCCCCGCCGGAGTCGGCGACGCTGCCACACCGGACGGAGAATGGACCAATCCGGCGGCCCCGGCCGCTCCGGATCCCCCGGAACGAACCGCTCCGCGCCACCTCAGGAGGCCGCACCGTGCCGCCCGCGCCCCGCCGCCCGCTCCCGCTGTTCGACGTCCGGGAGATCTACGCGGAACCGGCGGCCGCCGCGTCGCCCCGCGGCCGGCAGGTGCTGGAGCGCTTCCCCGGCGCCCGCGTGGTCGAGGTGCCCTCGCACTGGCGGATCCCCCACCTGCACGGCAACGCCGGCAACGTCGAACGCTGGGCCCGGGTCAAGAGCGAGGTGCTGGTGCTGGGCGTCAAGAAGTCGCTCGCCGCCCGGCCCAACGGGCGCTCCGCCGACTGGATCGCCCCCAGCTCCGCCAACGGCTGCGCGCTCGCCTGCGCCTACTGCTACGTGCCGCGGCGCAAGGGCTACGCCAACCCGATCACCGTCTTCACCAACATCGACCGGATCGTCTCCTACCTCGCCGGCCACGTCCGCCGGCAGGGCCGCAAGCCCGCACCGAACCAGTGCGACCCGCACGCCTGGGTGTACGACATCGGCGAGAACAACGACTGCGCGGTCGACGCCCTGATCTGCGACAACACCGCCGACCTCGTACGGGCCTTCCGGCACTGGCCCACCGCCAAGGCGTCCTTCGCCACCAAGTGGGTCAACCGCGACCTGCTCGCCCTCGACCCGCGCGGCCGCACCCGCATCCGGTTCTCCCTGATGCCACCCGCCGACGCCCGCCTCCTCGACATCCGCACCACCCCCGTGCCGGACCGGATCCTCGCCGCGGGCGACTTCCTGGAGGCCGGCTACGAAGTGCACTTCAACCTCTCCCCGGTGGTGCTGCGGGACGGGTGGCAGGCCGACTGGGCCGAGCTGCTGCACCGGATGGACGACATGCTGCCCGCCTCCGTGAAAGCCCAGGCCGCCGCTGAGATCATCATGCTGACCCACAACCGGGACCTGCACGAGGTGAACCTCGGCTGGCACCCGAAGGCCGAGGACCTGCTCTGGCGGCCCGCCCTGCAGGAGGCCAAGAAGTCCGGGAACGGCAGCTGGAACGTCCGCTACCGGGCCGGGGGCAAGGCCGCCGCCCTCGACGTGCTCCGCACCCTGATCGACCGGCACGCGCCCTGGCTGAGGGTGCGGTACGCCTTCTGACCCACCCCCGGGAGAGCGCCATGCACGAGCAGCCCACGCAGGACCGTCCGCCGCAGGAGTCCGGCGTCCCGCCCCGGCACTGCCTGGTCACCGGCGCGACCGGCTACATCGGCGGCCGCCTGGTGCCCGAGCTGCTCGCCGCCGGCCACCGGGTGCGCTGCCTCGTCCGCGACCCCGGGCGCCTGCGCGACCACCCGTGGCGGGCCGACGTCGAGACCGCCACCGGCGACGTCACCCGGCCCGACACCCTCACCGGCGCCTTCGAGGGCGTCGACGTCGCCTACTACCTCGTGCACGCCCTCGGCACCGGCCCCGGCTTCGAACGCACCGACCGGGAGGCCGCCCGCGCGTTCGGCGCCGCCGCCGCCAGGGCCGGCGTCGGCCGCATCGTCTACCTCGGCGGCCTCACCCCCGCGGGCGTCCCCGCCGCCGAGCTCTCCCCGCACCTGCGGTCCCGCGCCGAGGTCGGCCGGATCCTGCGCGACAGCGGCGTCCCCACCGCCGAACTGCGGGCCGCCGTCATCATCGGCTCCGGCTCCGCCTCCTTCGAGATGCTGCGCTACCTCACCGAGCGCCTGCCGGTGATGGTGACGCCCAACTGGGTCGGCACCCGCATCCAGCCGATCGCGGTCCGCGACGTGCTGCGCCACCTCACCGGCGCCGCCCTGCTGCCGCCCGACGTCAACCGCACCTTCGACATCGGCGGGCCCGACGTGCTGACCTACCGGGAGATGATGATGCGGTACGCCGCCGTCGCGGGGCTGCCCCGCCGCGTCATCGTGCCCGTGCCGGTGCTGACCCCGCGGCTGTCCGGGCACTGGGTCGGCCTCGTCACCCCGGTGCCCAACTCGATCGCCCGGCCGCTCGTCGAGTCGCTGCGGCACGAGGTGGTCTGCTCCGAGCACGACATCGCCCGGTGGATCCCCGACCCCCCGCAGGGGCCGATCGGTTTCGACGAGGCCGTCCGGCTCGCCCTGCGCCGCATCCGCGACGCCGAGGTCACCACCCGGTGGTCGTCGGCCTCGCTGCCCGGCACCCCCAGCGACCCGCTGCCCACCGACCCCGACTGGGCGGGCGGCAGCCTCTACGAGGACGTCCGCGAACGCACCGTCGACGCCTCCCCGGACGCCGTCTGGCGGGTCGTCGAGGGCATCGGCGGCGACAACGGCTGGTACTCCTTCCCGCTCGCCTGGGCCCTGCGCGGCTGGCTCGACCGCGCCGTCGGCGGGGTCGGCCTGCGCCGCGGCCGCCGCGACCCCGCCCGGCTGCGGGTCGGCGACTCCCTCGACTTCTGGCGCGTCGAGGAGATCGAACCCGGCCGGCTGCTCCGGCTGCGCGCCGAGATGCGGCTGCCCGGACCCGCCTGGCTGGAGATCGGCGTCGCCCCCGACGGCACCGGCGGCACCGTCTACCGGCAGCGGGCGCTCTTCCACCCGCACGGGCTCGCCGGCCACGCCTACTGGTGGTCGGTGGCGCCGTTCCACGCCGTCGTCTTCGGCGGGATGGCCCGCAGGATCACCGAGAGCGCCGTCACCGGCGGCGGATCGGTCGCCTGACTGCACGTCACCGCCGGTCGGAGCGGTCCGCGCTGAGTCTCGTTCACTCGGACGGGTGAGGTGGAAGATCGCACCAATCCACCGTGGCCCCAGGGCCGAATGGGGGGTGTGAGCACCGAGGGAACACCCGACACCGAGCCGGCCGACCCGCCGCGCGGCCGCCGCACCCGTGTGCTGCGGCTCGCCGCGGCAGCCGCGACCGGCCTGGCCGCCGCCGCGGCCGCGGTCGGCACGGGCGAGCTCGTCGCCGCCTTCACCGGGCCCGACGCCTCTCCGGTGCTCGCCGTCGGCTCGGCCGCCATCGACCTGACCCCGACCCCGCTCAAGGAGTACGCGGTCCGGACGTTCGGCACGAACGACAAGCCGGTGCTGCTGGGCGGCATCCACCTCACCATGGCCGCCCTCGCCGTGGTCGCGGGGCTCGTCGCCCTGCGCCGCCCCGCCCTCGGCGCGGGCATCGTCGGCGCGTTCGGCGCCGTCGGCGTGTGGGCCGCCCTCTCCCGGCCCACCGCGACCGCCGCCGACGCCCTGCCCTCGCTCGCCGCCGGACTGGCCGGCGCCGCCGTGCTGCACCTGCTCGCCCGGCGGCTGCGCACCGCCTCCCCCCGGTCCGGGGCCCCGGCCGCACCCGGCCCGGCCCGGCGCACCCTGCTCGCCGCCACCGGCGGCACCGTCGCCGCGGCCGCCCTGGCCGGGGTCGGCGGGCGCAGGCTCGCCGACAGCCGGCAGGACGTCGGGGCCGCCCGCGGCGCCGTACGGCTCCCCCCGCCGGTCCGCCCCGCCGCAGCCCTGCCCCGCGGCGTCCACCCCGGGGTCGCCGGCCTCACCCCCTTCACCACGGCGAACGGCGACTTCTACCGGGTCGACACCGCCCTGACCCTGCCCCGGATCGACCCGCGCCGCTGGTCGCTGCGGGTGCACGGGCTCGTCGACCGCCCCCTCCTGCTCTCCTTCGACGACCTGCTGCAGCAGCCGCTGGAGGAGCTCGACGCCACCCTGGTGTGCGTCTCCAACGAAGTCGGCGGCACGTACGCCTCCACCACCCGGTGGCTCGGCGTGCCGATCGCCGGACTGCTGCGACGCGCCGGGGTGAGGCCCGGCGCCGACCAGTTGCTCGGACGCTCGAAGGACGGCATGACCATCGGCACCCCGATGGACGCCCTCCTCGACGGGCGGCGCGGCCTGCTCGCCCTCGCCATGGACGGCGAACCGCTGCCCGTGGCCCACGGCTTCCCCTGCCGCACGGTCGTCCCCGGCCTGTACGGCTACACGTCGGCCACCAAGTGGCTGGTCGACCTGGAGGTCACCACCTTCGCCGCCCACGACCCGTACTGGGTCAGACGCGGCTGGGACCGGACGGGGACGGTGCGCACCGCCTCCCGGATCGACGTCCCGGCCCCCTTCGCCCGCGTCCCCGCCGGGGACGTGACGGTCGCCGGCACCGCCTGGGCCACGCACCGCGGCATCGCCGCGGTCGAGGTCCGCACCGACGGCGGTCCCTGGACCCAGGCCCGGCTCGCCACCGACGCCGGCCCCGACCTGTGGCGCCAGTGGACGTACGAGTGGCGCGGGGCCCGGCCCGGCACCCACCGGATCGAGGTCCGCGCCACCGACACCGCCGGCGCCGTCCAGACCGAGGAGCGCACCCCGCCCTTCCCCTCCGGGGCAACAGGCCTGCACAGCACCGTGGTGACGGTCACCTGACCTGCCCGGCCCGCCACCGCACGAACCGAACCCACGAACCGAACCATCCACGCCGCCCGGACGACCGGCCCGGCGCCACCACCCCCATGCCCGGAACCGGGCAGGGACCACCTCCGAGGAGCACCCGTCATGTCCCGTGCCACCCGCCGCACCACGTTCGCCGCCCTGCTCGCCGCCGGCGCCCTGACCGTCGGTCTGACCGGCTGCAGCAGCGACAGCTCCTCCGGCGCCAACGCCGCGCCCGTCGCCTCGGCCCCCGCCATGGCGTCCTCGGCCCCCGCCCCCGCCTCCGCCGCGGCCGTGGCGGACCAGCCGTTCGGTGCCGCCTGTGCCGCCGTGCCGAAGGACGGCAAGGGCAGCTTCTCCGGCATGGCCGCGGACCCGGTCGCCACGGCGGCGTCCAACAACCCGCTGCTCTCCACCCTGGTCGCGGCCGTCAAGCAGGCAGGTCTGGTCGACACCCTGAACTCGGCGAAGAACATCACCGTCTTCGCGCCGACGAACGACGCCTTCGCGAAGATCCCGAAGGCCGACCTGGACGCCCTGCTCGCCGACAAGGCCAAGCTCACCAAGGTCCTCACCTACCACGTCGCGCCGGAGCGCATCACCCCCGCCGCCCTGCCCGGCGACCACGCCACCCTGGAGGGCGGCAAGGTCACCGCGACCGGCTCCGGCGAGGACTTCACCGTGAACGGCAACGCCAAGGTGCTCTGCGGCAACGTGCAGACCTCGAACGCCACCGTCCACATCGTCGACACCGTGCTGATGCCGGCCTCCTGACGCCCCCGCACCACCCCGACCTCGGCCCCCGGGCCCGGCGCACCCCCGCGCCGGCCCGGGGGCCGGCGCCGTCCTGACGCTCAGCCGGTGCCGCGGCCCGTCCACTCCCGGTAGACCGCGGCGAGCGCGCCGGCCACCCCGTCGGCGCCGGGCAGGGCCTCGGTGAGCGCGGTGAGCACCGTCGCCGTCTCCGCCGGTGGGGTGGCGCCGAGCCAGGTCTCCCAGAATCCCTCCGCGGGCGGCCCGGCCCCGGTGCCCGCCACCCTGCGGGCGGCCGCGCCGCCGAGGGCCCCGTCCCACTCCCGCAGCGCCCGGGCGAGTGCCGCCTGCTGGTCGGCGGTGAAACGCCGCAGGCCGATGACGCGCAGGCTCTGCCGCACGAGTTCCGGCCGGGCGGCGCCCACGGCGCCGGTGGCGGCCAGGAGCAGCTTGGGGTCCTGCGAGAGGAGTTCGACGGCCCGGCCGTCGACCAGGCGCGCCAGCCGCCGGGCCACCGCCTCCGTTCCGCCGGGGCCGTACGCGCGGGCGAGCTCCCAGCGGGCCAGTTCGACCCGGATCTCGGTGAGCCGGTCGTCGAGGTCCTCCGCGAGCAGGACGGCCTCGGCGAGGATCGGTCCGGCGTCGTCCGGGCTGCCGTCCTCGGCCGCCCAGCGGGCCTCCGCGAAGGCCGCCTCCAGCTGCGCGGCGGGGTCGCCCTGCTCGGCCGCCCGGTGGCGGCCCCGGCGGGCCAGCGTCCGGGCCCGGCCGAGCAGGCCCTGCGCCGCACGGACCCGTGCCTCCAGCAGCAGCAGCCGGCCGCCGGGCTCGCTGCCCTCGGGGTGTTCGGCCAGCACCTCGGCGGCGCCTTCGGGGTCGTCGAGTTCCAGGAGGCGGGCCACCTGCACCTCCGCGTGCCGCTCCCACTCCTCGGCGGGCACCTCGCGCAGGGTGGCGGAGTAGAGCGTCCTCCCGGAGCGGGAGGCCAGGTACGCCTGGGCGGCGGGCGGGAGTTCGTCGATGGAGGGCACGAGCAGGGCCTCCACGCCGGGCTGCCAGCGCCGGTCGAGCTCGGCGGCGGGCCCGCCGAGGCTGAGCCGGTGGTAGAGCTCCTCGGCGCGGGACGTCAGGTCGGTGCGGTGCGCGTAGTGCAGGACGGCGGCCTGGTGGATCTCGGCGACCTGGTCGGGGGCGTCCGCCCGCAGCAGCGGCAGGAGCTGGCGGCGCACGTCGGCCCGGTGTTCGAGGGCTCCGTCGGCGGCCCGTCCGAGCAGGGCGACCTCGCGGGCGAAGAGGTCGAACAGTTCCTCGGCGCGGAGGTCGTCGGGCACGGGCACGCCGCTCGGGCCGGCCAGCACGTGGCGCAGCACACCGGGCGTCAGCCGCCGCAGCACCAGCGCGGGCCGGGCGAGCCGGCAGACGTCCGGGTCCTCGATGTGGTCGAGCACCCGGCGGTAGAGGTAGCCCTGGAGCTGGTCGCCGGTGATCCGCGCGCGGGTGCGCTCCTCGCCGATGCCGGCGAGGTCGGCGAGGCCGTCGGCGCGCATCAGGTCGGCGGCGAGCCGCAGGCTGAGCGGGTTGCCGCCGACGAGGGCGATGACGCCGTCGACGCCGTCCGGGTCGGCGTCCGGGCCGAGGAGGGAGTGCAGGTAGGCGCGGGCGGCCTCGCGGTCGAAGTCCGGTACGCGCCGCTCGCGGGCGGGGAACCCGGTGGGGGCGCGGCCGGAGAGCACGACGCGCAGGGCCGGGTCGGCCTCGGCGAGGCGGTCGAACATCCGCCAGAGCTCGGCGAGGACCTCGGGGCCCTGGTACTGCGCGGTCTCGAAGGTGTCGATCGCGAGCAGCACCGGCCCCTCGGGCAGGGTGAGCCGCAGCAGCCGGGCGAACTCGCGGTAGAGCTCCTCGCGGTCGGCGGGGCCGGTGAGGAGCCGGGCGGAGGCGGTGATGTGGTCGGGCGTGCCTCGGGCGCCCGCGGTGGAGTCGGAGTGGGCCGCGCCGATGGCGGCCAGGTCGGGGGCGGAGGCGCGGCCCATCCACTTGCGGGTGAAGAAGTCGGCGAGCGGCCGCAGGCCGGGGTGCTGGATGCGGAGCTGGCGTACGGCGTCGAGCAGCAGGGTGAGCGGTTCCTGCGGGAGCATGCCGGGCCGGTCGAGGTCGACGAAGGCGAACGGCAGCCGGGCCGGGGTGCCGTCCTGGGCGTTGCCGAGGATGAAGCGGGCGAGCACGGTCGACTTGCCGATGCCGCCGGGCCCCCAGAGGAGCAGCGGCCGGGGGTCGGTGGAGGCGACGTGGTCGGCGAGGTCGGCGAGGACGTCGGCCCGGCCGTCGAAGTGGGTGCCGACCAGCCGCCGGAGCGGTTCGAAGAGCTGCCGGTGTTCCAGGTGTTCGGCGATCTCCGTGCTGGTGGGGAGGCCGGGGACGAGTCCGTCGAGCCAGTCCGCGACGCGGGCGGTGGCGAGGAGTTCGTCGAGCGGCTGGTCGGTGGTGAGCGGGGCGGTGCCGGTGAGGTAGCGGGTGAGGGCCTGCTGGACGGGGCCCTGCGGACGGTCGGGGTTGGCGCGGAGTGCCTCGCGGTAGGCGTCGGGGCCGGACATCGCGGCGAGCACGGCGCGGCGACGGCGTTCGGGCAGCCGCCACTCCTGGACGCCGTCGGGGCCGAAGACGGGCTCGCAGACGGCGAGGAGGCTCTGCAGGGCTGCGTCGTCGGGCGGCCGGCCGACCGGCCGCAGGGTGGCGGGGTCGAAGCAGGCGAGGACGGCGGCGGCCTGCTGGTAGGCGGCCTCGGCCGGGTCGGGGGGCGCGTCGGAGGGCGCGGTGCTGTCGGCGAGGCGGGCGAGGCGCGCCTCGACGGCGTCGGCGGTGAGGTGTTCGCGGTGCCGCCTCATCGCAGCACCTCGCGGTCGAAGACGGCGTTCGCGGTGTCGCGGACGGTGCCCGGCAGGCGGCGGATCGCGTCGGCCCGGTCGGCGGGCAGCTGGGTGAGCATGCGGTCGACGACGGTGTCGATCACCGCGGGGTCGATCTCGACGTCCAGGCCGGCGGCGAGCCGCGCGAAGAAGTCGCACAGCACGCGGCGGTCGATCGTGCCGACCGGTTCGGTCAGCACGGAGTCGAGCGCGTCGATCTCCGGGTGGCCGTAGCCGAGCAGCATGACGCGCAGGCCGGGGAGGCGTTCGCGGACGGCGGCGCCGGCGAGGTGGTCGATCAGGGCGGCGGTGTCGGCCTGCAGCGGCACGTGGTCGAGGCTGTCGACGACGAGCAGGTACTTCGCGCCGACGCACTGGTCGTAGAGCTGTCCGACGAGCCAGTCGCGCAGCCGGCGGGCCTGCGCGGCGCCCTGCGCGTAGTGGTCGACGGTCGGTTCGGGCAGTTTCAGCTGGGACGCGATGGAGCTCATCAGGTCGTACGGGGTGCAGGCCTGGTCGGCCCATTCGCCGAGGTCGACGAGGAGCGGCTTGAAGGTCTGCAGCTGCTGGGCGACGTGGCTGACGAGGTACCAGGTGTACGACTTGCCGCAGGAGCGCGGGCCGGTGACGAGCAGCACGCGGCTGCGGCTGTCGGAGAGCAGGTCGCGGAGGTGGCTGCGGAGCAGGGTGCGGTCGAGGAAGAGCCGCTGGCCGAGCAGGTCGGTGAGGTACGGGTCGTCGCCGGCCGCGGGCGCGCCGGCCGGCCCGCCGGCCGGCGGGGCCGCGGCGAGCAGCCGGTCGGCGAGCGTGACGACGGCGGGGAACCGCCCCTCGCGCAGGGCGGTGAGGAACTGCTCCAGCCAGCCGCCGCGTTCGGCCTCCTCGACGACGCGGTGCACCATGCTGCGCAGGTCGCTGTCGGTGCTGATCGCCGCGAGCCTGCGGTCGATGTAGGACAGCTCCTGGCGGAGGTCCTCCTCCGCGTAGTCGGTGACGACCGCGTCCACGAGGTGGCGCCGGTCGACGCCGGAGAGTCGCACCGTCCTCACCTCCTAGCCGGCCGCGCGGAGGACCCCGTCGGCCGCGCCGCGGCGCTCCAGCAGGGTGCGGATGGCGGGCAGCGGGATCGCCTCGTTCCAGGCGGGCCGGTGGCCGGGGCTGTAGTCGGGGTCGCCGCTGTGGTGGAGGGCGACGAGGTTGAGGTCGCGGTCGAAGCAGGGCGAGCCGGAGGAGCCCGGCTCGGTGTCGGCGCCGTGCCGCAGCCGGGTGGCGTTGGCGTTGGCGCCGAGCACCGGGCCGAGGGCGAGTTTGAGCGGGGCCGCGGCGGGGTGCTGCAGCAGGAAGAGGCTCGCGTCGGTGGCGGGCGGCGCCGCGGAGGCGGTGATCCAGCCGCGGGCGGGTGCGTCGGGGGCGGCACGGTCGACGGCGACCGGCTCGTCGCCGGGGGCTTCGCCGAGCCGGAAGAGCGCGTAGTCGAGTTCGTCGTCGGCGGGCAGCCGGCCGGCCGGGTCGGTGAGGGTGTCGACGGCGCTCGGCGGGCTGGCGTCGACGAGCCAGTCGGCGCCCGCGAGGCCGACCGGGGTGCCGGGGTGGAGCACGGTGCCGTCCGCGGACCGCTTGTGGTCGAGGCGTACGACGACGTCGGCGGGCGAGCAGCGGCCGTCGATGACGGGGGCGAGCACGTGGTGGTTGGTGAGGCAGAGGGCGGGGCCGACCAGCAGGGCGGTGCCGTACGTGGTGCCTGCGGCGGCGGCCACCTCGACCCTGCCGACCTGTCCTTCGAGGGCGCCGAGGCGCCGGCGCCAGTCGGCCGGGTCGAGGTAGCCGGGCTGGGCGGCCAGGACGCGTTCGAGGGTGGCCCGCTGTTCGGGCTGCACGGGGGCCAGCCGCCACTGCTCGGCGAAGGAGGACAGGCGGGGGTTGGTGGGGTTGGCCTCGCGGGCGCCCGCGACGAGCGCCGGGGCCCAGCCCTCGCGGTCGGCGGTGTCGAGCACCTCGAAGGCGACGGTGCGCAGCGAGGACCCGAGGGAGATCTCCTCACGGCGGCGGTCGAGGTGGAAGCGGAGCATCTGGTCGAACGCGTCGAGGGTGAACGCGTCGAGGAGGGCGGCGACGGCCTCCCGCATCTGGGGTCCGGGCATCGTCATGGCGGGTGTCCCGGTGCCCTAGCCGCCTCCGAGCAGGGTGCGCACGGGGTCGCGGACGGCCGGGCTGCGCAGGTACTCGGCGGCGCCGTGGTGGTTGGCACTGTCGTTGACCACCAGCACGTCCTCGGTGCGGTCGGCGGGGGCGTACTCGGGGCGGACGGTGGAGTCGAGGGCGACGATGTCGCGCAGGTCGCAGGCGTTGCGCCAGGCGGCGACGCCGGGTGGGACGACGAGCGGCGCGGCCAGCCTGTCCTGGATCTCGGTGATGCCGAGCGGCGATCCGACGGTGACCAGCAGCGGCACCTCGCAGCGGTGCGCGCGCAGCGCCTCGTACGCGACGACCGAGCCGAGGCTGTGCCCGATCACGACGACCGGCCCGTCGGCCTCCTCCAGGGCGTGCACGGCGATCTTGACGATCCGGTCGCGGAGGCCGCCGAAGAAGTACGCGTGCACCTCCCGGACGGCGTGCCGGACGAGCGCGCGGAACACCAGGGTGCGGGCCGACCGGGGCAGCGGCAGCATCTCCAGGGCGCTCGGGGACTCCCCTGCCGCAAGGGCCTCCGCGGCGTACGTCATGTCCTGCTGCCAGGCGTCGAACGGCCCGGCCGGGGCGGCGCCGGCGGGCCCGCCGCTCTCGAAGGGGCCGGCGGCCTCCGCGCGGAGGCCGGCGAGGAACTCCTCCGGTGTCGGGGGCGACGCCCCGGGCCCGGCGGCCTCCAGCGGGGAGGGCGGGCCGGGCGGCGGGCCGAGGCCGTCGTCCGGCACCGGGCCGGGCAGGGGTTCCGGGTGGAGCAGCCGAGCCCAGTACGCCATCCGCGAGGCCCCGCCCATGGGCCGGCCGAAGAGGGCGTCGTCCCATTGCTCCTTCAACTGCTGCTCGGGTGGCTTGTTGCCGATGCCGTGCACGTAGACGATCGCGGATCCCATGGCATGCCTCCGGCGGCTGCGCTCTCCTTCCAGTGTCGACCCGCAGGGCCGCGGGTTCAATCGGCCGGGCCCTGCAGGCCCGCCCACCCGCGCTGGTGACGGTGCGTGACCGGCGGCCGGAGGCCCGGGCGCCGGGCACGGTGGGTGACCGGACCGGCCGGCCGGCCCGTTCCGCCGCCCGGCGGGCGGGACGGAAAACGGCTTGCCGCACGGGGGTGACGGCGGGTCAGAATGGTGCGGCCGCAGCAGATCCCGAACGGACCACGAGGTGGACGGCCAGTGCACAGCGACCAGGTACTCGTCTTCGACGCCGATGACACCCTGTGGGAGAACAACGTGCTCTTCGAGCGCGTCATCGACGGTTTCCTGGCCGAGGTCGCCGACGAGGCCGGCCGCCCCGCCGCCCGGGCCGTCCTCGACGCCGTCGAGGCGGCGAACGCCGTCACCCTGGGGTACGGCGCCGAGGTGTTCCGCCGCAGCCTGCGGGAGTGCCTGGAGCAGCTGGCCGGGCGGACCGCGACCGCCGCCGACCTCCACCGCATCGACGAGCTGCTCGCCCCGCTCACCGCACGCACCGTGGAGCTGATCCCCGGCGTCGACGAGACCCTGGCCGAACTCGCGGGCCGGCACCGGCTGCTGATGCTCACCAAGGGCGATCCCGCGGAGCAGCGGCGGAAGGTCGACGCCTCCGCGATCGCCCACCACTTCGAGGACGTCCGGATCGTCGCCGAGAAGGACGTCGCCACCTACCGCGGCCTGGTCGAGGAGCTGGCGCTCGCCCCGGACCGCACCTGGATGATCGGCAACTCGCCGAAGTCCGACATCGTGCCGGCCCGCCGGGCCGGGCTGCGCACCGTGTTCATCCCGCACGTGCACACCTGGGTGCTGGAGCACGAGGAGTTCGGGGCGCACACCGCGACGCTGGAGATCCGGACCTTCCCGGAGCTGCTCGGGCACTTCTGAACCGTCCCGGCCGCCCGTCGCCACCCGTCGCCACCCGTCGCCACCCGCTGCCGAGCAGGCCGACCGGGCCCGCCGTGCGCTGCCGACGTGCCCGGACGGCAGGGGCGCGTAGCGTCGGTACCGGGACGGGCGGGCGGCAGGACCGCGACGCCGGAGCAGGTGGCGGCGACGGCGGCGGGCGGCCGCCTCGCACAGGCCGCGGCCCTGCTGCAGCGGGCGCCGGACGGGCTCGTCCGCAGCATGACGGAGGAGGAGTCATGGGAACGGAACGGCACGGGACGGTGATCATCGGGGCGGGCCAGGCGGGCCTCTGCACGGGCCAGCGGCTCGCCCGGTACGGGCGGGAGTTCGTCGTCCTCGACGGCAACGACCGGATCGGGGACAACTGGCGCTCGCACTGGGATTCGCTGCGGCTGTACAGCCCCGCCCGCTACGACGGCCTGCCCGGCATGCGCTTCCCCGCCGACGGCTGGTCGTTCCCGGGGAAGGACCAGGTCGCCGACTTCCTGGAGGAGTACGCCGACCGGTTCCGGCTGCCGGTGCGCACCGGCACCACCGTGCGGCGGCTCTCCGCCGCGTCGGGCGGGGACGGCGGCGGGAGCGGGGGCGACGGGCACGGCTTCCTGGTCGGGACGGACACCGGCCCGCTGCTCGCGGACACGGTGGTGGTGGCGACCGGCACCTTCGGCCGCGGGCCGCACGTCCCGGCCTTCGCCGGGAAGCTCGACCCGCGGATCCGGCAGCTGCACTCGTCCGCGTACCGCAACGAGGCGCAGTTGCAGGACGGGCCGGTGCTGGTCGTCGGTGCCTCGCACTCGGGTGCGGACGTGGCCCTGGAGGTCGCCGGACGCCACCGCACGGTGCTGTGCGGGCGCGACACGGGCCAGATCCCGTTCCGGCTGGAGGCCCGGTCGACGCGGCTGGTGATCCCGGTGCTGTGGCAGCTCGCCGACCACGTGCTGACGACCGGCAACCCGCTCGGGCGGAAGCTCCGCCCGGAGGTCCGCGCGCACGGCGGGCCGCTGCTGCGGGTGCGGGCCGGCGATCTCGCGGCGGCCGGCGTCGAGCGGGTGCCGGAGCGGATGACCGGGGTGCGGGACGGCATGCCGGTGCTGGCGGACGGCCGGGTGGTGGAGGCGGCGAACGTGGTGTGGTGCACCGGCTTCCGGCAGGACTTCGGCTGGATCGACCTCCCGGTCCTCGGCGCGGACGGCTGGCCGGAGGAGCAGCGGGGCATCTGCCGTTCGGTGCCGGGCCTGTACTTCGTGGGGCTGGCCTTCCAGCGGGCGTTCAGCTCGATGCTGGTGGGCGGTGCGGGCCGGGACGCGGACATCGTGGCCCGGCACATCGCGGGGCGGGAGCGGCACGGGTTCCACGGGCTCCACGGGTTCCACGGGCTCCACGAGCGGCACGCGCACCGGGACGGGCGGGTCACGGCGTCGGTCTGAGACCGGCCGGGCGGGGCAGCGGTCGGCGGGGTTGACCCGCCACATACTAAGCGCGCATACTAAATGCATGACGACGATCGCCGAGGCACGCACCACGTCCACCGCACAGCCCGCCGCCTTCTTCGCCCGCTGGGCCGACACCGCCACCTGGCCGGAGTGGAACACCGACACCGAGTGGGTACGGCTCGACGGCCCGTTCACCGCCGGCGCGACCGGCGTCCTCAAGCCCAGGGGCGGGCCGCGGGTGCCGTTCACGGTCGACACCCTCGTGCCGGACCGGGAGTTCACCGACGTGTCGAGGCTCCTCGGCGCGCGCCTGACCTTCCGGCACCACGTGGAGCGCACCACGCAGGGCGGCACCACCGTCCGCGTCGAGGTCACCCTGACCGGGCCGCTCGCCCGGCTCTGGTACGCCGCCCTCGGCAAGGGCATCCGGGCGAGCCTCCAGGACGACCTCGACCGGCTCGCCGCCGCCGCCGAGGCGGACACCGCCGCGGGCGCCGCGGCCGGCCCCACCGGCCCGGACGCGCCACGCACCAGGTCGGCGCAAGAGGTGCAGGAGGTGCAGGAGGCGTCGGCGGCCCGGTGAGCACGCGGCACGGGACACCCGGGCCGGCCGCCCCGGCGGGCGGCTATCGTCGGCGCATGGACGACCGACCCCCGCGCCTGGCCAGCGGGTTCACCGAGGCCGAGCACAGCACCGGCCTGCTCCTGTGGCAGGTCACCAACCGCTGGCAGGCCGCGCAGCGCGCCGCGCTGAAGCCCCACGGGCTGACCCACGTGCAGTTCGTGCTGCTCGCCTCGCTGACCTGGCTGCAGGCCGACGGCCCTGTCACCCAGCGGCAGCTCGCCGACCACGCGGCGACCGACCCGATGATGACCTCGCAGGTGCTGCGCGCCCTGGAGGCGCGCGGCCTGGTGCACCGGCCGCCGCACCCGGAGGACCGCCGGGCCCGTGCGCTCGCCGTCACCGACGAGGGGCGGGCGCTCGCCGACCGGGCGGTGGTCGCGGTCGAGAGCTGCGACGCCGCGTTCTTCGCCGCCCTCGGCGAGGACGCCGGTGCGTTCACCCGGGCCCTGCGGACGCTCGGACGGAGCTGACCCCGGGCGCCGGGCACGGAGCGGCGGCCGCGGAGCCGGGGCGGCTCGTCGGCTGAGGGCCAGGTGGCTCGGTGGCCGGGTCGCTCGGTGGCCGGGTCGCTCGGTGGCCGGGTGGCTCGGTGGCCGGGTGGCTCGGTGGCCGGGGGCCGTCAGCGTGCGAGCGTGCGCTCCAGGCGCCGGAGCGCGACGGCCAGGCTCACCGCGCCGAGCAGGGCGAGGTAGAGCGCGGCCACCACGACCCCGGCGTCCACGGTGCCCAGCACGGGACGGCGGATCAGCTCGATGCTCTGGTAGAGCGGCAGGCACTCGACCGCCAGCTGCACCGGTCGGGGGTAGACGCCCAGCGGGTAGAACGTGGTGGCGAAGAGGAACATCGGCAGCATCACCAGCTGGATCAGCTGGAAGTCCTGCCAGCTGCGCAGGTACGTCACCACGGCGAGGCCCAGCGAGGCGAAGGCGAAACCGATCAGCAGGGCGCCGGGCACGACCAGCAGCGCCCACCCCGACCCGACCAGGCCGGACACCGCGAGGAACACGCCGAAGACCAGCGTCACCGCAGTGCCGCGCAGCAGCGCCCACAGCACCTCGCCGAGGGCGACGTCCCACACCGTCAGCGGGGTGGCCAGGATCGAGTCGTACGTCCTGAGCTCCCGCAGCTTGCCGTACATGGCGAAGGTCGTCTCGTTCATGGCGCCGTTCATCGCGGCGGTCGCCAGCAGGGCCGGTGCGACGAACGCGGCGTAGCCGCCGGAGCCGGTGCCGAGGCCGGGCACGTCGCCGACCAGGGTGCCGATGCCGACGCCCATGGAGAGCAGGTAGAGCACCGGCTCGAAGATCTCGGCCAGCAGGAGGTACCAGTTGTGCCGGTGGATGACGAGGTTGCGCTCCACCAGGACGGCGGGCCCCGCGACCGCGGGGTGTCTCAGCAGTTGGGCGAACACGGTGGGGTTCCTTCAGCGGTGGAGGCGCCGGCGGTAGCCGCGGCGCGCGAGGAGGATCCCGCCGACGGCGAGGGCCAGGAGGTAGGCGGTGTGCGCGGCGGTGGCGCCCGGCTGCGCGGTGCCGAGCACCAGCGAGCGGGTGAGTTCGGTGCCCTGGTGGAGCGGCGTGACCCCGACGACGGCCTGCAGCCACCCGGGGAGCTGGTCGACCGCGAAGAAGGTGCCGGAGAACATGTAGAGCGGCATGGCGACGAAGCGGTAGCTGCCGTTGATCCGGCCGGGCCGGTCGACCCCGACCGCCCACGCGGCGAGCGGCGCGGCGAAGGCCAGGCCGGTGAGCAGCACCGGCGGCAGGAGCAGCAGCCCGGTGCCCGGCCCGACCACGCCGAAGGCCAGCAGCACCAGCACGAACAGCACGCCGCTGGTCAGCACCCGGAACGCGACGAAGAGCAGGTGCCCGGCCAGGATGTCGCCCGGCCGCATCGGGGTCGCGGCGGCGGCCGGGTAGGCGCCCCGGCCGCGCGTGGCCAGGAAGACCGGGTAGGCCGCCTCGACGAAGGCGTTCTGCATCGCCGAGGCGGCGAGCAGGCCGGGCGCCAGGAAGTCCAGGTACGGCGTGCCCGCGAGGTGGGCGCTCTGGTTGGCGTCGACGAGCCGGCCGAGGCCGGCGCCCATGGCGAGCAGGAAGAGCAGCGGGTTGACGACGCTGATCACGACCGATCCGCGCCAGGTGCGGCGGTAGCGGCGCATCCAGTAGCCGAACGCGCGCAGCGCGGGCACCCGGGCCGCGAGCGCGTCCAGCGGTGCGGCCCGCCCGGGGCGTGCGGCGGGGGCGGGAGCGGGGGCGGCCGTCGGGTTCACGGAGGTCACCTCAGTCCACCAGCGTCCGGCCGGTGAGGGTCAGGAAGACGTCCTCCAGGCCGGCCCGCCGCACCAGCGCGGTGAGCGGGCGTACGCCGCGTTCGTGGACGGCGGCGAGCGCCGCCTCGCCGTCCTCGGCGTAGACGAGCACCCGGTCGGGGAGGTCCTCCAGGCGTTCGCCGGTGCCGGCCAGCCGTGCGGCGGCGGCCTGCTGCTCCCCGACGGGGAAGCGCAGCTCCAGCACCTCGCGGGTGGAGTGGCGGCGGATGAGGTCCGCGGGCGAGCCCTCGGCGACGATCCGGCCGTGGTCCATCACGACGATGTGGTCGCAGAGCTGCTCGGCCTCGTCCATGTAGTGGGTGGTGAGCAGGAGGGTCACCCCCTGCTGCTTGAGGCGGAAGAGCCGCTCCCACAGGAGGTGGCGGGCCTGCGGGTCGAGCCCGGTGGTGGGCTCGTCGAGCAGCAGGATCTCCGGCCGGTTGATCAGGGACCGGGCGATGGTGAGCCGGCGCCGCATGCCGCCGGAGAGTGCCTCGACCGGCTCGTCGGCCTTGTCCGCGAGTCGCGCGAACTCCAGGAGCTGGGTGGTGCGTTCGCGGATCACGGCACGGGAGAACCCGAAGTACCGGCCGTAGACCAGGAGGTTCTCCCGGACGGTCAGTTCGGTGTCCAGGGTGTCGTCCTGGGGGACGGAGCCGAGTCTGGCCCGGATCGCGGAGCCGTCCCGGGCCGGGTCCATGCCGAGCACGCGGAGGCTGCCGCCGGAGACCGGGGAGACGCAGGCGATCATGCGCATCGTGGTGGACTTGCCGGCCCCGTTCGGGCCGAGGAAGCCGAAGGCCTGGCCCCGGCGCACGGTGAAGTCGATGCCGGCGACCGCTTCCGTGGGCGTGGCGTCGCCCTTGGAGGGGTGGACCTTGCGCAGCCCCACCGCCTCGATGAGCGTGTCGGCCGCGGCGGGACCGCCCGGCGCGGTCGCCGTGCGCGCGGCGGGGTCCGCGTGGCCCGCGTCCGGCGGTGCGGCCTCCGGCCGGTGCCCGACGTCTTCGATCCCGGCCAACGACATCCCCTCCCGACGCTCCCGACCGGTCGGCCCCGCGGGGTCCGCCGGTGGGCCCCGAGGCCGGTCCGCCGCCGGGGCGACGCCATCCCATCAGGACGGGATCGCAATAACAAGATATTTTCCTGCAACTTGCCCATCAAAAGACGAAGACTGTCGACGCGTCATCCCGTCGACCGTCGGCGGTCCGCCGCGGCGGTGCCGTGCGCACCGCCGCAGCCGTCCGCGGCGCGCATCGCCCCCGCCGCAGCGGGTATCCGCCGGACATGGCGGGTGAACGGCGGGTGGCCGACGGCCGGAACGAGAGCGCGGACGAACGCGCCGACCGGCTGTGGGCCGAACTCCTCCAGGAGGTGCGGATCGCCCAGACCGGCGCGCAGATCATGTTCGGCTTCCTGCTGACCGTCGTCTTCACCGAGCGCTTCACCACCCTGCACGGCTTCGACCGCGTCCTGTACGTGGTCGTCGTGACGCTCGGCGCCGTCGCCACGGGCACGCTGATGGCCCCGGTCACCTACCACCGGCTGCTGACCGGCCGGCACCTCAAGCCGCGCATGGTGCGGGCCGCCGCACGCGTGGTGGCGCTCGGCGTCACCCTGCTCGCCCTGAACGTCGGCGCGGCCCTCCTGCTGCTGCTCAAGGTGGCGGGTCTGGGCGCCGCCGCCTGGCTGATCTCCGGCGGCGTGCTGCTCTGGTTCGGCGTGTGCTGGCTGCTGCTCCCGCTCCTGGTGCGGCGGCACCAGGACGACGGCGACCGCTGAGGCCGGCCCGGCTCAGCGGCTCCGGTCTCCCCCGCTCCCCGGCGGCGGGCCGGGCGCGGCACCGGGCCCGGCGGGCTCCCCGTGACGGACGCCCCGGAAGGACAGGCGGTGCCGGTGGTGGTGCTCCGCGGCCCCGCCGGGCGCCCCCTCGGCCTCCCGCAGGGTGTCGGCAGGCGGCCCGGGGTTCACCGGGACCGCCCGGGCGGCCCCGGGGACGGTCGCGTCGTGCGGCCTGAGCTCCGGCGGGCCGGGGTTGACGGTCATGGCGGCTCTCCTTCCCGCCCCCTCGTCCAGGCTCTGCCCGGGGCCGCGGCGGACGAAACCGCAGGCCGGACGCCCCGGTGTCGGCACGACCGGAGCCGGGTAGGCGCGTCGGCGTGACGCGGCCGGCGCGGGGCCCGGGGCCGGCCGCGACCGGCCCGGACCCAACAGAGAAACCCGGACCGACAGAGAGACCCGGACCGGCGGAGAGACCCGGACCGGCGGAGAGACCCGGACCAGCAGGGAGGACGGCCGCCATGACCGATCTCACCGGAAGGACCATCGCCTTCCTCGTCGCGCCGAAGGGCGCGGAACAGGTGGAGCTGACCTCGCCGTGGGACGCCGTCCTCGCGGCCGGCGGAACACCCCGGCTGGTGTCCACCAAGGCCGGCACGGTGCAGACCGTCCGGCACCTCGAACCCGGCGACGCGTTCCGGGTGGACGCCGTGGTCGCGGACGTCACGGCCGGTGACGTCGACGGGCTCGTCCTGCCCGGCGGCGTCGCGAACCCCGACTTCCTCCGGATGGACCCGCGCGCGGTCGCCCTCGTCCGGGAGGTCTTCCACCGGGGCCGGCCGGTCGCGGTGATCTGCCACGGCCCGTGGACGCTCGTCGAGGCGGACGTCGTCCGCGGCCGCACCCTCACCTCGTGGCCGAGCCTGCGGACCGACCTCCGCAACGCCGGCGCGCACTGGGTGGACCAGGAGGTGAAGGTCTGCACGAACGGGCCGAACACCCTGGTCTCCAGCCGGAAACCGGCCGACCTGCCGGCCTTCGACCGCGCCCTCGTGGCGGAGTTCGCCCGCACACCCGCCCACGCCTGAACCGCCGCCCGCCCACGTCCGAACCCGACCCGCCCACGCCTGGGCCGCGCCCGTCCGTGTCCGGACCCCGCCGCCCCGGGGAAGCCGGACGGCGGTTCGGCACGGCGGTCCGGGGTACGCGACGGACGAGGGCGTCCGGCGCCGCCGGACGTACCGGTCCGCGCCCTGCCCTGCGGCGCCGGGCAGGGCGTCCGACCATGGACGAGGCGGGCGGCGGCGCACACCGGGCCGCCGCCACCGCCACCGCGCCGGCAAGGAGGCCGTTCCCATGACCGTCCCCGTACCGCCCGGACCCGACGTCGGCCCGTTCCCGGACCCGACGCCGGCCCCCGTCCCCACCCCGCCCGTGCCCGGGCCGCCGGTCCCCGGGCCGCCCGGCCCGGAGCCGACACCGCCCGCGCCCGTACCGCCGTCGCCGCCCGCACCGGGGCCCGACCCGGTGCCGCCGGACCCCGCCCCCGCCCCGGAGCCCCGCCCGACGGACCGGGCCGCCCCGACGCCCCCGGTCGGCGGACCCCGGTGACACGTCCCGCCGGCCCGGCCGGCGGCGGCATCACGGTGCCGACGGTCGGCGTCGAGGAGGAGTTCCTCCTCGTCGACCGGCGCTCGCGGCTGCCGGCCGGACTGGCCCCCGTCGTGGTGAAGGCGGCAGCCGACGAGCTGGGCGAGCAGGTGCAGAGCGAGTTCTTCACCTCCCAGGCGGAGGTCTGCACCCGCCCGGTGCTCACCCTGGCGGACCTCCGCGGCGAGCTGGTGCGGCTGCGCGCCACGCTCCACGAGGCCGCCGCCGACGCCGGATGCCGGCTGGTCGGCACGGGCATGCCGGTGGTCACGGACGGGCGTCCGCCCGGCGTGACCGACACGCCCCGCTACCGCGAGATCGGTGAGCTCGTCGGGGCGGTCGCGGCCAGCCCCGAGGGTGCGGTGTGCGGCTGCCACGTCCACGTGGGGGTGGAGTGCCGGGCGACGGCGCTGGCGCTCAACAACCGGCTCCGCCCGTGGCTGCCCGTGGTGCAGGCACTGGCCGTGAACTCGCCGTACAGCTCCGGCCGTGACACCGGCTTCGCGAGCTGGCGGCACGCCTACTACCGGCGGTGGCCGACCGTCGGCCCGTCGCCGCGGCTCGACGAGCCCGCCTACCGCGCGACCGTGGCACGGCTGCTGGACTCCGGGGTGATCCTCGACCCGGCGATGATCTACTGGTACTCCCGGCCGTCCGAGCACGTGCCGACCCTGGAGACCCGGGTCACCGACAGCAACGCGGACGTCGACACCACGGTGCTCGTCGCGGCGCTCCTGCGGGGCCTGGCCGCCACCCTTCTGGCCGAACCCGCCGACGCGGCCGCACAGGACTCCGACGGCCACGGGGGCGGCCGGACCGAACTGCTCGAAGCCCACTGGTCGGCGGCCGTGCACGGGCTCGGCGCGACGGCCCACGACCCGGGGACGGGCCGGATCCTGCCGATGGACGCCCTCGTCGACCGCCTGGTGGAGCGGGCCCGCCCGGGGCTGGAGGCCGCGGGCGACCTGGCGACCGTACGGCGGCTGCTCGCCGCGCTGCGTGCGGCCGGCACCGGTGCGGACCGCCAGCGGGCGGCCTTCGCCCGGCACGGGCGCTTCCACGACGTCGTCGACGAGCTGGCGGCCGTCACCGCCGCCGGCTGACACCGCCGCGTCCGGCCCGCCGCCGCGTCCGGGGGGCCGGACGCGGCGGCGTCAGCCCCGGCGGGCGTCGGCCGGTGTCCCGACCTCCAGCCACACCGTCTTGCCGACGGGCCCCGGCTCGGAACCCCAGGCCGTCGAGAGCCGGTCGACGACGAGCAGCCCGTGGCCGCCGGGAGCGGTGCGCGGGCGTCCGGTGCGCAGCCGCGGCGGGTCGAGGCTGTTGTCGGCGACCTCCACCCGCAGGCCGTCGGCGGTCCGCTGGAGGGTGAGTTCGCGGGGGCCTCCCGCGTGCAGGCAGGCGTTGGTGACGAGTTCGCTGACCATGAGCAGGACGTCCTCCGCGACGGTCAGCCGCTCCCCCGGCGAGGCCGGGAGCCAGCCCCAGTCGTACAGCGCCCCGCGGGTGAAGTCGCGGCAGCGCTGCACCGCGCCGCCGGCGCCGTAGAGCGCGAGCCGGCGGATCTGTTCGGCGGGCAGCGGTGACCCGGTGCGCCCGGTCACGGGACGTCGCCTCCCCCGGGCGCGGGGCCCTCGGCGACGCCGGCCGCCTCGACGGTGTCGACGACGCGGAAGACGGCGCCGGTGCCGGTGATCTCCAGCATCCGTTCGATCATGGGCGTGGGCCGGGCGATGACGATCTCACCGCTGTCCGCGACGGCCCTGGTGCGGGCCTGGAGAAGGAGGTTCAGGCCGGTCGAGTCGCAGAAGCCCAGGCCTGCGCAGTCGACCACGACCACGGCCCGGGGTGTGCGCAGCGCGGCGTCGAGCGCGTCGGCGAACGGGCCTGCCGTGTCGTGGTCGAGTTCGCCGACCGGACCCAGGGTCCAGCCCAGTGCCGTCCGCCGCACGGTGACGGTGAGCGGTACGGCTCCGCGGGCCTGGCCGGCGTTCCCGGCGCCTGCCTCCATGGGCCGGCCTCCTCGCGTGTGGTCGGGTGGTCCGCTGGTCGGGTGGTCCGCGCGGGCGTGTGCGCCCGCCTCACTCCCCGGTGCGCTCCGGGCCGCCGGGGGTGTCCTCCGAGCCGGTGTCCTCCAAGCCCTCCCGGAGCCGGTCGAGGATGCCGGCGAGGATCCGCGACACGTGCATCTGGGAGACCCCGATGGCCTCGGCGATCTGCGACTGGGTGCGGTCGCCCCAGAAGCGGAGCTGCAGCACCGCGCGCTCGCGTTCCGGCAGGTCGCGCAGGAGCGGCCGGACGGACTCGCGGAACTCCACCAGGGCGAGGTCGGGGTCGCAGGCGCCGAGCCGGTCGAGGAGCGAGGTGCCGGGCTCGTCCGAGCCGTCGTCGCGCAGCGAGTCGAGGGAGTCGGAGCGGTAGGCGCGGCCCGCGCCGAGGCCCGCGGTGACGTGTTCGGGGTCCACGCCGAGGTCGTCGGAGAGTTCCTGCACGGTGGGCGGCCGCCCGAGGTCCTGTTCGAGCCGGTCGGCGGCGCGCGCGACCGACAGCGACATCTCCTGCAGGCTGCGCGGCATCCGGACGGGCCAGGTGGTGTCGCGGAAGAACCGCTTGATCTCCCCGGTGATGGTGGGGATGGCGTAGGTCAGGAACTCGACCCCGCGGTCGAGGTCGTACCCGTCGACCGCCTTGATCAGGCCGACCGTGCCGACCTGCACGATGTCGTCGAGCTCGGCACTGCGGTGCCGGAAACCGGCGGCGGCGAACCGCACGAGCGGCATGTTCAGCTCGATGACGGTGCCGCGCACGTAGCTGAACTCCCGGGTGCCCGGTTCGAGGCCCGCGAGCCGGCGGAACAGCGCGTCACTGAGCGCGCGGGCCTCGGCCTTGCCCATGGCCCGCAGTTCGCCGGGGCCGGGCCGGCGGCAGGGCGCGTCGGCGTCCGGGGCGGGGGGCACGGCAGTGTCCGGCGCGAGGGCTGCCGCGGGCGCGGTCGGTACGGCGGGGTTCAGGGGCGCGCTGGTCGGAGGAGCTGACATGGTCGTCTCCGCGGGGAGTCGTCCGCGACCGGTCGGCGTGGTGCACGACCTGCAACGGGGCGGTGGCGGCCGCCCCGGGTTCCGGGGGCGGCCGCCGCCCGAAGTTCCGGGCCGCCCGGCGGCTCGGCGCCCCGGGCGGGGAGGCAGGCAGACGGCCGAACGCCTCCACCTTCCGCATGTACCCGATCGATCGCCGCCGAACCATCGGCGGCGGGCGTCCGCCCCCGGGCCGGGGGGGGGGTGGGGGGGGGGCGCCCCCCCCCCCCCCGCCCCCCCGCCCCCCGCCCGGCCCCCCCCCCCCGGGGGGGGGGGGCGCCCCCCCCGGGGGGGGGGGGGGGGGGGGGGGGGCCCCCCCCCCCCCCCGCCGCACTCCCGCCCGCCGCGCTGCCGCCGTCCGCCGTCCGTGGTCCGCCGTCCGTGGTCGCGGTCGCGGTCAGAGGCCCAGCCGCTGGACCAGGCGCCGCCGCCGCGACACCGGGGATGTCGGGGAGGTGGCCGATCCCCTGGAGGGGGTGGTGGACGGCCGTGCGGCGGCGGCCGGCCGTGCGGCATCGCCCGGCCGGGCCGCCCGCAGGGCCTTGCGGGCGGCCCGGAGCTCCGCGGAGCGGCGGGCGGACCGACGACGGCCCGCCAGGGCGAGCGCGCAGCCCAGCGCGAACACCAGGGCGAGGGCGATCCCGGCCAGGAAGACCTCCAGGGTGCTCACGGTGGTGTCGTGGCCGACCAGGGCGAGTGTGAGGTCGGGGGCGGTGCGGGCGTTCTCGACGATCAGCAGGCCGGTGAAGGCACCGGTCGCCAGGAGCAGCAGCAGTCCTACGGGCAGCATCGGGGGTCTCCTTCCAGGGATCCTGGCGACCCGTGTGCCCGGCTTGCGCGAGTGCATCCCCCTCCGCACCGGCCGGGCCGGGCGGGCCGGTGCCCGCACCGGCCTGCAGGGCGCTACCCGTCGAGGCCGCGCCCCTGCCGGAGCCGGGCGGAGACGTCGGCCGGGTCGACGAGCGGCGGCGGGTAGCCCTCGGGCCGCCGGTCGAGCGCCCAGGGGCGGTGCACGGCCCGGCCGGGGATCCCGGCCAGTTCGGGCACCCACCGGCGGACGTACGCGCCGTCCGGATCGAGGCGGTCTGCCTGGGTGAGCGGGTTGAGCACCCGGTTGGGGCGGGTGTCGGTGCCGGTGCCGGCCACCCACTGCCAGTTCAGCTGGTTGTTGGCGAGGTCGCCGTCGACGAGCAGGTCGAGGAAGTGCCGGGCCCCCGGACGCCAGTCCTGGTACAGGGTCTTGGTGAGGAACGACGCGGTGAGCAGCCGGGCGCGGTTGTGCATCCAGCCCTCGTGGGCGAGCTGCCGCATGCCCGCGTCGACCACCGGGAAGCCCGTCCGGCCCTCCCGCCAGGCGGCGGCCTCGCGGGAGTCCGCCGTCCAGCCGTCGTGCTTCGGGCGGTAGTCGTGCCAGGCGGCCTGCGGGCGGGCGGCAAGCACCTGGTGGTGGAAGTCGCGCCACACGAGCTGGCGGACGAACGCGTCCGCGCCGGGGCCCCCGCGGTCTCCGGCGAGGGCGGTGAGCTCGGTGGCGGAGAGGCAGCCGAAGTGCAGGTACGGCGAGAGCCGCGAGGTCGAGTCGGCGGCGAGGTCGTCGTGCACCTCCGCGTACCGGTCGACGTCGTACGCCTTCCAGAGCCGTCGGCCCGCGCTCTCGCCGCCCGGAGGCAGCCCCGGCGAGTCCGGCCGGACGGACGGCACGGCTGCGCTCGCCAGGCCCTCGGGCGTGCGCAGCGCGGCCGGTGCGCGGTGCACGGGGCGTCGCGCGGTCTGCTGCCAGGCCCGGAAGTAGGGGGTGAAGACCGCGTAGTGGTCCTTGCCCGCGGGGGTGACGGCGCCGGGCGGGGCCACGGTCAGCGAGCCGTCGTGGACGTGCAGGCGCTCCCCGAACTCCGCGCGGAGCGCGTGCTCCCGGCGCCTGGCGAAACCGCTGACCCCCGCCGCGACGTGCACCGCGACGGCGCCGGTCCCGGCGGCCAGCCGGGCGGTCTCGGGGACGCTGCGGCCGTGCCGCAGGACGAGCCGGCCGCCGATCCGGCGCAGCGAGGCGTCGAGGTCGGCGAGGCAGTCGGCGAGGAAGGCCCGGCGGTTGGCGGCGGCGAACCCGGCCGCCTCGACGTCGGGGTCGAGCACGAACAGCGGGACGACCTCGTCGGCGCTGCGCAGGGCGGCGTGCAGCACCGGGTTGTCGTGCAGGCGGAGGTCCTGCGTCAGCAGGGCGATGGCGATCGTCATGGCGACGCCAGGCTAGCGATCGCGGCGGGCCCGGCGGGGGCGCGCCGTTCGGCGCGTCGGGGTGACCCGTCCGGCGTACGGCCGGGAGCGGCGCACCAGGGATGCGAGGAGCCGGGGCCCGGGTCGGCGGGTCAGCGGGTGCCGACGCTGCGGCCGCTGATCCGGGTGGGCCGGATGCGGACCCACAGCGGCCGGACGCCGCCCGCCCAGGGTTCGGCGCCGGGGTGCCCGGCAAGCCGCCGGACGGCCTCCGGGTCCTCCACGTGCTCGGCGGTGCCGCTGATCAGCACGCTCCAGCCGCGGCTGAGCCGGTCGTCGATGCGGTCGACCTGGAAGGAGACGCTGCTGCCCGGTTCGGCGGCCGCGGCGCCGTCCGGCCGGGTGCGGTAGGCGATGGTGCCCGCGTCCACCACGTAGTTCACCGGGAAGACCGCGGGGCCGGGCCCGGCGGGCAGCGCGAGGTGGCCGACGCCGTGGCCGCCGATGCGGTCCCAGCACTCCCGGGCGGAGAGCTGGACGAGCACGGGGTGCGTCCCCCCGCTCTGCCCCGGGGGGTGGTCCGCGCCGCCCTCGACGAGTTCGCGGTAGGTCGTGCCGAGCGCGGCGGCCAGCCGCAGGAAGCCGCCGGGGTCGAATCCGGGCCCGGCCTCGACGAGGTGGTGCAGGTAGCGCGGCGCCATGCCGGCGCGGGCCGCGAGGTCGGCCTCGCCGATGCCGAGGGCCTCGCTGCGTTCGGCGATCCGCCGGGCGATGCCCGCGGGATCGGCCGGCCGGGGGGTGCCGGCGTTCTCGTCCACGTCTCTGGGTCCTCCCGGTCGGGGCCGGCCCGCCCGCCGGTACGGGGTGCCGTCGCGTCCTGGCGCGTTCTGTCGTGTCCGTCCACCAGTAGAGCCCGCGGCGGGCCGGCACGCCCGGCAACGCCCCGCCGCCGCGACCGGCCGGGGCGGGCGGCCAGGGCGGGCGGCAGGGGCGGGGACGGCGGCGCGACCGGGCGGTGCGGGGGGCACGGCGGTACCGGGGTGAACACCGTTCTCGCACGGGCCGCACACATCCGGCGCACCGGCCCCGCCCGGGCGGCCCGGGTCGGCCGGTGGTGACGGTCCGTCAAGTCCGGCTGTACCGAAGGTTGAGAACCTGTCAAAACCCCTGCTCGGAGCCGTCCGAGGGGTGCGCGGCCCGTGAAGGCAGGGTGAGGGTGATCGGAGGGACGCAAGGAACTGCTGGTACTAATAGGCGCGTTCCACGCCGACAGTCGAGCCGCACCGCCCCCGCTGCACCGTCCCGTGAACGGAGAACCCCTTGCCCGCCCCCCTCGTAGACGCCCCCGACGCCGCCCGCGACGCCGCGGCCGCCGCCGACGCCCCCGGGACCGGCTCCACGCCGGCACTCCGGCTCAAGGCCGTACTGCTGATGGCCGGCAGCTGCCTGCCCATCCTCGGCGCCGTCCTCATGGCGCCCGTCCTGCCGCGCATGCAGGACCATTTCGAGAGCACACCGGGCGCGGACGCGCTCGTCCCGGTCGCGCTGACCATACCCGCGCTGGCGCTCGGCCTGCTCGCGCCGTTCGCGGGCGTGCTGATCGACCGCCTCGGCCGGCACCGCCTGCTGGTGTGGGCGACCGTCGTCTACGCCTTCGTCGGCACCGCGCCGCTCTGGCTCGACTCGCTCGGCGCGATCGTCGCCAGCCGGGCGCTGGTCGGAGTCACCGAGGCCGTCATCATGACCTGCTGCACCACGCTGATCGGCGACTACTGGAGCGGCCCGGCCCGCGACCGCCTGCTCGCCGTGCAGACCATCTGCGCGGCCGTCTCGGCGACGGCCTTCTTCGCGATCGGCGGGGCGATCGGCTCGGCCGGCTGGCGGGCGCCGTTCTGGGCGTACGCGGTGAGCCTGCTGCTCGCGCCGCTGCTGGCCACCGTCCTGCGGCCCACGGCCGGAACCGCCGGCGGAGCCGCCCCCGCGGACGCCGCGTCCGCGGTCGAGCAGCGGCCCTACCCGTGGCGCCGGATGGCCGCCACCTGCGGCCTCACCTTCTTCGGCGCGATGGTCTTCTACACCGTGCCGGTCGAGATGTCGTACCTGCTGGACGACCTGGGCGTGAAGAAGTCCGCCGCGGTCGGCCTGGCGACGGCGGTGGCCAGTGCGGCGACGGTCGCCGGCGCGGCGTCCTTCGCCCGCGTCGGGGCCCGCGCCCAGGCGTTCCTGCCGTACGTGCTGGCGCTGTGCGCCGCCGGGTTCGCGGTCATGAGCGTGGCCGGCGGCGCACCGCTGCTGGTCGTCGGAGCGGTCGTCAACTGCGTGGGCACCGGCGTGCTGCTGCCGCTGCTGCTGACCCGTGCGATGGCCCTGCTCGACCACGCCGACCGCGGCCGCGGCACCGGCCTGTGGACGGCGGCCTTCTTCCTCGGCGAGTTCGTCTGCCCGCTGGTGCTGCTCGGCCTCTCGAAGCCGCTCGGCGGGCTGGCCGCCGCCGTCGGCGTGCTCGCCGCCGCGACGGCGGTGGTGGCGCTCGGCGTCTTCCTGAAGGACCGCCGCACTGCCGTGGCGACCGCGGCCTGACCTGCCGCCACCGGCGCCGCCGGTCCGGAGCCGGGGGGCCCGGGCCGGCGGCGCCGCGCGTAGGGTCACCGCATGACCGTCGTGCGTTCCGTCCTGCTGTTCCTGCTCGCCGCCCTGCTGGAGATCGGCGGGGCCTGGCTGGTGTGGCAGGGCACCCGGGAGCACCGCGGCTGGGCGTGGATCGGCGCGGGGGTGGTCGCCCTCGGCGCGTACGGCTTCGTCGCCACCCTGCAGGACGACGCCGACTTCGGCCGTATCCTCGCCGCGTACGGCGGCGTCTTCGTCGCGGGCTCGCTCGCCTGGGGCATGGCCGTGGACGGGTACCGGCCGGACCGCTACGACGTGGCAGGCGCCCTGGTCTGCCTGGCCGGCGTCGCCGTCATCATGTACGCCCCGCGCGGGCGCTGAGCGCCCGCGGCCCACAGCCCTCAGCCCGCAGCCCTCAGCGGGCCCGGCCGACCGTGGCCGGGTGATCCCCGCCCGGCCACGGCGGTCCGTCGGCGGACGACGAGCGGACGACGACCGGGCAACGGAGGGGCGGCGGACGGGCAGCAGGCAGCGGGCGGCCGTCCATCGGCGAGCGACGCGAATGTTGACACCGCGCGCTCAACCGGGCGAGAGTGGCGCTACGCACAACAGCCCCTTCCCTCATGGGCGTTCCACGCATCCCGCGGATCGCGGATGGTGCATTCCCCCCTCGGGGCCGCGGCCGGACCACCCGCCGCCACCACCCGGTGCGGTCGGGGACGGACGCCACCTGCCCGGCACGCCCGGGAACGCGGTCCTCCGACGACGGCAACCTCCGGCGGTGCGGCGGCGACCTGGGACGACGCGGCCGCACCCGCCCGTCGCCCCCGTCCGAGAGAAGGCGCAGATGTCCCAGCACAGCCGTCGGAGAGTCCGCCGCAGGTACGCCGCCCTGGCCGGGGCCGTCGTGCTCGCCGGTGCCGGCACCGGACTCGCCGTGCACACCGCCGGCGCGGCAGCCGCCGGCTGCCGGGTCGACTACAGCGTCACGAACACGTGGTCCGGCGGCTTCGGCGCGAACGTCGTCATCACCAACCTCGGTGACGCACTGTCGGGCTGGAGCCTGCAGTGGACCTACACCGGCGGCCAGCAGGTGACCCAGGCGTGGAACGCCGACGTCACCCTCGGCACGGCCGCGGTGACCGCGAAGAACGTCTCGTACAACGGCACGGTCGCGACCGGCGGCACGGCCTCGTTCGGCTTCAACGGCTCGCTCACCGGCACCGCCAACCCGGCACCCGCCTCGTTCACCCTGAACGGCGTGCTGTGCACCGGCGCCGCCGCGTCCCCGAGCCCCACCGCGAGCACCTCGCCGAGCCCGTCGCCGTCGCCGTCCACCAGCCCGACCGCGGGCACCGGCGGACGGCAGGTCGAGAAGCTCGACCGCGGTCTCGTCTCCGTGCACGGCAGCACCGGCAACCTCGTCTCCTGGCGCTGGCTCGCCACCGACCCGGACGGCGTCGCCTTCAACGTCTACCGCGGCACCACCAAGGTCAACTCCGCACCCCTGACCGGCGGGACGGACCTGCTCGACGCCGGCGCGGCCGCCACCGCCTCCTACACCGTGCGCGCCGTGGTCGGCGGCACCGAACAAGCGGCCTCCCCGGCCTCGCTGGCGTTCGGCAGCGGCTACCGCGACGTGCCGATCCAGCCGCCGTCCGCCGCGTACGAGGCCAACGACGCCTCCGTCGGCGACCTCGACGGCGACGGCACCTACGAGTTCGTGCTCAAGTGGCAGCCCACCAACGCCAAGGACAACTCGCAGTCCGGTGTCACCGACAACACCTACCTCGACGCGTACCGGCTCGACGGCACCCGCCTCTGGCGCATCGACCTGGGCCGCAACATCCGCTCCGGGGCGCACTACACGCAGTTCCAGGTGTACGACTACGACGGCGACGGACGTGCCGAGATCGCCGCGAAGACCGCCGACGCCACCGTCGACGGCACCGGCAGGGTCATCGGCAGCTCCACCGCCGACCACCGCAACTCCTCCGGCTACGTGCTCACCGGCCCCGAGTACCTCACGGTGTTCAACGGCCTGACGGGCGCCGCGATGCAGACCGTCGACTACGACCCGCCGCGCGGCACCGTCTCCGCCTGGGGCGACTCGTACGGCAACCGGGTCGACCGCTTCCTCGCCGGCACCGCCTACCTCGACGGGCAGCGCCCGTCCCTGATCGAGGCCCGCGGCTACTACACCCGCACCGTCATCACCGCCTGGGACTGGCGTGGCGGAAAGCTCACCGAGCGCTGGAAGTTCGACACCAGCAC
Organism: Kitasatospora sp. NE20-6; assembly: GCF_045862635.1. Classification (NCBI taxonomy): domain Bacteria; kingdom Bacillati; phylum Actinomycetota; class Actinomycetes; order Kitasatosporales; family Streptomycetaceae; genus Kitasatospora; species Kitasatospora sp. NE20-6. The sequence continues at coordinate 54,184 of NZ_BPRL01000054.1, forward strand.
CAGCGGCAACAGCGCCTACGCGGGCCAGGGCAACCACCAGCTCTCGGTCGCCGACGTCGACGGCGACGGCCGCGACGAGATCGTCTACGGCTCGATGGCGATCGACGACAACGGCGCCAAGCTCTGGAACACCGGCAACGGCCACGGCGACACCCTGCACGTCGGCGACCTCGACCCGGCCCGCGCCGGGCTGGAGGTCTTCAAGGTCGACGAGGACACCAGCAAGCCCGCCGCCTGGATGGCCGACGCCCGCACCGGCCAGATCATCTGGCAGAACGCCTCCTGCGGCTGCGACAACGGCCGCGGCGTCTCCGACGACGTGTACGCGGGCAGCGCCGGCGCGGAGTCCTGGTCCTCCGCCGTGGACGGGCTGCTCGACACCAAGGGCCGGAACATCGGCCGCAAGCCCGGCTCGACGAACTTCCTCGCCTGGTGGGACGCCGACCCGGTGCGTGAACTCCTCGACGGCACCCACATCGACAAGTACGGCACCGGCGGCGACACCCGACTGCTGACCGCCGCCGGGGTGCACGCCAACAACAGCACCAAGTCGACCCCCGCCCTCTCCGGCGACATCCTCGGCGACTGGCGCGAGGAGGTCGTCTGGGCCACCACCGACAACACCGCGCTGCGCATCTACTCGACCCCGGTGCAGACCGACCGCCGGATCACCACCCTGATGCACGACACCACCTACCGGACCGCGGTGGCCTGGCAGAACACCGCCTACAACCAGCCGCCGCACACCGGGTTCTTCCTCGGCGACGGCATGACGGCCCCCGCCCGGCCCGTGGTCCACACCCCCTGACCCCGGCGGCGCGTCCCGTCCGTGCGTGCCGGGTCCACCGGCACGCACGGACGGGGTGCCGCGGCGGCGGGGGGGGGCAGGGGCCCCGCCCCCCCCGGGGGGGGCGCGGCCGCGCCCGGCCGCCACCGGGCGGGCCCGGAGCGCCGTCCGCCGTGGATCACCACAGCGGTGGTCGTGGCCGCTTGCTCACGCGTCGGCGTGGTCGGGCGCGGCGGCCGGCCCGGGGTGGGCCCGGAGTTCGCCCGCGACCCGGTGGGCCCAGCGGCGGATGCGCGGCGGGTTGCGGAAGTCGCCCGCCCGCCCGGAACGGACGAGGACCCGGGCCACCACGCCGGGGGTGTCGGCGGTGACGCAGCCGCCGAACGTGACGTGCCCGCGGGCGTGCACCTGCGCCATCGCGTGGGCCGCGCCGGGCACCGGGGCGAGGTCCTCCTGCTCGGCGGTCGTGTCGAGCGGGCCGCTGCTGAAGAACCAGACCGGGCGTTCGGCGAGCGCGGCGGCGTTGCGGCGGGCGCACCGCAGGGCGTCGTGGTTCCAGTGGCCGGCGTGCAGCGAGCCGCCTATCACCACGGCGTCGTAGGGCGTGACGTCGGTGACCTCGCGCGCGGGCACGACGGCGGGCGCGAAGCCGTCCTCGCGCAGCGCGTCGGCGATCTCCTCCGCGATCCCGGCGGTCGCGCCGTGCCTGCTGCCGTAGGTGACGAGGATCGCGGGTGTCGGGGTGTTCATGACGGCCTCCCTCGGTGCGCGGCGGGTGCCGGGCCGGCCCGCCGACACTTCCAGACTCGTCCCCGGGGCGTCCGGAGGGAAGGGCCTTCGGTCCGCCCTCCGCAGGGCGTACGGCCGGTGTCAGCGGCCGCCGCCGGGCGGGGCGGTCGACTCCCTCGGGACGAGGACGGGTGCAGGGGCCGGGCGGGACGGAGCCTCACCGTCGGCGAGCACCTCGAAGAGGCAGCGGGCGGCCTGGGCGCCGAACCCGAAGACGTCGTGGCTCATCGCCGACAGGCGGGGCCGGACGAGTTCGCACAGCTGCGAGTCGTCCCACGCCAGGAGGGAGAGGTCCTGCGGCACGCGCAGGCCCATCTCGGCGGCGACGGACAGGCCGGCGACGGCCATCACGTCGTTGTCGTAGACGATCGCGGTCGGCCGGCGGACGGCCGAGAGCAGCGTACGGGTGGCACGGGAACCGCCCTCGCCGGAGAAGTCGGCGGCGAGCGTGGGCGCCTCCTCCAGGCCGAGCTCCTCCGCGACCTCGGCGAAGGCGCGGCTGCGGATGGCGCTGTGACCGAGGCCGGCCGGGCCGCCCACCCGGGCGATGCGCCGGTGTCCGAGCGCGGCGAGGTAGCGGACGGCCTCGCGGACCGCGGTGCCGTCGTCCGTCCAGACGGAGGTGAACGGCCCGGTGAGCGAGGGGTGGGCGACGGCCACGGCGGGCAGGCCGATCGCGGAGAGGGCCTCGATCCGGGGGTCGTCGACCCGGACGTCGACCAGCAGCGAGCCGCCGACCCTGCGGCCCTGCCACCACTCGCGCTGGACCTCGATCTCCTCCTCCACGGTGCCCACCAGCCGGAGCAGCAGCGAGCAGCGGCGTTCGACGAGGACGCTCTCGACGCCCGCGATGAAGTCCATGAAGAAGGGTTCCCGGCCCAGCATGGGGGCGGGCCGGGCGAGCACGAGGCCGATGGTGTCGACCTGCTGGCCGGAGAGCGACCTGGCCGCGGTGTTGGGCGTCCAGCCGAGCTCGCGGGCGGTGGCGAGGATCCGCTCCCGGGTCGCGGCGGAGACGCCGGCCCGGTCGTTGAGGGCGAGGGAGACGGCGGCGGTGGAGACGCCGGCCCGGACGGCGACGTCCCGGATGGTCACGCGCCTGATGTCGGACCTGTCCCGGCTCATCGCCCGCCCCTCCGTGGGCGTACCCGCCCGTCGATCGGCTCCGTGCGCCCGCTCGCGGCGCGAAGATCGGTGCCCAATCTAGGCTCCGTGCCGGGCCCGTGTCCACGAACCGCTTGAGGCAGGAGACGGTCGGGGAGGCCGGACGCGCGCCGGTACCGCGGCGCCCTGGGCTTAACCGGTTGAGCCCTGGCGGGCGTCCGCGGCGACGCCCCGGGGCCGCCCGTTCGACGCGTAAGAACGGCCGGGACGGCCGGGGAGCGGTCCGTTCAGCGTTCGACGGTGAGGCTGTGGCAGGTCCAGGAGAGCCGGCCGGGTCCGGTCGCGGGGGGCCGCGGGTGGTAGGTGCCGTCGGAGACCGAGAGGTTGACGATCAGGTGGGCGTGCCAGGCGCTGCCGACCCCGCGCCGGTCGGAGTGGACGGAGACGCCGTTGGCGTACCAGTCGACGGAGCGGCGGCCGAAGACGGTCCGCAGGTTGACGGTGGCGCCGGGGGCTATGCCGACCGCGCCGCCGTGCCAGTACCGGTACCCGCCGCGGACGTGGTTGGAGACCTCCAGCAGGTCGGGGTTGTCGGGGTGGTACTCGAAGACGTCGATCTCGTTGCCGCCGTCACGCCACGTCCAGATCGCGGGCCAGGCGCCGAGGCCGGTCGGGAGCGTGACGCGGGCCAGGAGGGTGTCCCCCGGCAGCAGCTGGAAGTTGTCGGGGCTGCCCTCGGTGGTCAGCAGGTTGCAGTCCCAGAGGTCGCCGCCGGCCAGCCGGGTGGCGACGAACTCGCCGCCGGGGCAGTAGGCGGGGACGAGGTGGTCGAGCTTGTGGTCGCTCCGGTTGGTGGGCCCCATGCGGGGATAGGCGCTGGTGCGCCCCGCCACCCACTGCCGGTTCGATCCGAAGTCCGCGTTGAAGACCGTTGCCATCGTCGCCTCCCGGTGCCGGGCCGCCGCGTCGCAGCGCACCTGTCAATCACTGGGAGTGACTTACCCGCTACGGTTCGTCATATGCGAATCGGAGGCTCCGAATCCGAATCGCCGGCACCGGCACCCGTGCCGCTGTCGGACGCATCCGAACGGGCCGCACCCGCGGCGGCCGCGGAGGCGTCCGGGGCCTCCGCGGGGGCCGCGGGGGCGTCCGCGCGCCGGGGGAGGCCGGCCGCAGCGGGGAGGGCGGTCCCGCCGTCCTCGCGGCGCGCGTGCCGGAGCTCCTCCAGGCCCGTCGTCATGCGGTCGAGGAAGCGGGCGACGGTGCGCAGCTCGTCCGCGTCGAACTCGGCGGCGACGGCGTCCGTGCACGCGGCGACCGGCCCGAACCACTCGGCGGCCATCCGGCTCGCCCCGGGGTTGTAGTGCAGGTGGACCTGCCTCCGGTCGGCGCCGTCGCGGCTGCGGCGGATGTGGCCGGCCCGCTCCAGCCGGTCGAGCACCGCGGTGACGGCGCCGGAGGTCAGGGCGAGCTCCTCGCGCAGCCGGCCCGGGGTGGCGGGGCCGGTGACGCCGGTGGAGCCGCGGAGGATCGCCAGCAGCGCCTGGACGTCGGTGGCGTGCAGGCCGTGGGCGGCGGCGAATCCGTGGCCGAGCAGGTTCATCTCGGAGGCGAGGCCCTGCAGGAGGCGGCCGAAGGCCCTGCTGTCCGGTGTCCCGGGGCTGTCCGGTGTCCCCGGCGGGGGCGGGGTCGACTCCTGGTCGGACACTTTCACCTTCTCGACAGCACGGCGGGAACGCCCCAGCCTAGCGCCGGGCCACGGGCCGGCTCCATTGTCCCACCCCCGGGTCTCTCGACGGTCGAGAGACCCGCGCGGCTCCCGCGGCCGCCGCGGTCCGGCTGCCGAAACGCCTGCGGCGGACGCACCCGGCGGCGGGGCCCGTGACCTGCGGCTGCCTCCGTTGCCGCAGCCGCAGGGGCAGGCGTACGGTGGCCACACGGCCCCGCGCGCACGCCTTCCCGGCTGCCCACCGTCGCCGCTCCCCCCGTCACCAGCCGGACCGCACCGCCGGAGGCCGACGATGGCCGACCCCGCGTTCCTGAGGACACCGCGCCTCCTCCGCGAGCGGCGGGCCGTCGCGGCCCGTGTGCACGACTGGGACGAGGTCTACCGGCCGCGGGCGCTGCTGCCCATCGTCGGCGGCCAGGCCTCCCGCTGCATGGACTGCGGGCTGCCGTTCTGCCACCAGGCCTGCCCGCTGGGCAACCTCATCCCGGAGTGGAACCGCCTGGTCTCCGCCGACGACTGGCGTGACGCGGTGGAACGGCTCTCCGCCACCAACAACTTCCCGGAGTTCACCGGCCGGCTCTGCCCCGCACCCTGCGAGAGCGCCTGCGTGCTGGCCATCAACGCCGACGCGGTGACCATCAAGAACATCGAACTCGCCATCGCCGACCACGCCTGGGAGCACGGGCTGGAGCAGCCCCGGCGTCCGGCGCGCACCACCGGCCGCACGGTGGCCGTGGTCGGCTCCGGACCGGCCGGGCTCGCCGCCGCCCAGCAACTCACCCGCGCCGGACACTCCGTGACGGTCTACGAACGCGCCGACCGGGTCGGCGGGCTGCTGCGCTACGGCATTCCCGACTTCCGCCTGGAGAAGCACCGGCTCGACCGCCGCATCGACCAGCTCCGCTCGGAGGGAACGGAGTTCCGTACCGGGGTGACCGTGGGCAGCGACCTCCCCGCGGACGCGCTGCGGACCCGCTGCGACGCGCTGGTGCTCGCCGTCGGAGCCACCTCCTGGCGCGAACTCCCGGTGCCCGGACGGGAGTCCGCAGGCGTGCACCAGGCCATGGAGTATCTCCCGCTGGCCAACCGGGTGGTGGCCGGCGACCTGCCCGTCTCGCCGGTCGACGCCCGCGGACGGCACGTGGTCGTCATCGGCGGCGGCGACACCGCCGCGGACTGCGTCGGCACCGCCGTACGGCAGGAGGCTCTGGACGTCAGGCAGTTGGACATCAATCCGCGGCCGCCGACGGCCCGCCCGAACGCCCAGCCCTGGCCCGTCCACGCGAAGGTCCGCCACGAGACCACCTCCCACGAGGAGGCCGGCGAGCTGTGGCCCCCGCGTCCGGACGAGCACGACATCCGCGCCTACGCCGCCGCCACCGTCCGCTTCGACACCGACCCGGCCGGGCGGGTCCGGGCCGTCCGCTTCGCCGAGGCCGCCCCCGGCAGCCGGGCACCGGTGCCCGGCACCGAACAGGCCCTCGCCGCCGACCTCGTGCTGCTCGCCCTCGGATTCACGGGCCCCGACCACGGCGCCGTCCTCGCCGGGCAGTTGGGCATCGGCCTGGACGCCCGCGGCAACCTCGCCCGGGACCACCGCTTCGCGGCGGGCCCCGACGGCGTCTTCGTCGCCGGGGACGCCGGCCGCGGGCAGTCGCTCGTGGTGTGGGCCATCGCCGAGGGCCGCGCGGCCGCCGCCGCCGTCGACCGCTACCTGACCGGCCGGGACGAACTCCCCGCCCCGATCTGCCCGGAGGACCGGGCGATCACCGCCGAGGACCTGCCGCCCCTGCCGACCTGACCGCCCGGTCGGGCTGCCCCACCGCCACGGATCCGCCGCGGGTCCGCCGCAGGTCCGCCGCAGGTCCGCCGCGGGAGGCACCGCCCCCGTCACGGCACCGATGCCGTCACGGCGTCGCCGACAGCCGCTCGCGGACACAGGCGCGCAGCCACGCGTGGGCCGGGTCGGCGTCGTGCCGCGGGTGCCAGGCCAGGCCGATCGGCAGCGTGGGCAGGGCGAGCGGGATCTCGAAGGTCACCAGGCCGAGCGCGTCGGCGAGGTCCCGGCTGCGGGTCGTGACCAGGCCGACCAGGTCGGTCGAGCGCAGCACGAACAGCGCCGCCGGGTACGTCGCGAGGGTGCCCACCGTCGTCCGGGCGAGGCCGAGTTCGGCGAGCGCGGCGTCGATCGGACCGGTCAGCCGGCCGCGCCGGGAGACCCCGACGTGCCGGGCCGCGGCGAAGGCGGCGGGGGTGACCGGGCCGTCGAGCAGCGGGTGCCCGGGGCGGACGACGCCCAGCATGGTGTCCTCGTGGAGCAGTTCGACGTGGACCTCGGGCGCGGTGGTGTCGATCACGCCGACCTCCAGGTCGGCGGCCCCGTCGCGCAGGCTCGGCGCGTCCAGGTGGCTCTCGCCGAGGAAGCGGAGCCGCACCCCCGGCGCCTCCGCCGCGGTGCGGGCGAGGAGTGCGGCGCCGTGCGCGGCGGCGAAGGCCTCGTGGGCGAGCACCGTGAAGGTGCGGTCGAGCGCGCGCAGGTCGACGCGCCCGGCCGCGGTGAACAGCCCGCGGGCGCGTTCGACGACCGCCCGGACCTCCGCGTGGATCGCCAACGCGTGCGGTGTGGGCACCATGCCGCGTCCCGCCCGGACGAGCACCGGATCCCCGAGGGCCCGGCGGATCCGTCCCAGGGTGCGGCTCATGGCCGGCTCGGAGAGGTGGAGCCGGGCCGCGGCCCCGGAGACGCTCGACTCCTCGACGAGCACGTCGAGCGCGGCCAGCAGGTTCAGGTCCATTCCGGATTGCACGGGACGCATTCCTCTCTTGCGAAACTTGCACTGGAGACAATCCCACACCCGCCCTACCGTGAACGGGAACCCACACCCGCCCGCTCCCGGAGGAGCTCCCTTGCCCATGCCCGCCCCCGGCCGGTCCGCCCCGCACGGCCCCGCCACCGCCCCGCCACCGCCCGGCCCTGCCGCGCTGCGCCGGCCGACCCTGCTCACGATGTGCGCCTGCGTGCTCGTCGCACAGGGCATGGTCGCCGCGATCAACCTGCTGCTCCCCCGGCTCGCCGCGTCCGCCCTGCATCCGTCCGCCACCGGGCTGCTGTGGACGGTCGACGCGTACGTCCTCGTCTTCGCCGGCCTGCTGATCCCGGCGGGCGCGTGCGGCGACCGCTACGGGCGGCGGCCCGCCCTGCTCACCGGACTCGCCCTGTTCGCGGGCGGCGCCTGCCTGAGCGCCGCCGCCGGACCGCTCGGCTCGGTGGCGGTGCTCGTCGCCGGGCGCGCGGTCTCCGGCGCGGGCGCGGCGCTGATCATGCCCGCCACCATGTCGGTGCTCACCGAACTCGCCGGCCCCGGGCACCGCGTGAAGGCCCTCGCCTCCTGGACCCTCGCCATCGGGCTCGGCGGCCTCGTCGGCAACCTCGGCGGCGGCCTGGTCGCCCAGTACCTGCCCTGGGAGGCGCTGTTCTGGGCGATGGCACCGCTCGCGGCCGTGCTGGCCGCCGCCGTGCTGCGCACCGTCCCCCGGCTCCCCCGGCACCCCGCCGCCCCCGACCCGCTCGGCTCGGTGCTGCTCACCGCGGGCACGGGCGCCCTGCTGTACGGCATCGTGGAGGGCCCGTCGCGCGGCTGGGCCTCGGCCCACGTGCTCGGGGGCTTCGCGGCGGGCGCGGCCCTGCTGGCCGGCTTCACCCGCTACGCCCTGACCGCGCGCCACCCCCTGGTCGACCCGCGACTGTTCGCCTCCCGCAGGTTGCGGGCGGCAGCACTCGGCACCGCCGCGTCCTTCTTCGGCCTGTTCGCGCTGTTCTTCGTCAACGCGCAGTTCCTGCAGTACGTCAAGGGCTACTCGCCGGCGCGGACGGGCTTCGCGATCGTGCCGCTCACGGTCGGCATGGCCCTGGTGCCCCGGCTCGCCGTCCGGCTGCAGGCCCGGCACGGCGTGCGGTTCGTCGCCGGGGGCGGGCTGGCGCTGATCGGCGCCGGGCTGCTCGGCATGTCGACCGCCGGACCGGCCACCCCGTACCCGCTGTACGCGGTCTGGCTGCTGGTGCTCTCCGCCGGCCTGGGCCTCTGCGCCCCCGGGCTGACCCACGCGGTGATGTCGGAGCTGCCGCCGCGGCAGGCCGGGCTGGGGGCGGGGCTGAACACCGCGGCCCGGGAGTTCGGCGCGGCCCTGGGCGTCGCGGTGGTGGGCACGGTGCTCACCGCCCGGCTCGGCCCCGGCGGGGTCCACGGCGGCTCCGGGGCGGCGGAGTTCGCGGCCGCGACGGCCGTGGGCCTGCGGGTGGTCGCCGTACCGGTGCTGCTGGCGGCCGTGGCGGTCACGCTCGGTCTGCGCGGCCGCGCGGACGGCGGGGCCCGGAAGAACCCCTGACCGCCCGACCGCCGGACCGCCCGACCGCCCGACCGCCCGACCGCCTGAGGGCCCGCAGGGCCGGGCGGGCCCCGGGAGGCCGGCACCGCGGGCGGCGTCGCCCTCGGCCACCGCCCGCTCACGCCGGGCGAGGCCTGCCGCGGTCGGGGCCGCCCGGCCGGAGACCTGCCGGGGCGATCGGCCCCGCGACGGCGTCACGGCGGTCCGCGGCCCCGCGACGCCCCTGGTGGCGGCGCCCTCGCGCTCGGGTGCGGACGAACCGTTCCGCCACGAACCGGTCGCGCACCGGCACCCGCACCGGCCGCCCCACCGGCGGCGCGGCACTCCGCTCGGACATTCGTTCGTGTGGCGATGAGCCCCCGACCGCAGGCCCCGGCGCGCCCGGACCGCTCCCCGCGTGAATGCCGCCGCGGGCGCCGGACGGGTGACGCCGGAATTCCCCGCGGTGAATTCCACGGGAATGGGGAGCGCAATAGGCGCATTTTCCGCCGTGTCACCCTGCACAATCCCCACGCATCCTGCGCACGCCCCGGGAGGCGCTGCCGGACGCCTCCGGCGGCCGCCCGATCGGGCCGCCACGGCCCGTCCGACGCCGCCTCACCTGTGGCGCGGCCGTGCGCACCCATGGGGCCGCCGCCCCGGATCCCGGGCCGCCCGGCCGAAATGCGGCACGGTGACGGGACAGCACTGGTGATGATTGTGTGATGGTCGGGATGCTGGCTTGTTATCGAGGTGACGATCCCTCTAATCTCCGATCAGCCCGCCACAGCACGGGCGCCCGAAGCGCGGCACGCCGAACCCTGCCCACCGCGCCCACCGGGTCATCGACCAGAACCTGGGCAGGGACGGGGGACCCACGACTCGTCGCCGTCCCCGACGGCTTGGGGTGAAGCCGCGTCCGCGCGGCCGGGCCACCTCCCGGTCCGAACCCGACAGCTCACCTCGCAGGCGTGCGGAGAGGGAACTCGATGGGTTTCATCGGCTCGGGCCGCCACCGCCGCCCCACCCAGACCGAGCGCGCCGTGTCGGCCGCCGGTGTGGCCGGCGCAGGCCTCGCCATACCGCTCCTGGCCGCCACCAGCGCCCACGCGGCCCCCGTCACCACCTGGGACGCCGTCGCCCAGTGCGCCAGCGCCGGCGACTGGAGCCGGGCCACCGGCAACGGCTCCTACGGCGGCCTCCAGCTCGACCTCGACACCTGGGTCGCCTACGGCGGCAGCCCCTACGGCGCCTCCCCCGACCACGCCACCAAGGAGGAGCAGATCACGGTCGCCGAGCGCGTGCTCGCCGACCGCGGTGCCCGCACCTGGGGCAGCTGCGCCACCACCGCCGGGCTCACCGGGGAGGGCCGGCCCGAGGCCGCCGAGCCCACCGCCACCGCCTCGGCGACCCCCGCCCCGACCGCCACCACGACGGTGACGGAGAGCCGCAGCCGGAGCTCCGCCCCGGTGTTCCCCGGCATGCAGGGCCGCGACGCCAACGGCATCTACTGGTACCAGGTGGACGGCGCCTGGTACTGGACCACCAGCCAGGCGGTCTACGAGGCGCACACCGCCGTCACGGCGAGCCCCTCCGCCCCGACCACCACCACGGGCACGCCCGGCACCGTCCTGCCCGGCCAGGACGCCGGCACGCCGACCGCACCGGTCACCACGCCGCCGGCCCCGACGGACGGCACCGGCACCCTGCCGGGCACCGGCACCACGCCCACCACCGACACGCCGGTCACGGGCACGCCGGCCACCGGGGCGCCCGCGACCGGCCTGCCCGCCACCGACGGGACCGCACCGGCCACCGGCACCGACCCGTCCGGCGCCGCGGAGTCGGCCGACCCGGGCGCTCCCGCCACGACGGTGACGGAGGCTCCGCCGGCCGCCGAGCCGGACACCTACACGGTGGCGGCGGGCGACACGCTCTCCGACATCTCGGCCAACCACAAGCTGGGCGGCTGGAAGAACGTCTACAGCGGCAACTCGACCACCATCGGCGAGGACCCCGACCTCATCAAGCCCGGCCAGGTGCTCAAGATCGGCTGAGCCCGCCCGACGAACCCACGAGGCCGTCGGCACCCCGGACCCCCGGAGTGCCGGCGGCCTCGGCGCGCGTGCCGGCACCGGCCGTCCGGCCCGGCCCGCAGTCCGTGAAGCGGTCCGGTCGAGGCGGCCCGCACCCGCTCCCGCATCCAGCATGCGGGAGCGCTCCCGCAATTAACGGCCCATCCTGCGCAGAGCCTTGACGGCTCAGGAGGCTCCGACTACAACTGCCTTCGCATCACCATCCACCGCATCTTCTGCGGGATTTACGCTCAGCATGCCGCGCTCCACCCCACCGGAGAAGCTCGGCACGGCCCGGACGAACAGGACTTAATGGGAGCGCTCCCACATATAGCCCCACCGCCGGACCTGACGCCCACGCACCCGCAGCCCCCGCCCGCCCACCCCGAGGAGCCCCTGTGACACGCCCCAGCCGTCGTATCGCGGCCGCGAGCGCCGCCGTCGCCACCGCCGCGGTCTGCTGTCTGCCCGCCACCGCGTCCGCCGCACCGGCCCAGGGCCCCGGCCGCGCTCCCGCCCCCGGCGCCTCGTTCTACGTCGACCTCGACAGCAAGGCCGCCCACCAGGCCGTCACCGACCTGAAGGCCGGCGACTACACGAACGCCCTCGCCATGGCGAAGATGGCCTCGTACCCGGTGGCGCAGTGGTTCAACGGCACGGCCACCCCGCAGGAGACCACCACCGCGATGGCCGACCTGCAGAGCCGCGCCGCACGGCAGCACCAGGTGCCGGTGGCCGTCGCCTACAACGTGCCCGGCCGCGACTGCTCGCAGTACTCCGCGGGCGGCGCCTCCAACTCGTCCGAGTACGCCGCCTGGATCGACGGCCTCGCCAAGGGCATCGGCAACCGGCAGACCGTCGTCGTCCTCGAACCGGACGGCCTCGCCCTCAGCCCGACGTTCTGCGGCGGCACCGCCCAGCAGCAGGCCGACCGCCTCGCCGAGATCAACGGCGCCGTCGACCGGCTCGCCCGGCAGCCGCGCGCCGCCGTCTACCTCGACGCCGGCCACAGCGGCTGGCAGAACACCGGCACCATGGCGAAGCTCCTCGTCGACGGCGGCGTCAACCGCGCGCAGGGCTTCTTCCTCAACGTCTCCAACTACCAGAAGGACGCCGACCTCGTGCGCTACGGCACGCAGATCGCCAAGTGCTCCTGGTACCTCACCAACACCCCCGGCGCCGTGGCCGACGACTGCGCCAACCAGTACTGGCCGCAGGCCGACGCCGACGCGTGGTACACCGCGCACGTGCCCGCCGACGCCGCACTGCCGCACTTCGTCGTCGACACCAGCCGCAACGGCCAGGGCCCCTGGACCCCGACCGCGACCTACCCGGACGCCCAGACCTGGTGCAACCCGCCCGCCCGCGGCCTCGGCACCCGCCCGACCGCGGACACCCGCACCCCGCTCCTCGACGCGTTCCTCTGGATCAAGGTGCCGGGCGAGTCGGACGGCTCCTGCACCCGCGGCACCACCGGCGGCATCGACCCCGAGTACGGCGCCGCCGACCCGGCCGCCGGCGTGTGGTGGCCCGCACAGGCGCACGGCCTCGCGGCCGCCGCCTCGCCGGCCCTGAAGTTCAACCTGCCGACTCCCGGCGGCCACTGACCACCCTTCCCCGAGCGGCCCGGACTCCACCCACCCGGGCCGCTTCCGGGCGCCGCACGCACACCGGTTCCGTGCGGCGCCCGGCCGTTCCACCTTCCCGGTCGTTCCATCTTCCCGATCGCGGCACCTTCCCGATCGCGGCACCGGGCACGGGCTGACGGGGTTCGGACCCCGGGACGGCCCCACCGGCCGTGCTCAGTGGGACAGCGCGCCCTTGGCGGCGACGATGACCAGGCCGAGCACGAGATTGACCAGCCCTTCCAGCACGACCTGCCGGCGTGAAGCACCCGCCTTGCGGGCACCGAGGCACGACCAGCCGACCATCTGTGCGACGGCGACGCCGAGCGCGATCCAGCCGCTGGTGTCGAGGTCGAGGCCGAACACCGCACCCAGGGCGATCGCGGCGGCGGGCAGCGTGGCCGCCTCGACGATCGACCACTCGTGCCGGGCGACCATGCGGACCTCCGACCAGGGCGTCGCCTGCCCGACGAACCGCTCACCGGCCAGGCGCGCGTAGACGTGCGCCGCCCAGAACACGAGCCCGGTGACGAGCAGCAGGACGACCAGCTGCAGCCGCGGGAACTCACCGGCGGCCCCCGCGGTGGCGACCACGGACGCCGCCAGGAGCGACCCGTAGACGGCCCCGGTGTAGTCCGTACGGGCGGTCGCGGGTTCCGGGCCTTGCGGTGCGGTCTCCCGCGCGACAGGACGGTTCACCGGCCCACCGTAAACAGGAGACCGGGCTCCGGCGGGCGCGCCGCGCGGAGGACGCCGCGGAACGGCCCGTCCGGCCCCGGCCCCGCAGACCGCCGCCCGGCGGCGGGCCTGCCGCCGGGGTCAGTTCCCGAAGACCTCCACGACCACCAGCGTGCCCCGGCTGCCGGGCCTGACGGCGTGCCGCACGTTCGCCGCCACCTCGAACATCTGGCCCGGCAGCACCGTCACCTCGGTGTCCTCGACGGCGAGTTCCAGGTGGCCGTCGAGCACGAGCAGCAGTTCCGTGCAGGCGTGCCGTTCGTCCGGCAGCGCACGCCCGTCCATCCGGAGGACCTTCACGGCGGTGGTGCCGACGTGCCCCAGCAGGTGGGAGGACCAGGCGGCCGGAAGCCTGGACGCGGCGTCGGCGAGGTCGGTGATCGGACTCATGGGCATGCCCCTTCCGCAGGCCGCTCCCGCACCGCGGGAGGGCCCGCCGTGCGATCGGCGGATGACGGGGACGCTACCCGGCCGACTGCGACGATCGGTCGACCGTTCGGTAAAACCTGATGACGTATCCAGCCGGCCGGTGCGACGGACCGCGCAACGGACCGGCGGAGCGGGCGGACGGCATGCCGCCGCCCGGGAACAGGGTTCCCGGGCGGCGGAGTTGGGCCGGGTACGGGGCGGGCCAGGTGCACCGCCCCGTACCGCGGGTCAGGAGGTGGCGGTGCAGGTCGCCGTGGTGACGGCGTCGGCCGTCCCCGTACGGGTGGCCTGCACGCCGAAGGTGGTCGAACCGGCCGCCGGCAGAGCGCCGTTGTAGGCGAGGCTGTCGGCGGTCACGGTCTGGCCGGACTGCACGACGGTGGCGCTCCAGCTGCCGGAGACCTTGAGCCCGCTCGGCCACGTCCAGGCGACCCGCCAGGACTTGGTGGGCGCCGTACCGGTGTTGGTGACCGTGACGTTGGCGGTCAGGCCGCTGCCCCAGTCGTTGAGCGTGACCACGGCGGCGCAGCCGGAGCTCGTGCCGGTGGAGGCGGTCGTGGCGGTGACGGCGGCCGAGGCGGCCGAGACGTTGCCCGCGGCGTCCCGGGCGCGGACGGTGTAGGTGTACGCCGTCGCCGCGGTCAGCCCGCTGTCGGTGTACGACGTGCCGGTCGGCGATCCGACCTTGGTGGTGCCGCGGTAGACGTCGTAGCCGACCACGCCGACGGCGTCGGTGGAGGCCGTCCAGGACAGCGAGACGCTGCTCGTGGTGGTGCCGGTGACGGTGGGACCGCCCGGGACGGACGGCGGGGTCACATCGCCGCCGCCACCACCGCCGCCACCACCGAAGGCCGGGGCCTTGATGTCGGCGAGGTAGGCGTCCTTGGTGGTGTTGACCGTCGTCCAGTCGTCGTTCAGGATGCCGCCGGTGTCACCGGAGTTGGGGTTCAGCGACCAGAAGGTCCAGCTCATGCTGTCGGCGCCGTACTGGGCGGTCGGCCGCAGGTACTGCACCAGGGTCTTCAGCCACTGCTGGTCGATCGTCGACTGCAGGGTCGTGCCGAACTCGCCGACCCAGACCGGCGCGATGTTCTGCTTGAAGAGGTAGCCCCAGTTCTTGTCCCAGATCGCCGACATGTTGGCGGGGAACGACGGGTCGGAGAACCACGGCTGCTGGGCCACGCTGGTGGCGTAGTCGTGCGCCGAGTACACGACGCGGTTCGGGACGCTCAGCTGGACGGGGTACTGGCCGGCGCCCTGGAGGTTGCCGCCCCACCAGTTGGAGCTGCCGTTGAAGGTCTGCACGCCCTCGACGAAGATCAGCAGCTTGGGGTTGGCCGCGAGCACGGCCTCGCCGCCGCGCTGGGCGGCCAGCCGCCAGTCCGTGGCGGTGTCACCGCAGCCCCAGCAGGCCGGGTCGTGCGGCTCGTTGTGCAGGTCGATGCCGACGACCGCGGAGTTTCCGGTGTACCGCGCGGCGATGGCCTTGAGGTTGGTGAGCCAGGTCGACTCGGGGACGGCGGCGGTGTACCAGAGCGCCGACTGTCCGCCGGAGTCCGGCCGGTGGCGGTCGAGGATCACCTTGAGGCCGGCGGTGCCGGAGTAGGAGACCAGCTTGTCCATCACCTGGAGCGAGTTGAGGCCGACCAGGTCGGCGTTCATGCCGCCGGAGGTGTTGATGCTCGCCGGCTGGGTGCCCTTGAAGATGTCGTCGCTGTAGGGCAGCCGGATGGTGTTGTAGCCGAGCGTCCTGATCTGGTCGATGACGCTCTTGTAGTCACGGCTCCAGAGGCCGTGCGCGACGTAGTTACCGGTCTCGAAGCCGAACCAGTTGATGCCGGCGATACGGACGGGCTGGTTCGCCTCGTCCAGGATCTGGCGGCCGCTCGTGTGCCAGTAGCCGGCGCCGGCCGCGGCAGCGGTGACCGCCGCCGGTGCGGCGGCCGTGTCGGCGTGCGCGGCCTGCAGGCCGGTGGGTGCGGCGATGACCGCCGTCGCCGCGGCGAGCGCGGCGGCGGTACGGCCGAGTCGGCGCGTCAGCCGGTGGGGCAGCTGAAGGCGCATGGTCCCGTCCTCTCTGGGGGCTGTCCGGTGGCCGCCGCCGGGGGGAGTGGGCGGCCACCGGGCGGGTGGGGGCGTACAGGGTGCGAGCTGCAGAGATGGTGCAGGAGGCACTGCGGGAGCGCTCCCACGCGACTGGGTCGCTCTTCTCCCGAGAGGAGCAGCCGTGCCGCTGGACGCCATCATCAAGCCAGAGGCGGAAGACTGCGTCAATACGCCCAACAGTCTTCAAGACTTGAATATTTGGGCCCGGCTCGCGCATTCGGGAGGACGAATCCGGCATTCGGGCGCCGAGTAGTGAACGGAGGACTGCCGGGCATCGGGCCGTCCGAATCCCTCTCTGGGAGCGCTCCCAGGAACCGGCGGCCGCACCGGACCTGCAGCGTCGCGTCGCGTCGCGCCACGCCGGGACGGCCACCCCGGCCCCGGCCCCGGCCGCGCCTACGCTGACCACACGACGACCGCCGTCGACCCGGCGTACGGGCAGCGGGAAGGGAGCACGACCATGGGCCGCACCCCGCGCCGCGTCCTGGAGGACGTGCGGAGGGAACTCACCCCCGGGCAGCGCGAGAACCGCATGGTCTCCGCGATCGAGGCCGGACGGGCGCCGCTGTCCGCCCTGGCGGAGCTCGCAGCTCAGCAGCACCGCATCCTCACGAGCGACCGGCGCAGTCTGCTCGTACTCGCCGCCCGGTGCTCCGACACCCCGGCGGGCGACTGGTTCGCCGCGCTGGCGAACGGCGAGGGCGAGGCCCTCCACCTGCTCGACGCGTTCGCCGTCCGCTGCGGCCTCGGCGCGCGCGAGGTGGCCTCGCGCCGCGCACTGCCGGGGTGCCAGGCGTACCCCTCGTACGTCGCGTGGCTCGCACTGAACGGCGACCCGGGCGGCGTGGTGCTCGCGCTGACCGCCAACTTCGCCACCTGGGGCGGCTACTGCGCCGCAGTGGCACGCGGCCTGCGACGGCACTACGGCTTCGACGACGCCGACTGCGCGTTCTTCGACTTCTTCGCCGCACCCGACCCGGCCGCGGACGAGGTCGCGGTGGCCGTCCTGGAGGCGGCGGGCCTCGACGGCGCACGGATCGGCACGGGCCGCGGCTACGGTCAGCTGCTGCAGGCGTACGAGCTGATGTTCTGGAACACCCTCGCCGACCTGCCGTCCTGACCTGCCGTCCTGACCTGCCGACGGCGGACGGCGGACGGACAGAACACCGGGCATCAGGCATCAGGCATCAGGCATCAGGCATCAAGCACCGGGCATCACGCGCCCGGCGCCCGGCATCGAACGTACGGCGGACCGGCCGGAGGTGGCCCCGGGTGTGCTGGAGTGCGGAGGCGGACGTCGTCGCCGGAGCCGTCGTGACCGGCCTCGGTGCGGCCTGCCTGGCCCGGGTGCGCGATCCCCGGCGGCTGCCGCTCGCCCTCCTGCCGCTGGTGCTCGGCCTGCACCAGCTGCTGGAGGCGGTGGTGTGGATGGGCGCGGAGGGGCGGGTCGCCGCGGACACCGCCGCGGCGGCCCGGACGGCCTGGGCGTTCATCGCGCTCCCCCTGCTGCCGGTGCTGGTGCCGTTCGGCGTCCGGTGCGCGGCCCCGCCGGGCCCGGCCCGGCGGCGTGCCACCTGGGCGCTCGCGCTGGGCGCGGCGGTGGCGGTGCCGCTGGCGGCGGCCGTGCTGGGCGGCCCGGTCACGGCCCGGGCGCGCGGTCACACCCTGGCGTACGCCGTCGGGGTCGGCCCGGTGGTGCTGCTCACGGCGGGCTACCTGCTGACGACGGTCGGGGCGCTGCTGACGGCCGCCGACCGGACCCTGCGCCTGCTGGGGGTGCTCGTGGGCGTCGGTGCGGTGGTGTGCACGGCCCTGTGGCGGCTGGAGTTCGCGTCGACGTGGTGTGCGCTCGCCGCGCTGGCGTCGGTGGTGCTGGTCGGCTGGTCGGGCGGCGGACCCGGCCCGGCACGGACGGAGGGGCCGACCTGACGGCCTATCATGAGGGCATGTCCGACACCCTCCGTATCGTCACCCGCTCCTCCCCGATGGCGCTCGCGCAGGTCGAGCGGGTGCGCGCCGAACTCGCCCTGCTGCACCCAGGCCTGCGGACCGAGGTGGTACCGGTGACGACGTCCGGCGACCGCTGGATGGGCGACCTCGCGGTGCTCGGCGGCAAGGGGGCCTTCACCAAGGAGGTCGACGCCGCGCTGCTGGCCGGGGAGGCCGACCTCGCCGTGCACTGCCTGAAGGACGTGCCGGCCGACCGGCCGCTGCCCGCCGGCACGGTGTTCGCCGCCTACCTGGCGCGCGACGACGTCCGGGACGCGCTCGTGCACCCCGGCGGCCTCACCCTGGACGAGCTGCCGGCCGGCACCCGGATCGGCACGTCGTCGGTGCGCCGCATCGCCCAGCTCGCCGCCTCGCACCCGCACCTGACCTGCGTGCCGATGCGCGGCAACGCCAACAGCCGGCTGGCCAAGCTCGACGCGGGCGAGGCCGACGCCCTGCTGCTGGCCGTCTCCGGCCTGGAGCGGATCGGCCTGGCCGCGCGCATCAGCGAGGTGCTGGACGAGTCGGCGATGTGTCCGCCGATCGGCGCGGGCATCCTGGTGCTGCAGTGCCGCGAGGAGGACACCGCCACCGTCGAGGCCGTCGCGGGCCTGAACCACCCGCAGACCTGGCGCGAGGCCGCCGCCGAGCGGATGTTCCTGCACGTGCTGCAGGGCCACTGCAACGCGCCGATCGCCGGCTACGCCCGCGCGGGCGACGACGGCCGGCTGTCCATGCGCGGCCGGGTCTTCTCCCCGGACGGCAAGCGCGTGCTGGACGCCCACGAGTGGGCCGGCGCGCTGAGCCCGGAGGACCTGGGCACCTCGACCGCGCTCGCGCTCAAGCGGCAGGGCGCCCAGGAGCTGATCGACGGCATCGCGCACTGAGACCGGGCCGCCGGGAACGGGCCGCGGCGCCGTCGTTGACAGCGCCGCGGCCCGCTCCTAGCGTGGCGACCCCGATTACCCGCGAGTAGGGACAGTGATGGCCGCGCCGCGCCCGTACGACCTCGTCCTGTTCGGTGCCACCGGCTTCACCGGCGGGCTGACCGCCGGGTACCTCGCCCGCGCCGCACCCGAGGGCTGCCGCTGGGCGCTCGCCGGGCGCGACGAGAAGCGGCTCGCCGCCGTACGGGCCCGGCTCGCCGCCGTCGACCCCCGCTGCGCGGACCTTCCGCTGCTGGTCGCCGACGCGGCCGACCGGGCCTCGCTGCGCGCGGTCGCGGCCTCGGCGCGCGTGGTGGTCTCCACCGTGGGCCCGTACCTGTGGCACGGCGAGCCCCTGGTGGCCGCCTGCGCGGAGACCGGCACGGACTACGTGGACCTCACCGGCGAGCCGGAGTTCGTCGACCGGATGTACCTGCGGCACCACGAGCGCGCGGTGGCCTCCGGCGCCCGGCTCGTGCACGCGTGCGGCTTCGACTCGGTGCCGCACGACCTCGGGGTGCTGTTCACGGTCGACGAACTGCTGCGGCGCGGCGGTCCGGTGGGCCGGCTCGCGGTGGAGGGCTTCGTCCGGGCCGGCGGCACCGTCTCGGGCGGCACCTTCGCCTCGGCACTCACCGCCTTCTCCCGGCCGCGGGCGACGGCGCGGGCGGCCCGCGAGCGGCGGGCCGTCGAACCCCGGCCGAAGGGCCGCCTGGTCCGTACGCCGACCGGCACGCCCGGCCGGTCGCGCGCGGCCCGCGCCTGGACCGTGCCGCTGCCGACGATCGACCCGCAGGTCGTGGGGCGGTCGGCGGCCGCCCTGGAGCGCTACGGCCCGGACTTCACCTACCGCCACTACGCGGCGGTGCGGCGGCTGCCGGTCGCCCTGGCCGGGGTCGCCGCCGTCGCCGGGCTGGCCGCGGCCGCCCAGCTTCCCGCGCTGCGGCGGGCGCTGTCGGCGCTGCGCAGGCCGGGCGAGGGGCCGGGTCCGGAGCAGCGGGCGCGTTCCTGGTTCACCGTCAGGTTCGCGGCCCGGGCGGACGACGGGCGCTCGGTCGTCACGGAGGTGTCCGGCGGCGACCCCGGCTACACCGAGACCGCGGTGATGCTGGCCGAGGCGGCGCTCTGCCTGGCCTACGACGACCTGCCGGAGACCTCCGGCCAGGTGACCACGGCGGTGGCGATGGGGCGGCCGCTGGTCGACCGCCTGGTCGCCGCGGGCCTGCGGTTCGCGGTACTGGACGCCCCGCCGGCGGCGGCACCCGGCCGGGCCGCCGGTCGGCGGTGACGTCCGCGGCCGTCCCCGCACCGGGCGGACGGCCGGTGGCGGGTGCCGCGGGCGCCACGGGCGCCGCGGCCCGGCAACGCCGACGGGGCGGCGTACGCCGACCCGGTGTCGGGGAGTACGCCGCCCCGGGGCGAGGCGTGTGCGGGGAGTGCCGGCCCACCGGCCACGGCGGTTACTTCGGGCCGCGGTTGAACGCGCCGGTCGACCACCGGTAGCCGAGTGCGGTGAGGGCGAGGCACCAGGCGACGGCGAGCCAGCCGTTGTGACCGATCCCGGTGCCGAGCAGCAGGCCGCGCAGGGTCTCGATGGCGGGCGTGAAGGGCTGGTACTCGGCGATGGGCTGGAACCAGCCGGGCATGGCGTCGATGGGGGTGAAGGCGCTGGAGATCAGCGGCAGCAGGATGAGCGGCATGGCGCTGTTGCTGGCCGCTTCGGCGTTCGGGCTGGCCATGCCCATGCCGACCGCGATCCAGGTGAGGGCGAGGGCGAAGAGCACGAGCAGTCCGAACGCGGCGAGCCACTCCAGCGCGGTGGCATCGGTCGAACGGAACCCGATGGCCACCGCGACGGCGCCGACGAGCACCACGCTGGCGACGGACTGGAGCACGCTGCCGACGACGTGGCCGACGAGGACGGATCCGCGGTGGATGGCCATGGTGCGGAAGCGGGCGATGATGCCTTCGGACATGTCGGTGGCGACGGACACGGCCGCGCCGATGACGGTGCTGCCGATGGTCATCAGCAGGATGCCGGGCACGAGGTAGGCGATGTAGTCGGAACGGTCGCCGCCGCCGATGCCCGCGCTCATCGTGTTGCCGAAGATGTAGACGAAGAGCAGGAGCAGCATGACCGGGGTCATCAGCAGGTTGAGGGTCAGCGAGGGGTAGCGCCGGGCGTGCAGGAGGTTGCGGCGCAGCATGGTGGCGGAGTCGCGGAGGGCGGGGGCGAGGGTGCTCATCGGGTGGTCTCCTTGGACTGGTGGGGGATGGCGGCGCCGCCGGTGAGGGCGAAGAAGACGTCGTCGAGGTCGGGGGTGTGGACGGTGAGTTCGTCGGCGTCGACGCCGGCGGTGTCCAGGTGGTCGAGGGTGGCGCGCAGGGCCTGCTGGCTGCCGTCGTGGGGGATCTGCAGGGCCAGGGCCTGGTCGTCGGTGGCGGCTCCGGGCAGGGCGAGGGCGGCGTTCCGGTAGGCGGCGGGGTCGGTGAAGCGGAGGCGGACGTGGCCGCCGGGGACGAGGCGCTTCAGTTCCTCGGCGGTGCCCTCCGCGGCGATCCGGCCGTCGTTCAGGACGGCGATGCGGTCGGCGAGTTCGTCGGCCTCCTCCAGGTACTGGGTGGTGAGGAGGACGGTGGTGCCGCCGGTGACGAGTTCGCGGATGATGCCCCACATGGTGTGGCGGGAACGCGGGTCGAGGCCGGTGGTCGGCTCGTCGAGGAAGATGATGCGCGGGCTGCCGACCAGGGTCATGGCGATGTCCAGGCGGCGCTTCATGCCGCCGGAGTAGGTGGAGGCGGGCTTCTTCGCGGCCTCGGCCAGGTCGAAGCGCTCCAGGAGCTCGGCGGCGATCCGCCGCCCCTCGGGCCTGGGCAGGTGGTGCAGGTCGGCCATGAGGAGCATGTTCTCCTCGCCGGTGATCAGGCCGTCGACGGCGGAGAACTGGCCGGTGACGCCGATCGCGGCACGTACGGCCTGGGGGTGGGTGGCGAGGTCGTGGCCGTCGATGTGGATGTCGCCGCTGCCCGGGCCGGGGGTGGTGAGGGTGGAGAGGATGTTGACGGCGGTGGTCTTGCCGGCGCCGTTCGGGCCGAGGAGGGCGAAGACCGTTCCTCGGGGGACGGTGAGGTCGATGCCGTCGAGGACGGTCTTGTCGCCGTAGGACTTGCGCAGGCCGTTCGCGGCGATGGCGGGGGTGGTCATGGCGGGTGCTCCTCAGAGGCTGCGGGCGGTGATGTTGCCGTGGGTGGTGGTGGCGTGGAGGGTCAGGGTGGGGGTGGTGGCGGTGTTCCTGAGGGTGTTGTGGATGCGGCCGAGGGTGGTGGTGGCGTCGAGGGTGG
>NZ_BPRL01000055.1:0-74802 GCF_045862635.1 Kitasatospora sp. NE20-6
CCATCCTGCGCACCAGCGGCTCGGTCCCCCGCCGGTAACCGGTGTTGAACTGCGGCTGCCCGCAACACGTCTGCGCCACCGGGAAATCCACCACCACCCCCAACCGCTCCAGCAGAGCCACCACCGCCCGGCCCGTGTCCGGGAAGAGGGCATCGTTGACACAGGTGACGAAGAGTGCGACACGCATCACAGCTCCGGGGGTAGGGGGTGGGAAAGGGTGCTCATCCTCGTTCTCCGGTCACGAGAGGCCGATGCGGGCGGCGGCGGAGTTCCACGCCTTCGCATCGCCCTGCGGGGTGTAGCGGCACAGGTCCTGGGTGCGGGAGACCAGGCGGCGCATGTCGGAGCGGTCTCCGACCACGGCGTGGGCGCGGGCCTGGACGAGGATGTTGCCCAGGGCGGTGGCCTCGGTGGGGCCGGCTACGACCGGCAGGCCGGTGGCGTCGGCGGTGAACTGGCAGAGCAGTTCGTTGCGGCTGCCGCCGCCGACGAGGTGGACGACGCGGATGTCGCGTCCGGCGAGTTCCGCGGCCTGGCGCAGGGTGTGGCGGTGGGCGAGCGCGAGGCTCTCCAGGATGCAGCGCACGACAGCGCCCTGGCTCTCCGGCGGCGTCTGGCCGGTGCGGGCGCAGTACTCGGCGATGCGGGCCGGGATGTCCCCGGGGGCGAGGAACTCGGGGGCGTCGGGGTTGACGAGGGCGGCGAAGGGACGTGCACGGGCGGCTTCGTCGAGGAGCGGGGGCAGGTGGTGCGGCAGGCCGCGCGACCGCCAGGTGCGCTGGCTCTCGCTGAGCAGCCACAGGCCCATGATGTTGCGGAGGTAGCGGGTGGTGTTGTCGATGCCGAGTTCGTTGGTGAAGTTGGCGGCCCGGGAGGCATCGGTGAGGACGGGCCGGTCGAGTTCGAGGCCCGCCAGGGACCACGTGCCGCAGGAGATGTAGGCGAAGTCGGTCGTGACGGCCGGGACGGCTACCACGGCGGAGGCGGTGTCGTGGGAGGCGACCGCCGTCACGGGGGTGGTGGCGGGGAGCCCGACCGTCTCGGCCACCCCCGGCAGCAAGGTGCCGGCGAGGTCGCCCGGTCGGCGCAGCGGGGGCAGCAGGCCCGGATCGAGGCCGAGCGCGGCGAGGACCGGCTGTGACCAGGTGCCGGTTCGGGCGTCGTACAGGCCGGTGGTGGAGGCGTTGGTGGCTTCCGTTCCGGTCGTACCGGTGAGCCAGTGGGTGATGAGGTCCGGGATGAGCAGCAGGGTGCGGGCGCGGTGGAGCTGCTTCTCGGCAGCGAGCTGGTAGACGGTGTTGAAGGACAGGTGCTGCAGGCCGGTGATGCGGTACAGGTCGCGTGCCTGGATACGGCCCCAGACCTGTTCGACGACCTGGGCGGTGCGCGGGTCGCGGTAGTGGAAGGGGTTGGCGACGAGCGCTCCGTCGCTGTCGAGCAGGCCGTAGTCGACGGCCCAGCTGTCGATGCCGATGGAAGCGACGGTGGTGGAGCGGGCGGCTTTCCGCAGCCCGTCGAGGACGCCTTGGTGGAGGCCGAGGATGTCCCAGTGCAGGCCGGTGGGCAGCTGTGCGGGAGTGTTGTCGAAGCGGTGCGTCTCGGTGAGGTCGAGGGTGTCGCGGCCGACGTGGCCGACGACGACCCGTCCGCTGGTGGCGCCGAGATCCGCTGCAGCGAACGCGGTGGGTGGTGCGGAGGAGCTGAGCGGTGTCACGGCGATGGTCCTCGGTGGTGCGGGGGGATGTTGGGGTGGGCGCGGCCGCGGCGTCGTTGCGACGGCCGCGCCCGGGCGCTCCGGGGCCCGGCGGCCGGGGTGTGTACCGGCCGCCGGCCTCGTTCCCGCCTGACGGAGCGGACGCGGCGGGGGGCTTCCGGAGCGGCTCTGGGTGTCAGCGCAGGAAGGCTGCGGCGACGCCGGCGTCGACGGGGACGTGGAGGCCGGTGGTGTGGGTGAGGTCGCCTCCGGTCAGGGCGAAGACAGCGCCTGCGACGTGCTCGGGGAGCACCTCGCGCTTGAGGAGGGTGCGCTGGGCGTAGAACTCGCCGAGCTTCTCCTCCTCGATGCCGTAGGTGGCGGCGCGCTGGGCGCCCCAGCCTGCGGCGAAGATGCCGGAGCCGCGGACGACGCCGTCGGGGTTGACGCCGTTGACGCGGATCCCGTGCTCGCCGAGTTCCGCGGCCAGCAGCCTGACCTGGTGGGCCTGGTCGGCCTTGGTGGCGGAGTAGGCGATGTTGTCGGGGCCTGCGAAGACGGCGTTCTTGGAGGCGATGTAGACGATGTCGCCGTCGAGGTTCTGCTCGATCATGGTGCGGGCGGCCTCGCGGGAGACGAGGAAGGAGCCGCGGGCCATGATGTCGTGCTGGAGGTCCCAGTCCTCGGCCGTGGTCTCCAGCAGCGGCTTGGAGATGGAGATGCCGGCGTTGTTGACCACGAGGTCGACGCCACCGAACGCCAGGGCCGCTGCCTTGAACGCCTCGGTGATCTGCTCCTCGTCGGTGACGTTCACCGTGACCGCCACGGCCTTGTCCGGGCCGCCGAGTTCCCCGGCGACCGCGGCGGCGTTCCCGGTGTTCAGGTCGGCGACGACGACGCAGGCGCCCTCGGCGGCCAGGCGGTGGGCGATGGCCCTGCCGATGCCGGAGCCGGCTCCGGTGACCAGCGCGACGCGGGACGCGAGCGGCTTGGCCTTCGGCATCCGCTGGAGCTTGGCCTCCTCCAGCGCCCAGTACTCGATGCGGAACTTCTCGCTCTCCTCGATCGGCGCGTAGGAGGAGACGGCCTCGGCGCCGCGCATCACGTTGATCGCGTTGAGGTAGAACTCGCCGGCGACCCGGGCGGTCTGCTTGTCCTTGCCGAAGGAGAACATGCCCACGCCGGGGACGAGGACGATCGCCGGGTCGGCGCCGCGGATGGCCGGGGAGTCCGCGGTGGCGTGCCGGTCGTAGTAGGCCTGGTAGTCGCGGCGGTACTCGGCGTGGAGTTCCTTCAGCCGGGCGACGGCCTCGTCCAGGGGCGCGGTCGCGGGCAGGTCGAGGACCAGTGGGCGGACCTTGGTGCGCAGGAAGTGGTCGGGGCAGGAGGTGCCGAGCGCGGCGAGGCGCGGGTGCTCGGCACGGGCCAGGAAGTCCAGCACCGGGGCGGTGTCCGTGAAGTGGCCGACCTGGCGGGTGTCCGTGGAGGCCAGGCCGCGGACGACCGGGGCGAGGGCAGCGGCCCGCTCCCGGCGTGCGGCCTCGGGCAGCGGCTGGTGGCCGTCGAGCTGCGGGCCGAACGGGTCGGCCTTGCCGCGGTCGGCGAGGAAGGCTTCGGCGGTGCGGATGATGTGCAGCGAGTTCGCCTCGGCCTCCTCGCCGGTGTCTCCCCACGCGGTGATGCCGTGACCGCCGAGGATGCAGCCGATCGCCTGCGGGTTGGCGGTCCTGACGGCGGCGATGTCCAGGCCGAGCTGGAAGCCGGGGCGGCGCCAGGGCACCCACACCACGGTGTCGCCGAAGCACTCGGCGGTCAGCTTCTCGCCGTCGGCGGCGGTGGCCAGCGCGATGCCGGAGTCGGGGTGCAGGTGGTCGACGTGGGCGGCGTCCACGAGACCGTGCATGGCGGTGTCGATGGACGGTGCGGCGCCGCCGCGTCCGTGCAGGCAGTAGTCGAACGCGGCGACCATCTCGTCCTCGCGCTCCACCCCCGGGTAGACGTCGACGAGGGAGCGCAGCCTGTCCAGGCGCAGTGCGGCCAAGCCGTTCGCGGTCAGCGTGCCGAGGTCGCCGCCGGATCCCTTCACCCAGAGCAGCTCGATGTCCCGGCCGGTGGCCGGGTCGGTGTCGGTGCCCTTGGCGGAGGTGTTGCCGCCTGCGTAGTTGGTGTTGCGCGGGTCGGAGCCGAGCCGGTTGGAGCGCGCCAGCAGGGCGGCGACTTCGAGGTGCAGAGCCATGGCGGGAGGGTCTTCCTTGTCGGTGCGGGTGGCGCTCACGTCGCGTGGGGTGCGGGCCGGCCGGAGGGTGCGCCGGATCCGGCCGGCCCGCGGTTCGGGATGGTCAGGCGCCCCAGCCGGCCTGGGCGCCGCCGGCACGTCCGGCGGTGGTCTTCTCCGCCCAGCCGGTGGCACGGTAGGCGGCGAGCGGGTCGGGGTGCAGCCCGGTCTCCGCTCGGACCTCGGCGAGCAGCGGGCGCACGTCGGTGGCGAAGGCGTCCATGAGGACGGCGTTCGCGCCGAGCACGTCGCCGTCGGACTGTGCGGCCGCCAGCGCCTGACGGTCCACCAGGAGCGCCTTGGCGGTGGCTTCCTGGACGTTCATCACCGAACGGATGACTGCGGGGATCTTCGCCTCGATGTTGTGGCACTGGTCGAGCATGAAGGCCACGCCGGTCTCCGCCGCAAGGCCCCCGTTCCCGGCCACCTCGTGCATGATGCGGAACAGCTGGAACGGGTCCGCGGCGCCGGCCATCAGGTCGTCGTCCGCGTAGAAGCGGGAGTTGAAGTCGAAGCCGCCGAGCTTCCCCTCGCGCAGCAGGAACGCGACGATGAACTCGATGTTGGTGCCCGGGGCGTGGTGGCCGGTGTCCACCACGACCTGCGCCTTCGGGCCGAGCTTGAGGCAGTGCGCGTAGGCCGTGCCCCAGTCGGGCACGTCCATCGTGTAGAAGGCCGGTTCGAAGAGCTTGTACTCCAGCAGCATCCGCTGCCCCTCGCCGAGGCGGGCGTACACCTGGGCGAGGGCCTCGGCGAGGCGGCCCTGGCGGGCGGCGACATCGTCCTGGCCGGGGTAGTTGGTGCCGTCGGAGAACCACAGCTTCAGATCGCGCGAGCCGGTGGCGTCCATGATGTCGACGCATTCCAGCAGGTGCTCGACGGCCTTGCGCCGTACCCGCGGGTCCGGGTTGGTGACGGACCCCAGCTTGTAGTCGTCGTCCTGGAAGACGTTCGCGTTGATCGCACCGATCTCCAGGCCGAGGTCGGCCGCATGGGCGGTGAGCTTGCCGTAGTCCTCGACGCGGTCCCAGGGGATGTGCAGCGACACCTTCGGCGCGACGCCTGTTGCGGCGTGCACCTGCGCGGCGTCCGCCAGCTTCTCGAAGGGGTCGCGCGGCACACCTGGCTGGGCGAAGACCTTGAACCGGGTACCGGAGTTCCCGTAGCCCCACGAGGGGGTCTCGATGCGCTGGGCCTTCAGCACATCCTTGACAGCAGGCCGCTCGGACACGGGCACCTCTCAGCAACTTGAATCGTTTCAAGATGGACGGTAGGTCGAATCCCCCGCCCCGTCAAGGCGGTACTGGTGCGACAAACCGAGCTGGCGTAGCTTGAGAGCGACACCGGGCCGATGCCGGTGAAACTTTTCAACTGCTGGTACGGGGTGGAACGAACTCATGGGTGGTACGGCCGGGATCAAGGACGTGGCGCGCCTCGCCGGGGTGTCGGTCGGCACGGTGTCGAACGTCATCAACCGCCCGGACATGGTCGGGGAGGACACCCGCCACCGCGTCCAGGCCGCCATCGACCAGCTCGGCTACATCCGCAGCGAGTCCGCACGTCAGCTCCGGGCCGGACGCAGCCGGATCATCGGCCTGCTCGTCCTCGACCTGGGCAACCCCTTCTTCGTGTCGGTTGCCAGAGGGGCCGAGAAGGCCGCCCGCGCGGCGGGCCTGGGCGTGATGGTCTGCAACAGCGCGCAGAGCCCCGCCGACGAGGCCGACTACCTGTCGCTCTTCGCCGAGCAGCGGGTGCGCGGCGTCCTGCTCACCCCGGCGGACGCCACCGCCGCGGCGACGGCGGTGCTGCGCCGCAACGGCGTCCCGTTCGTCCTCGTGGACCGCGTACTGCCCGGGGCGGACGCCTGCTCGGTCGCGGTGGACGATGTCGCGGGCGGCGCCATGGCCGTCCGGCACCTGCTGGAGGGCGGGTACCGTCACATCGCCTTCGTGGGCGGCAACCACCCCCTGCAGCAGGTGCGCGACCGGCGCGAAGGTGCCCTGGGAGCCCTGGGGCAGGAGGGGTACGGCCCGGAGTGCCTGGTCGACGTCGGCGTCGACCGGCTCGACGTGGCGGCGGGCCGGGACGCCGGCGCGCGGATCCTCGGGCTCACGCCGCGGCCGACCGCCGTGTTCTGCGCCAACGACCTGCTGGCCCTGGGAGTCCTCCAGACGGCCTACGCCGCCGGCCTGCGCGTACCCGAGGACCTTGCGATCGTCGGGTACGACGACATCGAATTCGCGGCAGCAGCCGCAGTGCCCCTGACGTCGGTGCGCCAGCCGGCGGAGACGATGGGCCGGACCGCGGCGGAACTCCTGCTGGAGGAGACCGGCGAGGACGCCGCCGGGCACCGGCACCGCCAGGTCCTGTTCCAGCCGGAGATCGTGGTCCGGCGCTCCAGCCTCCGGGGCGCATGACCTCCACCGGCACCCGGGGCCTTGAAACCGTTCGACTCCGCCCTGCCGACCCGGTGACGGAGGGGCCCGCCTCGGCGGCGCTCCTGCGCCCCGCTCAGCCGGCCTTCGGCGCAGCGGTGCTCCGGCGGACCACGAGACGGGGGGTCATCGAGGTCTGCATGGCGCGGGTCCGGTGGCCCTCGACCCGTTCCAGGAGCATGCGCGCCGCGGTGGAGCCCATGGTGTGCCCGGCCTGGTCGACGCTGGTGAGCTGCACCGGGGCGAGAGCGGCGACGGCGGTGTTGTTGTACCCGACCAGCGACACGTCGCGGGGGATGGCCAGGCCGAGTTCGTCGGCCGCCCGGTAGACGCCGAGGGCGGCCACGTCGGCACCCGTCATGACGGCCGTCGGAGGGTTGGGGCCGCCCAGCAGCTGCAGCCCGGCGCGGTAACCGCCGTCGTCGGAGTAGTCGGTGGGGACGACCTCGGCCGCGTCCTCCAGCCCGTGGCGCTGCATGGCCTCCAGGTAGCCGGCGGTCAGGACGATCTCCGGGGTGAGCTTCCAGCGGCTCGCCCTGGTGCCGGGGGCGGACAGCAGGGCGATCCGGCGGTGCCCCAGCGACACGAGGTGGTCCACCACCAGACCCGCCCCCAGGCCGTCCGCGTCCACCACGGAGTCGTGGACCCCGGCGACGTCGTGGTGCCCGATGATCACGGTGGGCGTCGTGGCAGCGGTGGCCAGGATCTCGCTGCGCGGGCTCCCCGGGGCGATCAGGATGAGCCCGTCCATCTGACGGTCCACCATGGCCCGGACGGTCCGGGCCTGGCCCTCGGCACCGAAACCCGCGGCTCCGATCATCACGGTGTAGTCGCTGTCGCGGAGCTGCTCCTGGATTCCGTCGATGATGTCGGCGAAGAAGGTGTTGCGCATGTTGTCCAGCAGCACACCTATCGTGTACGTGCGGCCGCGCATGCCGCGGGCCGCCGCGTGCGGGCGGTAGTCCAGCTCGGCCATCGCGGCGCGGACGCGCTCCTGCATGGCGGCGCTCACCCCGTAGGCGTTGCGCAGGACCTTCGACACGGCCGCCGTGGAAACTCCGGCGTGCTGGGCCACGTCCGTGATGGTCACGCGCTTCGAGCGTTTCGCCGATGCCATGCGCAGCGCCCTCCCGTCTCATTGGATGAACAACGTTCTACACGATTCTTGCAGGCCGGAGCGCCGCTACGGAAGAGATGACCACGACGTTACGTCCTCGTGTCTTGACGCGACAGGCCCGCGAAGGCACTGTAGTGGCACTTCCAGCGAAGAACGTTCTACACAACCGGGGCCCCGTCTGAGCGCGTCCCGCCGTCTTCGCCGCAACGCCTCCTCCTCAATGACGCCAGGGAGCACAGCCGTGACCATCTCCTCCACCCGCCCCGGTAGAGCCCGCTTCGTCGGTCTCACCGCGAGCGCAGCCACCGTCGTCCTCCTCGTCTCCGCGTGCGGCGGCACAGGCTCGGGTGCCGCCGCGGCGCCGAAGGACTTCAGCTACCTCTCGGTCGTGGAGAACACCACCGTCAAGACGGCCCTCACCACCCTCTCCCAGGGCGCCTGCACCGAGCAGAACAAGGCCCTGCCGCTCAAGGTCGACACCGTGCCGCAGACCGGCCTCGACCAGAAGCTCCAGCTGCTCGCCGGCCAGGGCGCGCTCCCGGTCCAGTTCGCCGCCGGCAACGCCCCCGCCCTGACCAACCAGCTCTACAAGTCCGGCAAGGTCGCGAACCTGGAGGACGAGCTCACGAAGCTCGGCGTGTACGACCAGCTCCAGCCGGCGGCGGTCTCCACCATCAAGGCGCTGTACGAGGGCAAGCTCGCGGTGCTGCCGTACGAGTACAACATCGAGG
This sequence comes from Kitasatospora sp. NE20-6, assembly GCF_045862635.1. Taxonomy (NCBI): domain Bacteria; kingdom Bacillati; phylum Actinomycetota; class Actinomycetes; order Kitasatosporales; family Streptomycetaceae; genus Kitasatospora; species Kitasatospora sp. NE20-6. The sequence continues at coordinate 8,252 of NZ_BPRL01000055.1, forward strand.
GCATCTTCTACAACAAGAAGCTGTTCGCCGAGCACGGCCTCGCGGTTCCCAAGACCTGGGACGAGCTGCTCGCCGTCTCCGCGAAGCTGCAGGGCGCCGGCGTGCAGCCCTTCGCCGCCTCGGGCCAGCAGGGCTGGCCCCTCACCCGCCTCGTCAGCGGCTACCTGTACCGCAGCCTCGGCCCGAACGCGATGGAGCGCATCGCCAACGGCAGTGCCAAGCTGACCGACCCGGAGTACGTGGCCGCCGCCGCCAAGGTCGCCGAGCTCGGCAGGAAGGGCTACTTCGGTCAGGGCGTCGGCTCGATCGACTACGACACCGCGATGAACCAGTTCCTCAGCGGCAAGGCCGGCATGTTCTACATGGGCAGCTGGGCGCTCTCGAACATCGCCGACCCCGAGCAGAACACCGTGGGTGCCGACAACGTGGGCTTCATGCCCTTCCCCGCGGTGGCCGGCGGCAAGGGCTCGATCGACCAGTACCCGTCCAACGTCGGCCTGCCGATCGCCCTGAACGCCAAGAGCTTCGACAAGAACACCGGCGCCTGGGTCAAGTGCATCACCCAGAACTACGGCAGCACCGCGCTGAAGGACCAGGGCACCATCTCCGGCTTCAAGGTCAACACCCCCGTCGCCGACAAGAACGCCGTCACCAAGCAGGTCCGCGCGACGATCGACGCCTCCGAGCAGAACGTCCTGTGGTTCGAGGCCCTGTTCAGCACCAAGGCCACGACCGTCAGCCAGTCGAACGCGGCCTCCCTGGTCACCGGCAGCACCAGCCCCGAGAAGTTCATGCAGCTGGTCCAGGACGCCCAGTCCGGCCAGTGAGCCCCGGACGCCGACGGCCCGGGAGCGGCGGCACCCGCCGCTCCCGGGCCCCCGGCGCAGACTCCGGGCCGCTCATCCACTACAACGAAGGACACGACCATGCACCGCGTACTCGGTGACCGCAGGGCCATCATGATCCTGGTGGGTCCGGCCCTGCTCGTGTACTCCCTCATCATGCTCGTCCCCATGGTGTGGTCACTGGGCTACTCGTTCACCACGGGCAACGCCATCGACGGCTTCACCTGGAGCGGGCCGGACAACTTCCGGCGCCTGTTCTCCGACCCGGCCGTGCACTCGTCCCTGTGGTTCACCGTCAAGTACGCGGCCGTCGTGACCATCGGCCAGGTCCTGACCGGATACGGGCTCGCGCTGCTCTACACCTTCCACCTGAAGCGGGCCTCGGCGCTCATCCGCACCCTGGTCTTCTTCCCGGTCGTGCTGCCGACCGTGGCCGTCGGCCTGCTCTTCCAGAAGTTCTTCCAGGTCGCCCCGCAGACCGGGCCGGTCAACTCGCTGCTGAACATGGTCGGCATCGAGTCGATCGACTGGTTCGGCAGTTCCGGCAGCGCGTTCTGGGTGCTCATCCTGATGGACGTCTGGCGCTCGATGGGCTTCTACGCGGTGCTGCTCTTCGCCGGCCTGGTGGACATCCCCGAGGAGACGCTCGAATCGGCCCGCCTCGACGGCGCGTCCGGGCTGCGCCTGATCCGGCACATCGTCCTGCCGCTGTCCTTCCCGGTCCTCATGTCGTCCGTGATCTTCAGCATCAACGGCACCCTCAAGGTCTTCGACTCCGTCGTCGCCCTCACCAACGGCGGCCCGGGCAACGCCACCACGCCGCTGACCCTCTACATGTTCCAGACGTCCTTCACCTACAGCGAGTACGGCTACGGCAGCGCGATCGCGTTCCTGCTGACCGTGCTGTGCCTGCTGGTGACCCTGGTCGTCTTCCGCGTCTCGCGGCGCGACCTCACGAAGGGCTGACCCCATGTCCACAGACGCGCCGCCGCAGGTCCTGGCACCCCGGCCCTCCCGTGGATCCCACCGCTCCCGGCCGCCGAAGCGCCGCCCCCTCGGGAAGCTCCGGGTGAAGGCGGTCATCGCGGTCCTGCTCGTCATCGAGGTCTACCCGCTGATCTGGATGTTCCTCACCTCGCTGAAGTCCAACAGCGACTACCTCGACAACTCCACCTGGAGCCTGCCCACCACCTGGGAATGGGGCAACTACACCGAAGCCTGGACCACCGGCCACATCGGCCTGTACGTCCGCAACAGCGTCTTCGCCGTCGCCCCCTCCCTCGCGTTGATCCTCCTCATGGGTGCGGCGGCCGGCTTCGCCCTGCAGATCATGGTGTGGAAGGGCCGCGACCTGACGCTCCTGATCTTCCTCGCAGGCGTCATGGTGCCCGCCCAGATGATCCTGCTGCCGCTCTTCTCCGTGTACTTCCGCACCGGACTCTCCGGCACGCTGTGGCCGCTGATCCTCACGTACACCGGCACCGGCCTGCCGCTGACGGTGTTCATGATGGCCACCTACTACAAGAGCGTGCCGCGCGAGGTGTTCGAAGCCTCCACCCTCGACGGTGCGAGCATCCTGCGCTCCTTCTGGACGATCAGTCTGCCGATGATCCGCAACGCGATCCTGACCGTCGGCCTCGTGCAGTTCTTCTTCATCTGGAACGACCTGCTCGTCGCGCTGACCTTCACCAACAGCCAGGACCTGCGCACCGTCCAGGTCGGCCTGCTGAACTTCACCGGAGACTTCGGCGCCACCCGGTACGGCCCCCTGTTCGCCGCGATCTGCATCAACGTCGCCGGCACGCTGCTGATCTACCTCTTCCTCAACCAGAAGGTCATGAAGGGCCTCACGGGAGGCGCCGTCAAGGGCTGACCACCGCCACTGCCCTCCCCGCCCCCACGCACGGGGGCCGCACCACCCACGTCACGGAAGGTCCCCTTGGTGATGCTCCTCCAACCTGCCCCGGTGTCGTTCGAGCACCTGCCGGACGGCCTCGGCCTCGGCACCCCCCGACCGCGCCTGTCCTGGCAGCTGCCCGCCGGCACCGCGGCCCAGGCCGGGTACGAGATCGAGCTCGACCGCGGCGGACGCCTCCACCGCACCGGGCGCACCGACGGCGCCGGGCAGGTCCTGGTGCCCTGGCCCGGCGCCCCCCTGGTCTCCCGGGAACGCGTCGCAGTCCGCGTCCGCGTCTGGTCGGACACCGGGGAACCGTCACCGTGGAGCGAGCCCGGCGTCGTCGAGGCCGGCCTGCTGGACGCCGCCGACTGGGTCGCGGTGCCCGTCGGCGGCACGTGGCCGGAAGACCCCGACTCGGACCGCCGGCCCTCCCGTGTCCGCAAGGACTTCACCCTCACCGCGCCCGTCGAGCACGCCCGTCTGTACGTCACCGCCCACGGTCTGTACGAGGCCGAGATCAACGGCCGACGCGTCGGCGACGACGCCCTCTCCCCCGGCTGGACCGTCTACGGCGAACGCCTGCGCTACCGGACCTACGACGTCACCTCCCACCTCGCCGAAGGCGCCAACGCCATCGGCGCCTGGCTGGGCGACGGCTGGTACCGCGGCCGCTTCGGCTTCGACGGCGGCACCCGCAACATCTACGGCGAAGACCTCTCCCTCATCGCCCAGCTGGAAGTCACCCACACCGACGGCACCACCACCGTCATAGCCACCGACAGCACGTGGAGCGCCGCCGTCGGCCCGATCCTCACCAGCGGCCTGTACGAGGGCGAAACCTTCGACGCCCGCCTCGACGACGCCGGCTGGTCGGCCCCCTGGTGCACGGACGCGGAGCAGTGGACGGCCGTCTCCGTCGGCGCCCGGGATCCGCGCACCCTCGTCGCACCCCAGGGCCCTGCGGTGCGCTGCACGCAGGAGGTCGCACCCGTCACGGTGACCCGCACCGCCGACGGCCGCCACCTGCTGGACTTCGGCCAGAACCTCGTCGGCCGACTGCGCCTCACCGTCGACGGGCCCGCCGGCACCGTCGTCACCCTGCGCCACGCGGAGGTGCTGCAGGACGGCGAACTCGCCACGGCACCCCTGCGCGAGGCCCACGCCCGCGACACCTACGTCCTCGCCGGCGACGGGCCGCGCACCTGGGAGCCCCGGTTCACCCTCCACGGCTTCCGGTACGCCGAGATCACCGGCTGGCCCGGCGACCTGGCCGACGGCGCCGTCACCGCGCGGGTGCACCACACCGACATGCGGCGCACCGGCTGGTTCGAGTGCAGCGACCCGCTGGTCAACCGCCTCCACGAGAACGTGGTCTGGAGCATGCGCGGCAACTTCGTCGACATCCCCACCGACTGCCCCCAGCGCGACGAACGCCTCGGCTGGACCGGTGACATCCAGGTCTTCGCCCCGACCGCGAGCTACCTCTACGACTGTTCGGGCATGCTCGACTCCTGGCTCACCGACGTCGGCATCGAGCAGCTGCCCGACGGCACCGTCCCCTGGTACGTGCCGGTCATCCCCGGCAACGACGTCTGGACCCCGATCCGGCCCGGCGCCGCCTGGGGCGACGTCGCCGCCCTCACCCCCTGGGTGCTGTACCGGCGCTTCGGAGACCTCGGCCTGCTCCGCCGTCACTACCCGACCGGCCGGGCCTGGGTCGATCTGGTGGAGCGTCTCGCGGGCCCGACCCGCCTGTGGGACACCGGGTTCCAGCTCGGCGACTGGCTCGACCCGATCGCCCCGCCGGACGACCCGGCTGCCGGCCGCACCGACCGCCACCTGGTCGCCACCGCCCACTTCGCGCGTTCCGCCCGTCACCTGGCCCTGACCGCAGGGGAACTGGGCGAGGACGACGACGCCCGGCACTACGGCGCACTGGCCGACGAGGTCACCGCCGCGTTCCGGGAGCGGTACGTCCTGCCCTCCGGGCGGATGACCAGCGACAGCCCCACCGCCTACTGCCTGGCCATCGCCTTCGACCTGCTCGACGGCCCCGCCGCACGCATGCGCGCCGGCGACCGGCTCGCCGCCCTCGTGCTGCGCGACGGCGCCCGGATCGCCACCGGCTTCGTCGGCACACCGCTCATCTGCGACGCCCTCGCCGAGACGGGGCACCTCGACGTCGCGTACCGGCTGCTCACCCAGACCGAGTGCCCCTCGTGGCTCTACACCGTCACCCAGGGCGCCACGACCGTCTGGGAGCGCTGGGACAGCCTGCGCCCCGACGGCAGCCTCAACCCCGGCGGCATGACCTCCTTCAACCACTACGCCCTCGGCGCCGTCGCCGACTGGCTCCACCGCTCCGTCGGCGGCATCGCCCCCGCCGCACCGGGCTACCGCACCATCACCTACCGGCCCCGCCCCGGCGGCGGCATCACCTGGGCGAACACCCGTCACGAAACCCCCTACGGCACGGCAGCGCTGTCCTGGGAACTGACCCCGGACGGCATGACGACCCGCATCACCGTGCCCTCCGGATGCCTCGGCACCGTGGACCTCCCCGGACTCGACCCGATCACCGTCGGGCCCGGTGAGCACGTGCTCGACACGGCCGGCTCGCAGGTCGCCTCGACGCCGGGCTCCCTCGCCCGGGCTCTCACGGCCACGGCGGCACACCGCCGTTCATAGCGTGTCCAGCGATGTCCCCGCCACTGTCGGTCGATGGCGGGGGCATCGCTGCATGTCGGCAGGCATGCCGGTGCGACGTTCCGGCCGTACGGATCCCGCAGCGGACGGGGAACAGCCGACACAGCCGTCGGCGCCTTCGGCGGCATGCGGGGAGACCGTGATGCGCTCCGGTTCGGAGAGCCGGAAGCGGCACGAGGGTCCGGTACGGCCTGGTCGGCGCGCAGGACGGTCGTCATGAGCCACGAGAAGCCCGGCCCGACGGATCCGCCAACAGGCCGCCTGCCGGCCGGACCGATCGGTCCGGCCGGCAGGCGGCCGCGGGAGGGACGCTGATCAGCCGACCGGCCGAGCGAGGCTGAGCGGCGCAGCAGTGGCGGCAAGGACGTCTTCACGTGTGACGCCGGGGGCGGTCTCCACCAGGGTGAGTGCGCCGGCCCCGACGTCGAGGACGGCGAGGTCGGTGATGATGCGGTGGACGCAGGCCCGGCCCGTCAGGGGCAGGGTGCACTCCTGGACGATCTTGGGGGTGCCGTCCTTGGCGGTGTGCTCCATGAGGACGACGACGCGGCGGGCGCCGTGGACGAGGTCCATGGCACCGCCCATGCCCTTGACCATCTTGCCGGGGATCATCCAGTTGGCGAGGTCGCCGCGGGCGGAGACCTGCATGGCGCCGAGGATCGCGGTGTCGATGTGGCCGCCGCGGATCATGCCGAAGGAGAGCGCGGAGTCGAAGAACGCCGCGCCGGGCAGGGTGGTGACGGTCTCCTTCCCGGCGTTGATCAGGTCGGGGTCAACGGCGTCGTCGTACGGGTAGGGGCCCGTGCCGAGGATGCCGTTCTCGGAGTGCAGGACGACGTCGACCCCGTCGGGCAGGAAGTTGGGGACGAGCGTCGGCAGGCCGATGCCCAGGTTCACGTAGCTGCCGGGGCCGAGTTCGCGGGCCGCGCGGGCCGCCATCTCGTCGCGGGTCCAGGCCATCAGGCACGCACCGTCCCTCGTGCCGGGGGAGCGGCGACCGTGCGCCGCTCGATGTACTTGCGGGCGGCCTGCTCGGGGGTGAGTTCGACGACGCGCTGCACGAACACGCCGGGCAGGTGGATCTCGTCGGGGTCCAGCACACCCGGCTCGACGAGCTCCTCGACCTCGGCGATCGTGACACGGCCGGCCATCGCCGCCAGCGGGTTGAAGTTGCGGGCAGCCTTGTGGAAGACGAGGTTGCCGTGCCGGTCGCCGCGGGCGGCGCGGACGAGCGCGTAGTCGCAGACGATGCCGCGCTCCAGGACGTGGTCGCGGCCGTCGAAGGCGCGGACCTCCTTGGCCGGGGATGCGAGGGCCACGCTGCCGTCGGTCGCGTAGCGCCAGGGCAGGCCTCCGTCGGCGACCTGGGTGCCGACGCCGGCAGGGGTGAAGAACCCGGGGATGCCGCAGCCGCCGGCCCGGAGCCGCTCCGCGAGGGTTCCCTGGGGGACGAGCTCGACCTCCAGCTCGCCGCCGAGGTACTGCCGGGCGAACTCCTTGTTCTCCCCCACGTACGAGCCGGTGACCCTGGCGATGCGCCCGGCCGCCAGGAGCAGGCCCAGACCCGCGCCGTCGACACCGCAGTTGTTCGACACCACGCTCAGGCCTCCGGCGCCCTGGGCGAGGAGTGCTTCGATGAGCATGGTGGGGATGCCGCTGAGGCCGAACCCGCCGACGGCCAGGCTGGCGCCGTCGGGGATGTCGCCGACGGCGTGGGCAGCGCTCGTAGTCACTTTGTCCATGGGGTGTGCTTCCTCATCGGGGGCAGGACCGGGGACGGCATCGGCGGACGGCCGGCCGTCGGCGGGACTCACGGCGCAGCGCCGGGGTCGCGCAGGGCGTCGGAGATCGACTTGGCGCCGCCGTGGGCGGTGTAGCCGCCGTCGACCGGGATCTCGGCGCCGGTGATGAAGGAGGCCTCGTCGGAGAGGAGGAAGGCCACCAGCGGGCTGATCTCGTCGACGGTGCCGGTGCGACCGAGCGGGGTCTCGCGCAGATTGGCCTCGCGGAAGGCCGCCGGCGCGGAGGCGGTCATCTCGGTCTCGACGAAGCCGGGGTGAATGGTGTTGACGCGGATGCCGCGCGGGCCGAGTTCGAGGCAGGCGGCCTTCGCGAGTCCGCGCAGCGCCCACTTGCTGGCGGTGTAGGCGATCGGGTAGTGGCCGGTGAGGGCCGCCGACGAACCGACGTTGACGATGGACGAGCCGGGTGGCATCAGCGGTGCCAGGTGCTGGATGCCCAGCAGGGGGCCGGTCACGTTGACCGCGTGCACCCGGGCGAAGTCCTCCGCGGTGACCTCGGGGAGCCGCGCGCGCCAGGTGATGCCGGCGTTGTTGACCAGGCCGTGCACGGCGCCGAACGTCTCGCGCAGGTCTGCGGCGAGGGCGGCCCAGGCCGCGGTGTCGGTGACGTCGAGGGGGCGGCAGCCGGGCGCAGCGTGCACGTCGGTGGCGATGACGACGGCGCCTTCCCTCGCCAGGGCGGCGGCCTCGGCCGCGCCCTGGCCCCGGGCGGCGCCGGTGACGACGACGACCTTGTCTCGCAGACGGTCCACGGGAACTCCTCGTCAGGGGCGGGTGCGGGGCCTCGGCCGGGCGGGGCGGATCGGTACGGGCTCGGTCCCGGCGACGACGGTGTTGGAGACGGTGCCGATGCCCTGGACGGTGAGGGTGACGGTGTCGCCGGGCCTCAGCGGGGGCGGGTCCTGGCGGCCGTTCCTGCCCCAGAGTTCGGCGAGGCAGCCGCCGTTGCCGCAGGTGCCGGACCCGAGGACGTCTCCGGGGCGCACCGTGGTGCCGCGGGAGGCGTAGGCGACGAGGTCGTCGAAGGTCCAGCTCATGTTGGAGAGCAGGTCGCGGCCGATCACCTCGCCGTTGACCTCGGCGGTGAGGGCCAGGCGCAGGTGGCCGTCGGCGTCGCGGAAGGGTTCCAGTTCGTCGGCCGTCACGAGGTACGGGCCGAGGGTGGTGGCGGTGTCCTTGCCCTTGCACGGGCCGAGGCCGACCTGCATCTCACGGGACTGCAGGTCGCGCGCCGACCAGTCGTTGAAGATCGTGTAGCCGACGATGTGGTCGCGTGCCTGTTCCGGCGTGAGGTCGCTGCCCTGGCGGCCGATGACGGCCGCCACCTCCAGCTCGAAGTCGAGCACGGACGAGCCCGGCGGTACGGGGACCTCGTCGTGGGCTCCGATGACGGCGTACGGATTCCCGAAGTAGAAGGTCGGCGCCTCGTACCAGGCCGCGGGCACGCCCTCGGCCCCGCTGACACTGCGGCGCACGCCCTCGACGTGCTCCTCGAAGGCGACGAAGTCGCGGACGCTCGACGGCTGGAGGGGCGGCAGCAGTGCCACCCGGGAGACGTGCGGCCCGGCCGGGACGTCCAGCGCTGCGGTACCTGCGGCCAGGAGCCCGGGCAGACCGTCGGTCTCGGCGAGCAGGGCGTTCAGCGAGGAGACGGCGGGCAGGGGGTAAAGCGTGCCGTCCTCCTCGACGACGGCCACCCGGCGCCGGTGCTGGTACTCGTAGGCGGCGAAACGCATGGTGCGGCTCCTGGTCGGTGACGGCGGGGGCTCGGAGGTGGATCCGTGGTGCGGGGGCGGGGGCGGGGGCGGGGGCGGGGGCAGGGGCGGCGGGCGATGTCAGGGCGGGACGTGCCCGCCGCCCCCGGGTCGGTGCCGGTCGGTCAGACGGGCGGGGCGACGAAGACGCCGCGGTCGACGTCGTTGAAGGACTCCTTGGCGACGATCTCGCTCATCGCGTTGGCGGTGCCCCACTGGTCGGTGACCTCGGGCTGCGAGAAGTCGTAGACGTGCGGGTGCCAGGTGTCCTCGTCGAGCTCCTCCAGCTCGGTGGTGTACTCCACCGTGTTGCCGTGCGGGTCGAGGAAGTAGGAGAACGTGTTGTTGCCGGCGAGGTGGCGGCCGGGGCCCCAGATCTTGCGGGCGCCCGAGCGCAGCACCCGGCCGGTGCCGTACATGTACTCGTCGACGCCGCGCAGTTCGAAGGAGATGTGGTGCAGCGAGGTGTGCGGGCCCTTGGCGATGGCCATGGAGTGGTGCTGGTTGCTGATCCGCATGAAGTGCATCACCTCGCCCATGTGCGGGGAGGCGAGGCTGTCGGAGAGGGCGAAGCCGAGGTGCTGCTCGTACCAGGCGCGGGTCCGCTCCAGGTCGGGCGAGTTGACGACGACGTGGGAGAGGCGGACCGGGACGGACTCCTTCTCCTCGATCCGCCGGTGCGTACGGGCGGCGACGTCGGCGCTGACCTCAACGGTGCGGCCGTCGACGTCGAAGAAGCGGAAGCCGTGGCCGCCGCCGGGGGTGTCGACGCTGCCGGGGCGGGTGACGAGCTGCACGCCGCCGGCGAGGAGCCGCTCGGCGAGGGTGTCGACGTCGGCGGGGGTGGCGGCGCCGTACGAGATGAGGTCGAGGCGCTTCTCCTCGGCCTTGCGCAGGCGGACGACGTACTGCTCCGGGGAGCCTTCGGCGGCAAGGAAGGAGATGCCGTCGTCCTCGGCGACCTTGGTCAGGCCCCAGACGCCGGCGTAGAAGTCGAGCTGCTTGTCGTAGTCGGGCACGGCGAGGTCGACGTGCCGCAGGTGGGTGAGCAGACGGGTCATGGCGGTTCCTCCTCAGCCGAGGCCCAGCAGGGCGGCGGCGTTCGTGCCGGCGATGGCGTCGTGGACGGTGGCGGGGAGGTCCGCGGCGCGGAGGGCGCCGAGCGGGTCCTTGCTGCCCATGTCGAAGGGGAAGTCGGAGCCGAGGAGCACCCGGTCGGCACCGGCGGCGGCGACGAGGTGCCGCAGGACGGCGGGGTCGTGGACGAGGGAGTCGAACCACAGGTCCCTGAGGTAGCTGCTGGGTTCGCGGGCGCAGCCGCGGGCGTCGGGGCGGTCGCGCCAGGCGTGGTCGGAGCGGCCGATGTGGGTGGGCAGGTAGCCGCCTCCGTGCGCAGCGATGATCTTCAGGCCGGGGTGGCGGTCGAGGACGCCGGAGAAGATCAGGTGGGAGAGCGCGACGGCGTTCTCGGTGGGCTGGCCGACGGTGTTGGAGAGGTACCAGCGGTTCAGCCGGTCGTCGAGGGTGCAGCCGAAGGGGTGGAGGAAGAGGACCGCACCGGTCTCCGCAGCGCGGGCCCAGAAGGCTTCCAGGCGTGGGTCGGAGAGTTCGACGCCGTGGGCCACGGACCCCGGGGCGTGGCTGGAGATCTCGACGCCGAGCAGTCCGCACTCCCGTGCGTGGTCGAGGGCTTCGACGGCGAGGTGCGGGTGCTGCAGGGGGGCGAGTCCGAGGCCGCGCAGCCGGTCGGGCGCCTTCGCGCAGTGCGCGGCGGTGGCCGTGCCGGCGAGCTGCCAGACCTGACGGGCCGTCTCCTCGTCGGCCCAGTAGTGGTAGTGCGAGGGCGAGGGGCTGACGAGCTGGACGTCGATGCCCTGGGCGTCCATGGCGGCGAGGCGGGCGGCGGGGTCGGTGAGCAGCGGGATGCGGTCGCGGACCATGGGGCCGCTGACGGCGAGGGCCTCGGGGCCGTTGCGGCGGGCGTCGAGGGCCTTCGCCCCGGCGAGTCCGGGCCGGTCGGCGACGAGGGCCTCGACCTCGGGCAGCAGCAGGTGGGCGTGGACGTCGACGGTGGTCACGGCAGCTCCTTGAGGACGGACATGGTGCGGCCCATCAGTCCGGGCACGTCGGCGTCGCGGACGCCGTCGAGCATCCACCGGCCGATCAGGCAGGAGTTCTCCACGACCATCCGCACCCGCGGCAGCCGCCGTGCGTGGTAGTCGGTGAGCAGTTGCTCGTCGAACTCGTCGGCGGTGGCGAGGATCTGGGCGAGGACCCAGGCGTCCTCCAGGGACATCGCGGCGCCTTGGGCGAGGGTGGGCGGGCAGGCGTGGGCGGCGTCCCCGACGAGGACGACACGGCCGCGGTGCCAGGGGCCCTCGACGAGATGACGGTCGAACCAGGTGTAGTTGACCTGCTTCGGGTCGGTGATGCTCGCGGCGATCTCGTTCCAGTGGCCGCTGTACCCGGCTGCGAGGCGGCGCATCTCGTCGGCGTAGGCGTCCGGGTCGATGGTCGCCCGGTCGCGCTTGGGCTCGACGAGGTAGGCGTAGACGGTGTCGGGGCCGGTCGGGCAGTAGCCGGCGATGTAGCAGGGGCCGCCGTAGGCGAGATCGGTCCGCTCGACGCCGGCCGGGCGGGGCGCGGGGGTGCGCCAGATGGCCATGCCGGTCGGCTCGGGGCGCTCCGTGATGCCGATCATGGCGCGGGTGGCGGAGCCGATGCCGTCGGCGCCCACGACGAGGTCGTAGCGGCCGCCGGTGCCGTCGTCGAAGCGCACCCACACCCCGGTGCCGTCCGACTCCAGGGACTCGACGGTGGTACCGAGGCGGACCTTCGCGCCGGAGGCCTTCACGGCGTCGATCAGGATCCGCTGCAGCCGGGGGCGCTGCATGCCGACGGTGGCGGGGAGGTCGTCGCCGCCGGTGCGCACGTCGCGGGCGACGTGCAGCACGGTGCCGTCGGGGGCGGTGATGCCGACCGAACCGAAGCCGAAGCCCGCTTCGCGGACCTGCTCCCAGACGCCGATCTCACGCAGCACGCGCAGGGCGTTGCCCTGCAGGGTGATGCCGGAGCCGGAGACGTTCCAGTCGGTCTTGGCCTCGACGAGGTCGACGTCGATGCCGGCCCTGCGCAGCAGCACGGTGAGGCCGTTGCCTGCGGTGCCACCGCCGATCACGAGGACGGTGCGGACACTGGTCATGGTGCTCCCTGACGGGCGGGCCGCGCTTCGTCGCGCGGCGGACGGGAGGGGGTGGGGGGTGCGGGCCGGTCGGCGGGCGGCTGTCCGGGTGCGTCCGCCGGCCGGCCCGGTCGGTGGGACGGCTACTTGACGGCGACCGGGTTGACCGGGGAGCCGACCGCGCCGGTGATCGGCAGGGGGGCGGCGGTGAGCCAGAACTCGTACACACCGTCGGCCGCGCAGTGGGCGGCGAGTGCGTCCGGATCCCACATCTCGCCGATCAGCAGTCCGATGTGGGGGATGGCGACCTGGTGCAGCGGCTGGAAGGCGTGGTCGAACTCGTTGGGCCGCACCTCGAAACCCCAGGTGTCGGTGGCGATCGCGGCGATCTCGGTGCGGTGCAGCCAGCCGGCGGTGGTGAAGGAGAGGCCGGGGGCGTCGCCGCCGGCGTAGTCGCGCCAGCCCTCGCGGCGGGCGCGGGCGAGCTGGCCGGTGCGGATCACCACGATGTCGCCGCGGCCGACGGCCGAGGTCGGACCCTGGGCCTCGACGGTGGCGCGGAGGTGTGCCTCGGTGATGGCGAAGCCGTCGGGCAGTTCGCCGTCGGTGCCGAGGGCACGGCCGACGTCCAGCAGCACTCCGCGGCCGGCGACGTGGGCGGCCATGTGCTCGATGCCGGTGACGAGGTCGCCCTCGGAGGTGACGGTGGTGGCGGCGTCACGGCCGTTCCACGCCCTGCCGTGGTCGAAGATGTGGCCGAGGCCGTCCCACTGGGTGGAGCACTGCAGCGGCATGGAGATGACGTCGTCCGCGCCGCCTATGCCGTGCGGGAAGGGCTGGTGCCCGGCGGCCGCGTCGGTGCCGGTGTCGAGCATGGTGTGCACGGGGTTGGTGCGCCTGCGCCAGCCCTTCTGCGGGCCGTTCATGTCGAAGCTCTGGGAGAGCGAGAAGCTGACGCCCTGCCGGACGAGGGCGGCGCCCTCGGTCCGCTTGGCCGCGTCGAGGTGGTTGAGGGTGCCGAGGCGGTCGTCGTCGCCCCAGCGGCCCCAGTTGGAGTGCGCGGCGGCGGCCCTGGCGATCTCTCCGGCGGGGTCGGTGCGGTCGAGGTCGGTGCGGTCGAGGTCGATGCCGGCGAGGTCGATGCCGGCGGGGGCGCTGCGGTCGGGGGCGCTCATCGCTGCTCCGCGATGCAGCGGGTGCGCTGGGCGCCGAGGCCGGTGACGGTGCCGTCCATGACGTCGCCGTCGCGCAGGAGACGGCCCCAGTGCATGCCGTTGCCGGCCGGGCTGCCGGTGAGGACGAGGTCGCCGGGGAGCAGGGTGGTGGTCTGCGAGGCGTAGGAGACCATCCGCGCCACGTCGAAGATCATGTCCTTGGTGGACTCGTCCTGCATGGTCTCGCCGTTGAGGGTGAGGGTGACCTGCAGGTCGGACGGGTCGGCGACGAAGGCGGCGGGCACCAGGTAGGGGCCGAGCGGGGTGAAGCCCGGGGCGTTCTTGCTGCGCAGCCAGTCGGTGCCGATCTCCGGCATGTCCTTGCGGAAGATCAGTTCGCGGGCGGTGAGGTCGTTGGCGATGGTGTACGCGGCGACGTGCTCCAGCGCCTGCTGCGGCGTGACGCGGTGGGCCGGCCGGCCGATGACGGCGGTCAGCTCCAGCTCCCAGTCCGGCTTCTCGCACCATGCGGGCAGGACCACGTCGTCGTACGGACCGGTGATCGAGGACGGCAGGCCGATGAACATGTACGGCTGGTCCTCGGCGGCCCGGCGGTCCATCATCGCGGCGACATCCGCCCGGGCCTGCTCCACCGTGCGCGGGTCGTCCGGGGAGCGATGCGCCACGGCCAGGTCGATGACGTGCTGCCGGTAGTTGGCCCCGGACTGCAGCACCTGCCGCGGCTCGACCGGGGGGAGGGTCCGCAGTCCGTCCAGCGGGCGCCACGGGCGGTCCGCGTCCTCGGCCAGACGGTGCAGCGCGGGCAGGGTTTCGTCCCAGCGTTCCAGCAGGTCGCGGGTGGTGGACGGGCTGCCGGCCTCCGCGGCTCCGCCGAGGTCGAGCACGAGGTCTCCGGCCACCAGGCCGGGGAACGGCACGCCGTCGCCGTCGGCGAACATGCCGAGGGCGAAGGGGCCGGAGAGTTGCGCATGTGTTGCCACGAGGTTTCCTCCCGATTCGATGCGACTAATGTGACCCCGATCCGGCAATCACGGAAATCGATTCTCTGGATGCCAGGCATCCACCGAACAGATGCGACGGCGGACCCCGCGATGAACCTTGCGAACCTCGACCTGAACCTCGTCCCCGCGCTGCGCGCCCTCCTGGAGGAACGCAACGTCACCCGGGCCGGAGCCAGGGTCGGTCTCAGCCAGCCCGCCATGAGCGCCGCCCTCGCACGGCTGCGCAGACACTTCGGCGACGAGCTCCTCGCCCGCTCCGGCAACAGCTACACCCTCACCCCGCTCGGCACCGCACTGCTCGAACTCACCACCACCACCTGCGACTTGCTGGAACGCGTCTTCACCTGCCAGGCGTCCTTCGACCCCGCCCGCGAAACCCGCGAGTTCACCCTGCTCGCCTCCGACTACGCCGTCGCCGTCTTCGGCGTCCAGCTGGCTCGTACCGTGCACGACGAGGCACCCGGCGTGCGGCTGCGCTTCCAGCAGGTCGGCCCGACACTCGTCGAGTCGATCGCCACCTCGCTCAGCTCGGTGGACGGCCTGCTCATGCCGCACGGCGTGATCAGCGGCTTCCCCTCCACCGACCTCTACGCCGACCGCTGGGTGTGCCTGGTCGCCGACGACCACCCCGAGATCGGCGACAGCCTGGCCCTGGACGACCTGGCCCGCCTGCCCTGGGCGGTGTACCAGCGCACCCACGACGCGCCCGCCGCCCGCCAGCTCTCCCTCCTGGGGATCGAGGCCCGCGTCGAGGTCTCCGTCGAGACCTTCCAGCTGCTCCCGGCCATGGTCGCCGCCACCACCCGCGTCGCCCTCGTCCAGGAACGCCTGGCGGCCCGGCTGGGCCCGCACAGCGGCGTCCGCACCCTGCCGTGCCCGTTCGACGCCGTCCCCCTCACCGAGGCCCTGTGGTGGCACCCCGCCCACACCCAGGACGCCGCCCACACCTGGCTGCGGGACACGGCGGCCCGGGTCGGCGCCACCCTGTGAGGGCACGTCATCCAGGCCGCGGATGACGGTCATCCGCACAAGCGATCGGCACGACCGTTCCCCTCGGCGCCCGCCGCCCCCAGGATGGCTGCCACTGCGATCCGCACCCACGGTGTCCGGCACCGCCCCGATGAGCCTCCCGACGGGGCCGGCCGGCATCGCACCGGTCCCCGGCGGCCGCGGTCCCCCCATCCACCCGAACGGAGCCGTCATGCCCACTCCCGCTCCCGGTCCCACCGCCGTGGCGAGCGCCGCACCGGACGACGGCGCGCCCGCGCACCCGCGGCTGACAGCCGCCCTGCTGATGGCCGGCAGCTGCCTGCCGATCCTGGGGGCGGTCCTCCTCGCCCCCGTCCTGCCGAAGATGCAGGACCACTTCGCCGCCACACCGGGCGCGGAGGTCCTGGTGCCGGTCACACTCACCGTCCCGGCCCTGGCCCTCGCGCTGCTCGCGCCGTTCGCCGGCGTCCTCGTCGACAGGCTCGGCCGCAGCAGGCTGCTGACGGTATCCACCGTGGTGTACGCCCTGGTCGGCACGGCACCGCTGTGGCTCGACTCCCTGACCGCGATCGTGGCCAGCCGGGTCCTCGTGGGCATCGCCGAAGCCACGATCATGACCTGCTGCACCACACTGATCGGCGACTACTGGTCGGGGCGCGAACGCGAGCGCTATCTGGCTCTGCAGGCCATGTGCGCGTCGCTGTCGGCGACCGCCTTCTTCGTGCTCGGCGGGGCGGCCGGCTCCGCCGGGTGGAGGGCGCCCTTCTGGGCCTACGCGGTCGGGCTGGTGCTGGCGCCGTTGATGGCCACCCGTCTGCGGCCGGTCCACCCGGGGACGGCGGCGGAAAGCGTCGGCGGCACCGGGGAGCCCCGCCCGTTCCCCCTGCGGAGCCTCGCCGCCCCCTGTGCGCTGACCTTCTTCGGCGCGGTCGTCTTCTACACCGTCCCGGTGGAGATGTCGTACCTGCTGGAGGACCTCGGGGTGACATCGGCCGCCGCGGCCGGGCTCGCCGCCGCGGCCGCCAGCGCGGCGACCGTCGCGGGCGCCGCGTCCTTCCCCCGGCTGGCCCGGCGTGCCGAGGCGCTGCTTCCCCTCGTACTCGCCGTCTGCGCCGCCGGTTTCACCGTCATGTGCTTCGCCCCGAACACCCCGCTGCTGGTGCTGGGCGCGGTGGTCAACTGCCTGGCCACGGGACTGCTGCTGCCCACCCTGGTGACCCGCACCCTGGCCCTGCTGCACCACGACGACCGGGGACGTGGCACGGGCCTGTGGAACGCGGCCTTCTTCCTCGGCGAGTTCCTCTGCCCGCTCGCGCTGCTCGGTCTCGCGGGGGCCGTCGGCACCCTGGCCGGCGCCGTCGGGGTGCTCGCCGCGGTGACCGCGGTCGTCGCCCTGGGGCTGGCGGCCGTCCGTGCCCGGCGCGGTGCAGCCTCGGCGGCGGCGAAGGAGGCCACTGCCTGACCTCGGCCGACAACAGCGGCAGAGCGGCGTCACCGGGAGGTGGCGCCGCTCTGCCGTGAGCCCGTACCGCCGCGACCGGGAAACCCGCCTTGTCCACGCGTGCCCGCCACCGGTGCGCGCCTGACCTCCCCCTTGCGTCCTTGTCGGTCGCGACCGGTTCAATGTCCGCCATGACCGAACAGGAAGAACTCCTCGCGGCCGTGCACCGACTGGCCTGGCCGAACACGGGCAAGCTGGAATGCGACGAGGTAGGACACCTGTCAGGACACGTATGCCTGGCACCTTCGGACGAGAACAACCTCTCCGCGCTCCGGGAGGCTCTCAGCGGACGGTACGGGCAGCCACGCAATCTCGCCATGGGCGGGTACGTCGATCCGACCGTGACCGACCGGACCGGGCTTCCGCTCCTGACCCCGTTCGGCGAGCGGATCGTGCAGATGGGCGCGTGGACGTACGGAGGCCGGTGGATCGGCTGTGGCACCGTCCGCTTCGGCAACAGCGTGCGGACCTTGGCCCTGGTCGCGGAGCGGGAGGATCCGGCGGCGGACCTGGCGGAGGGGACGTCCTGGGTGGACGCCGTCGTCGCCGTCACGGGATGGGACACGACACGTGCACGTCCGGTCGACTGGGCTGCGGCCGAGGCACGGATCGGAACCGCACTGCCCAGTGACTACAAGCGTCTCGCCGAGGTGTTCGGGTTCGGCGCATTCGACGGCTATCTCCAGCTCCATCTGCCCGGTGCCGGCGCCACGAGCTGTGACATCGTCCTGCACGCCGAGTGGCTGGGCGAGTGGGCCGGGGCTCACTCCGGCGAACTCTGGAAGCCCTACGAGGTGTACCCCGCCCCCGGCGGGCTACTGCAGTGGGCGGCCTCCGAAACCGCCGACCAGTTCTACTGGCTCACCGAGGACCCGGACCCCGACAAGTGGCCCGTCCTCGCGAGCGACGAGACCCGCAACTCGTGGCAGCGGTTCGACGGGACGACCGCCGAGTTCGTCCACCGGATGCTCACCGACCGGCAGCATCCGTTCTCGACGGCCTGCTACTTCGACACCCACTGGTTCGAGAGCTATGAGAGTGAGGGCTGAAGTCCTGCGGCGACGCGGGCCGAGCGCCTGCCCACCGGTGACGGACGGCCGCGCCACGGGCCCGGAAAGCCCTTCCACGACAGCCCCCTGGAACCGGTACCCGCCGGTTCCAGGGGGCTTACGGGTGCCCGGCCCGGTCAGCCGATCGTGAGGGCCCGCTGCGCGGCCAGGTCACGGGAGGACCGGCCGGCGTGGACGGTGTACAGGCCCGGGACGAGCGCCCAGCCCCCCGGCTGCCAGACGGACAGGTCCTGCGCGGGGACGGTGAAGGTCACCCGGGTGCTCGCCCTGGGTGCGAGCCGGACCTTGCGGAACCCGACGAGACGACGGGGTTCCGCGTCGGCGGCCGCGGGCAGGGCCGCGTAGAGCTGGACGACGCTCCAGCCCGTCCGTGCACCGGAGTTGGTCACGTTGAGGGTGGCGGTGAGCACCTTGGCGGAGGCGTCGTAGGAGGCGGTGAGGTCTCCGAGGGCGAAGCCGGTGTAGGACAGGCCGTGTCCGAAGGGGAACAGGGGGCTCTGGCCGTTGCGGTCGTAGTAGCGGTATCCGACCGCGATGTCCTCGGCGTAGGCGACCGTGGTGCCGTCACCCGGGTAGGTCGCGGGTGTGCCGCCCGGCCCCTGACCGGGCGCGGCGGGGAAGGTGACCGGCAGACGGCCGGCGGGGTCGCTGTCCCCGAAGAGGACGGCGGCCAGGGCCGTCCCCATGCCCTGCCCGCCGTACCAGCTCTGCACCACGGCCGCGACGCTGCCGAGCCACGGCATGGCGACCGGGCCGTCGGTGTTGAGCACCACCACGGTGCGCGGGTTGACCGCGGCGACGGCCGCGATCAGCTGGTTCTGGTCGCCGGGGAGGTCGAGGCCGATGTGGTCCATGTCCTCTCCGGCGGTGCGGTTGGCGAGGACGACGACCGTGTCGGCCGCCCGCGCGGCGGCGACGGCTGCCGGGATCAGGGAGTCCGGCTGCCAGCCGAGGGTCAGGCCGACCTGGCCGTACTGGGCGGTGGCGTTGGTGTAGACGACCTCGATGTCGACGGTGCTGCCGGCGGTGAGGGTCGCCGTGCCCTGGAGCGGGTAGTCGGACGGGCCCAGGAAGAAGCGCCGCATGTGGCGGGTTCCGGAAACCACCGTGGTGCCGTCGACGGTGAGGGTCGCGGTGCCGGAGGGCAGCAGTGAGAAACGGTGCAGACCCGTGCCGGCCGGCGTGAGACGGCCGGTGAAGCGTGCCGACCAGACGGGAGGCAGGCCGGCGAGAGGCGCCTGGGCGAAGTCGATGCCGGTGACGGTCTCCGTGGCGACGGGAGTGCCGGTGGCCTGAGCGCCGGCGTAGTAGGTGGCCGTCAGGCCGGCGGTGCCGGCTGCCGTGCGAAGGGCGCCGGAGGGCACGGGTGCGAGGGGGATGTCGCCGAGGCTGCCCTGGACGTGGGTGACCGGGATGCTGCCTGCCCGGTTCCTGATGGCCTGGAGAGGAGTGGTCCACGCGCCGGGGTCGACGTAGGTCGAGCCGGAGACACCGGTGACGGCGTCGGTGCCCGCCGGGCCGATGACGGCGATGGACGCAGGCCCGGCCAGCGGCAGGACGGAGTTGCGGTTCTGCAGCAGGACGGTGCCGTGGACGGCCAGGTCGTGGGCGAGGTCGCGGTGCGCCTGGGTGCTGACGTCGGCGGACGGCGCCGGGAGGGGGTTGTCGAACAGCCCGGCGGCGATCATGGTGGTCAGGATGCGTCGGGCCGCGTCGTCCAGGCGGGCGGCGCTGATGCCGGCGACGAGGCTGCCCGCGGGGATCTGCACACCGCCGGGGCCGAGTCCCGCGAGGTCCATGCCGGCGCGGGCGGCGGCCACCTGGTCGTCCCCGGCCCAGAAGTCGGGCACGGTGTAGCCCTGGAGACCGATGGTCGTCTTGAGGTCGGCGAACAGGGCGGCGTTCTGGACGGCGAAGGTTCCGTTGATCCTGGGGTAGGCCATCATCACCGAGGTGAGCGGCGTGACGGCGACGACCCGGCGGAAAGGCGCCTCGTAGATCTCGTGGAGGGCCCGGTCGGACACCGTGACGTCGACCGACGACCGGTCCGTCTCCTGGGTGTACGCGCCGAAGTGCTTGACCGTGGCGACCACGCCCTGCTGCTGCATCCGCGCCGTGATGCCGGCGGCCAGCGTTCCGGCGAGGTACGGGTCCTCGCCCATGCCCTCGGCCTGTCGGCCGGAGCGCCAGTGCCGGGCGATGTCGATGGTGGGGGCGAGCAGGTTGTTGTAGCCCTTTGCGCGGCCTTCGGCGCCGAGGGCCGCACCCAGAGCGCCGACGCGTTCGACGTCGAACGTCGCGGCCTGGGCGACGGGCACGGGGAACGCGGTGACACCGGTCTCGCCACGGAGGCCCGCCGAGGCGTCGGCCATGGTGAGGGCCGGAATTCCCGAGGAGGCGAGCGGCGCGAAGTCGCAGCGGAGGAGCGCCTCCTTCTGCGCCGGCGTCATCACGGCGAGGAGCTGGTCCGCGCGGCTCTGCGGGGTGGAGCCGGACGCAGTCGCACGGCGACCCGGAACCGCGGCCGCGGGCGCCACGGTGGTGGCCAACGAGATCAGGACGGCTGTGGTGAGGAACGTACGGCGGTTCATGCGACTCTCCAGTCGAGTCTAGTGCCGGCCGACGGCACGGCACGTGGGGGCGTTCCGGACACGTGAGGGTGTTCCGGAGGCATGAGGGTGTTCCGGAGGCATGGAGCGGCACGGGGCTGCCGGGCAGCGCCACGGCGAGCGCGCTGCGGACGCGACGACGGGCGCCCGGCACGAATCGGCACCGGGACGTCGCCTCGTTCGGAGGAGCGCCCGACTGCACGGCGGGGGCACGGAGGGGTGGGGGTGGACCGTCGGCCCGGCAGCCCGGGGCACAGCCGGGACGGGCGCTGCACTCGCACCTGTCGAGTGAAACGTTTCAGCTGTGCGGGAACCTAGAGGCCCCGTGCAGAGCGGTCAAGACTTCCGGCAGCACCTCGGAAATCCGGATCGAACCCTGCCGGAACATCGCCGCCACGAATACCGGCACCCGGAATACCGGCACCCGCGCCGCCGGTGCCGACGCCGTGCAGCGGCGCTTCGAGATCCTCCTGAACCGTTCCGAACGGTGAGGCGCAGCACGCCGGGCCGATCGACCCGTTGACCTTCGGGCCGTGCCGCCATATCGTCTATGCATCAACGATTGATGTACTGATCATATGTCGTGATCCACTCTCGTCGAGACTCCCCCAGCCGCGCGTCCACCGAGGAGGCCCCCGTGCCCTCGTCCCTCAGGTCCTGCCAACTCGCCGTAGTGGGCGGGGGCATAGGCGGGCTGGCTGCAGCACTCGCAGCCGCACGCGCCGGCCGGACCGTCACCCTCGTCGAACGCGCCTCCCGGTTCGGCGAGATCGGCGCAGGCCTGCAACTGGCCCCCAACGCCTCGCTCGCCCTGGAAGAACTCGGCGTCCTGGCCGACGTGCAGCGCACGGCCGTCACACCCCCACGGCTGGTCATGATGGACGCCGTCAGCGGCGCCCAGGTCACCGAGCTCGACCTGCGCAGCCGGGCCTACCAGGAGCGGTTCCGGCACCCCTACCTCGTCACGCACCGCACGGACCTGCACGCCGCGCTCCTCGCCGCCTGCGAGGCCCATCCCCTCGTCACCCTGCACACCGGCCGCACCGTGACCCGCGCCGACCAGGACGGCTCCGGTGTCCGGCTCCACTTCGAGGAGACGCACGAGGTGCTGACGGCCGCCGCCGTGGTGGCCGCCGACGGCCTCCGCTCCAGGCTGCGCCGGGCCCTGGTCGGCGACGGGGATCCCGTCTGTTCCCGCTACGTCGCCTACCGCGGGGCCCTGCCCACGGACCGGATGACGGACCGCATGTCCCGGCACGCACAGTCCGGAGCCGTGATGGTGTGGGCCGGCCCGCGGGCGCACCTGGTCCAGTACCCGGTGCGAAAGGGCGAGCTGTACAACCAGGTCGCGGTCTTCGAGAGCGACCACTACACGCCGGACTCCGACGACTGGGGCACGGAGGCCGAGCTGGAGGAACGCTTCGCAGGCGCCTGCCGGGCGGTCCGGGACGCCCTGCCCCTGGTCTCGCGCGACCGGCGCTGGCCCCTGTTCGACCGGCCGCCTCTCGACACCTGGGTCCACGGGCGGATCGCGCTCCTCGGCGACGCCGCCCACCCCATGCTCCAGTACCTCGCCCAAGGCGCCTGCCAGGCCCTGGAGGACGCCACCGCCCTCGGCCACGCCTTGGGCGAATCCGCCGACCCCGCGAACGCCTTCGCCGCCTACGCCGGGCGACGCCGTGAACGCGCGGCCCTGATCCAGACCAACGCCCGCCGCTTCGGCGAGATCTGCCACCTGGAAGGAGAGGGAGCCGCCCTCCGCAACACCCTCCTCGGCAGCCGCTCCCCGCACGCTTTCGACGACATCTCCTGGGTGTGGACACCGGCCGCCCGCACCGTCGCCGCCATTGCCTGACGAACGACCGCACGGAGGACACGCATGACCGACGACGACGCCTACAAGGCACTGGAGGACCTCGGCGCCGCCCCGCTGTGGCGCTTCTACGGCAACCTCTTCCCCGCCGAACCCCGCAGCCGGGCCGTTCCGCACCGGTGGAGCTGGCAGGAACTACGCCCGCACCTGCTGCACTTCTCGCAGACGCTCTCCCTCGACGAGGCCGAGCGCCGGGTCCTCATGCTCGTCAACCCCGGCCTCACGGACCCACCGGCCACCGTCAACACCCTCTACGCCGGGCTCCAGATCATCCTCCCCGGCGAGACCGCCCAGGCACACCGGCACACCTCCAACGCCTTCCGGTTCGTCCTGGAGGGCAGCGGCGCCTGGACGACCGTCAACGGCGAACCCGTCCACATGGCCCCCGGCGACCTGCTCCTGACCCCCGGATGGCACTGGCACGACCACACCCACCGCGGCGACGCGCCGATGATCTGGCTCGACGCCCTCGACTACCCCCTCGTCAACGCACTGGAGGCAGGCTTCTACGAGAAGTACCCCCAACGCCTGCAGCCGGTCGCACGGCCCGACGACGCCGGCAGCCGGCAGTTCCTGCACGGCCGTCTCACCCCGGCCTGGCTGACCCAGGACGGCCCCAACTCGCCCATCACGCGCTACACATGGGCCGAGACCGCGCGCGCCCTCGACGCCATCGCCGACACGGCCGAGGGCAGTGAGGTCGACGGCATCGTGCTCGAGTACACCAACCCCTGGACCGGTGGCCCCGTCATGCCCACCATCGGCTGCCGGATCCACCGCCTGCGCCCCGGCTTCCAGGGAGCCGGCCGCCGCCACACGGCCTCCACCATTCTCAACGTGGTCCGGGGAGACGGAGCCACCATCGTCGACGGCGTACGACTGGACTGGGCCGAGCACGACACGATCGCCGTCCCCGGCTGGGCCTCCTACCGGCACGTCAACGCCTCCGCCGACCACGACGCCGTCCTCTTCTCCTACAGCGACGAGCCGGTCATGCGCTCCCTCGGCCTCTACCGCACCCAGGCCGCCGACCCCGGCGCCTGACCACGTCCTCACCCGCGCCCCCAGCCCGCCCACAGCCCACCCACAGCAAGGAACTCCTGTGCGCCTCACCCTCTTCCGGCACGACCGGCTCGGCCTTGTCGACGGCGACGACCTGGTCGACGTGACCGAACAACTCGCCGGTCCGGGCCCGTACGGCCCGGCGGGCCCTCTGCAGCGCCACATCGAGCGGGCCGCCGAGGGGCTCACCCTCGTCCCCGACCTCGGCCCCTGCCCCCGCACTCCCCTGACGGAGGCGGCCCTGGAAGCTCCGCTCCCCCGCCCCGGGAAGATCGTCGGCGCGCCCGTCAACTACCTCGACCACAAGGCCGAGATGGAGTACACCACTTCGGTCGCCGACCTCGGGATCTTCCTCAAGGCCAACTCCTCCGTCATCGGCCCGGGGCAGGACGTCGTCCTCCCCTACAGCGACAAGCGGACCGACCAGGAGGGCGAGCTCGGCGTCGTCATCGGCCGCACCGCCTCCCACGTCACCGCCGACGAAGCGCTGTCGTACGTCTTCGGGTACACCTGCCTGCTCGACATCACCGTCCGCTCCGACGAGGACCGCTCCACCCGCAAGTCGTTCGACACCTTCACCCCCATCGGCCCGTGGATCGTCACCGCCGACGAGATCCCCGACCCCGACACGCTCGACCTGCGCTGCGACGTCGGCGGCACCACCCGCCAGCGGACGAACACGGCCGATCTGATCTTCGGGGTGCGCGAGCTCATCGCCTACACCAGCTCGGTCATGACCCTGCACCCCGGCGACGTCATCGCCACCGGCACCCCCGCCGGCGTCGGGCCCCTCGGCCACGGCGACCGTGTCGTGGTCGAGATCGAGCGCATCGGACGGCTGGAGGTCGGCGTGGACGGCTCCCGCGGCACGCCCTACGCCGAACGCCCGGGACGGGCCTCGAAGCGCGCCGCGCAGGACTGACGGCACCTCCGGACACCAGGGCAGTGCCGCCGAAACGTAGACTCGCGGACGGAACGGCCGCGCTCGCGCGGCACCCCTCGGTGGAGGAAGACGAGACCATGGCACGGGCACGCTCACTGGAACTGGACCACTACGTCGGGCACCTCATCCGCCGTGCCGAGCAGGTCCACACCGCACTGTGGGCCACCCACGTGTCACGGGAGATCACCTCCCAGCAGTTCGCGGTCCTGAACGCCCTCGCCCGGCAGCCCGGCATCGACCAGCGCACCGTCGCCGCAGCCATCTCCCTGGACCGCTCGACGGTCAACCACATCGTCCGGAGGCTCACCGACCAGGGCCACGTCACCCAGGTCCGGGACGAGTCCGACCGCCGCCGCACCCTGCTGAACCTGACCCCGAGCGGCAGCCGTCTTCTGGAAACCCTCATCCCACCCGCCGAACGCATCAACGAACGGCTCCTGGAGGCCCTGCCGGAACCCGAACGCGCCACGGCAGTGGACATCCTGCGGAAAATCGCCTGCATGGACGACACCCTTCCGAACGAGGACGCCCGCCCGGCCCGGTGACCGGCCTCCTCCGGTCCCGGCGCAGCGCCGGCAACCACGCGGGGAGCGACGCCGGACTGCGATGTGCGCTGCCGCTACCCGCGGGTGTGTCCGGCCAGCGGCTCCGCCCCGTAATCGGTGGTAACGCCGTGTGGCGATCGCCGGAGAACGGGAGGGTGAGCTCGGCGTCGTCGCCCTCGGCCGGCGTCAGAGCAGGTGCGCGAACTCTCGCGCGAAACGGGCGAGTTCGGTCATCCCGGACGGATCTTGGCGAGTTCTCCCAGGAGTTCGGTGTCCTTCGGGAGGAAGTTCGACAGTCTTCCGCACCACGTCTCCCCGGCGGTACCGGTCTGCGCCCGGCACGCCGGGATCGAGCGGATTCACGACCTGGTGTCCGAACTTCCGGGCATCCGCGGGCCGCACGCCGGCCCGTCCGTTCCGGCTTCCGCCCACTCCCCCTTGACCCGGCCCGAATTGTTGATCTAACTTCGTGCCACGCCACGAGTTCCGGTGTGCAAGCCCTGGCTGGCCGGACAGCAACCCTCCGTCGCGGTGGGGTGCTCCAGGTGAAGGCTCGGCGGGAGACCTCCCGCAAGCGCGCACGACACCGGCACCCGTGCCGGACCGACCCCGACCGGGAGGACGAGGGTGCCCACGGCTCTGTACAGCCGCCGCCACATCGACCTGCTCATGGTCTCCAGCTCCCTGTGTAGCTGAGCACGACAGCACCGTCCGTCCCCGCCGCTGTCCCCGACAGCCCGCGCCGCGGACTTCTGCACGTCCTGTCGCCCCTCAGGCATCGCGCCACCCCGCGTCCGGGTCCGCGTGCGCATCGCATGCGCACGCGCACCGCCGACGCGCCGTCCGCGCATGCCGCCGCACCTGCGAACCCGGAGACCAGCCATGCACGACTCACCTGCCGAAGAAGGCATTCCGACCACGCCCGCGTCAACGCGCCGCCGCAGCCTTGCCACGCTCGCGCTGACCGCCGCCGTCCTGGTCACCGCCGGCGCCTGCACCAGCACCAGGTCCGGCGGGACCGCCTCCGCCGACACCGCCGCCTCCGCCCTGACCATCGGCACCACCGACCAGATCGTCAGCCTCGATCCGGCCGGCTCCTGGGACGCCGGCTCCGGCACCATCCAGGACGAGGTCTACACCACTCTGCTCAGCGCCAGGAACGGCACCTCCGACGTCTCGGCGAACCTGGCCGCCTCCGTCAAGCTGACCGCACCCACCCAGTACACGGTCGCCCTGAAGCCCGGCCTGAAGTTCGCCAACGGCCACGAACTGACCTCGTCCGACGTCAAGTTCAGCTTCGACCGGCAGCTGGGGATCGCCGACAAGAACGGCCCCTCCCCGCTGCTCTACAACCTCGCCTCGGTCGCCGCCCCGGACCCGGCCACGGTCGTGTTCACCCTCAAGTCGGCCAACGACAGCATCTTCCCGCAGGTGCTCTCCACCGGTGCCGGCTACATCGTGGACGAGGAGGTCTTCCCCGCCGACAAGGTCCTCGACGACGACGCCATCGTCAGAGCCAAGCCCTGGGACGGCCCGTACGGCATCACCAGCTACGCGAAGAACTCGCTCGTCTCCTTCCGGGCCAACGACGCCTACCAGGGCCAGCTGGGCAAGCCGAGGACCGCGCAGGTGCGGCTCAAGTACTACACCGACCCGAACAACCTGAAACTGGACATCCAGCAGGGCGGCATCGACGTCGTCTACCGCACCCTGGCCACCGCCGACCTGGAGGACCTGGCCACCAGGAAGGGCATCACCGTCCACACCGGCTCCGGCAACGGCATCCGCTACATCGTCTTCGACCTCAAGACCCAGCCTTACGGCAGCAAGACCGACCAGGCCGACCCCGCCAAGGCGCTCGCCGTCCGGCAGGCCGTCGCCGACTCCATCGACCGGTCCCAACTCGCCTCCCAGGTCTACAAGAACACCTTCGCGCCGCTCTACACCTCGGTGCCGGACGGCATCACCGGGGCCACCCCGTCCTTCAAGGGGCTCTACGGCGACAAGAACGGCGGCCCCTCCAAGGACGCGGCCGCCGCCGTGCTCGGCGCGGCCGGCGTGACCACCCCGGTCACCCTCAACCTCCAGTACAACACCGACCACTACGGCTCCTCCTCGACCGACGAGTACGCCCTGATCAAGACCCAGCTGGAAGCCACCGGCCTGTTCAAGGTCAACCTCCAGTCCACCGCGTGGGCCCAGTACGGCAAGGACCGGGTCGCCGACCTCTACCCGCTCTACCAGCTCGGCTGGTACGCCGACTACCTCGACGCCGACAACTACCTCGGCTCCTTCTTCTCCCGGGACAGCTGGGTCAACAACGGCTACGACGACCCGGCCGTGCAGGCGCTGATCAAGCAGGAGGAGACGGAGACCGACCCGGCCGCCCGCACCCGGCAGATCAAGCAGGTGCAGGACGCCGTCGCCGCGCAGGTGCCGCTGCTCCCGCTGCTCCAGGGCTCCACCGCGATCGTCACCCGCTCCGGCGTGCAGGGCGTGCCCGCCCAGCTGAACAGCGCCTACCGGTTCCGCTGGGCCGAGGTGGGCAAGGGCTGAAGCCGAAGCACCCCGCCCCCGAGAGACGCTGAACCCCGAGAGAATCCGACATGACGCTCGCTCGGTCCCTGAGCGGACGCCCGGAGCGCGGTCGGCCCCTGCTGACCGCGCTCCGCTCGCCGCTGGCCCGCTACCTGGCCGTCCGCTTCCTGCTCATCCTCCCGACCGTCTTCCTGCTGCTCACCGCGGTCTTCTTCCTGATGCGGACCACCGGCGACCCGATCACCACCGCCTTCGGCGACCGGCTCACCCCGGCCCAACTGCAGGAGAAACTGCACGCCGCCGGCTACGACCGCCCGCTGTTCACCCAGTACCTGGACTACCTGCGGCAGACCGCCACCGGCGACTTCGGCCGCACCGCCACCGACAACCAGGCCGTATCCACGGTCCTGCTCACCTACGGCGCAGCCACCCTCGAACTCGCCTGCTACGCCCTGCTGGTGGCCATCGCCGTGGGCGCCCCCGCGGGCATGGCCGCGGCCCGCTTCCGCGACCGCGCCCCGGACGCCGCGCTGCGGCTGGCCGCGATCCTCGGCTACGCCACCCCGGTCTTCTTCGTCGGGCTGCTGCTCAAACTGGTCTTCGCCGTCCGGCTCGGCTGGCTGCCGGTCTCCGGCCGCGCCTCGATCCAGGTGGAACTGGAGCTCCAGAACCAGTCCAGCACCACCGGCCTCTACCTGGTCGACGCACTGCGCAGCGGCGACGGCTCCGCCGTGGCCGACGTGCTGCGCCACGGCGTGCTGCCCGGACTGGCCCTCGGCCTGCTGCTGGCCGGCGTGCTGCTGCGGCTGGTGCGCACCAACCTGATCGTCACCCTGGACGCCGAGTACGTCGAGGCCGCGCGCTCCCGCGGCGTCGGCGGCCTGCGGCTGATCACCCGGCACGCCGCCCGGCCCGCGCTGATCCCGGTGGTCACCGTGCTCGGCCTGCAGATCGCCGGGCTGCTCGGCGGCGCGGTGCTCACCGAGACCACCTTCGAATGGAGGGGACTCGGCTACGAGCTGGCCCACTACCTGACGGTGCGTGACTTCGCCGCGGTGCAGGGCATCGTCGTGCTCTTCGCGATCGTGGTCGCGGTGGTCAACTTCCTGGTGGACGTGCTCGCCGCGATGATCGACCCCCGAGTGAGGTACTGATGCCCGGCCTCCGGTCCTCTCGCCCGACGCCCGCCCGTCCGGCACTTGCCCGTCCGGCACTTGCCCGTCTGGTGCCGCAGCGGGTGCGCGGCAGCGTCGGCCTGCAGCGCGCCATGCTGCTCACGGGAGCCGGGCTCACCGCCCTGTTCCTGCTCACCGCACTCCTCGCCCCTTGGATCACACCTTCGGGCCACGCCCAACTCCAGTACGGCGGGGCACTGTTCGGCTCACAGCAGCCCCCGGGCCACGGCCACCTGCTGGGCACCACCATCGGCGGCTACGACGTGCTCTCGCGCACCCTGTGGGGCACCCGGACCGCCGTGGCCGTCATCGGCCTCTCGCTCGGCCTGTCGGTGCTGCCCGGCACCCTCGTCGGCCTCGTCTCCGGCTACCTGGGCGGCTGGACGGACCGGCTGCTGGTGGGGGTCGCCGACGCGCTCTACTCCTTCCCCTCGCTGCTGCTGGCCATCGTCATGTCCATCGTGATCAGCGGCGGGCAGTCCAGCCTGGTCGGCGGCCTGACCGCGGCCGCCTGCTCGCTGGCGCTGGTCTTCGTGCCGCAGTACTTCCGGGTGGTCCGCGCCGAGGTGCTGCGGGTCAAGGCCGAGCCCTTCGTCGAGGCCGCCCGGGTGATCGGCACCGGCCACCTGAGGATCATGTTCCGGCACGTGCTGCGCAACTCGGTGCGCACCCTGCCGCTGATCCTCACCCTCAACGCCTCCGAGTCCATCCTCACCCTGGCCGGCCTCGGCTTCCTCGGCTTCGGCATCGAGCCCAACGCCGCCGCCGAGTGGGGTTACGACCTCAACCGCTCGGTCGCCGACGTCACCTCCGGCATCTGGTGGTCCGCGCTCGCCCCGGGCACCGCCATCGTCCTCACCGTCCTCGGCGTCACCCTCCTGGGCGAAAGCCTCAACGACCTCGCCGACCCGCGTCTGCGCCGCCGGCGCGGATCCCGCACCGCCGGGGCCGTCGACCCCGGCCCCGCGGCCCCGGCGGCAGCAGAGGAGCAGACCCGTGCCTGAGCCCCGCGCGACCGCAGCACCGGACACGGTGCACGACCCGGCATCGGCCGCGTCGGCGGCCCTGCTCCGCATCGAGGACCTGCACGTGTCGTTCGCCACCGACAGCGGGCAGATTCCCGCCGTACGAGGCGTGAGCCTGACGGTGGCGGCGGGAGAGGTGGTGGCACTGGTCGGGGAGAGCGGCAGCGGGAAGACCGTCACCGCGCGCAGCGTGCTCGGGCTGCTGCCCGAGTCGGCCACCACCCGGGGACGGGTCCTGCTCGGACAGGGCGACACCGGCGCCGTGGAGGTGCTGGGCGCAGGCCGCACCACGCTGCGCACGCTGCGCGGAACCGCCGCGGCCATGGTCTTCCAGGAGCCCTCCACCGCGCTCAACCCGGTCCACCCCATCGGCTGGCAGATCGCCGAGGGCCTGCGCGCCCACGGCCGGGGCACCCGCGCCTCCCGTCGCGCCCGCGCGGTCGAGCTGCTGGAGCAGGTCGGCATCCCCGAGCCCGGGCAGCGGGTGAACCACTACCCGCACCAGCTGTCGGGCGGTCAGAAGCAGCGTGTCGTCATCGCGATGGCACTCGCCCTGGGTGCCCGGCTCCTGGTCGCGGACGAGCCGACCACCGCCCTGGACGTCACCGTGCAGGCGGAGATCCTCGACCTGCTGCGCCGCTGCCGCGACGAGCTGGGCACCGCACTGCTGCTGATCACCCACAACATGGGCGTCGTGGCCGACCTGGCCGACCGCGTCGCGGTGATGCGCGACGGCCGGATCGTGGAGCAGGCCCCCGTACGCCGTCTCTTCGCCGCGCCACAACACGCCTACACCCAACAACTCCTCGACGCCGTACCTGACTTCGGCAACGCGAAACCCCGCCCGGCCCGGCCCGCCGACGGCGCGCCGCCCGTCGTCACCGCCCGCGGCCTCACCGTCGACCACCCCGGCCGCCTGGGCCGCCGGCCGTTCCGCGCCGTGGACCAGGTCGACCTGGAGATCGGCGCCGGCGAGGTGCTGGGCCTGGTCGGGGAGAGCGGCAGCGGCAAGACCACCATCGGCCGCGCCCTCGCCGGGCTCACCGCCGTCAGCGGCGGCACCCTCACCGTTCTCGGCGAGACGCTCCGGGAAGGCCCGCGCCGCCGGACCGGCACCACGGCCGGCCGCAGCGGCCGCCTCGGCTTCGTCTTCCAGGACCCGGCCACCAGCTTCAACCCCCAGCTGACCATCGGCGCCTGCGTCGCCGAGCCGCTGCGGGTGCACCGCCCCGGGCTGGACCGCGCCGCCGTCGCCGACCGCGTCCAGGAACTGCTGGAGCAGGTACGTCTGCCGGCCGGCACCGCCGCCCGCTACCCGCACGAACTCAGCGGCGGCCAGCGCCAACGCGCCTCGCTCGCCAGGGCGCTCGCCCTGGACCCGGCGCTGGTGATCGCCGACGAACCCACCTCCGCACTGGACGTCTCGGTGCAGGCGCAGGTGCTGGAGCTGTTCACCCGGCTCCAGCGCGATCTCGGCTTCGCCGCCCTCTTCGTCAGCCACGACCTGGCCGTGGTGGAGCAGGTGGCCGACCGGATCGCCGTGCTCCACCGGGGGCGTGTGGTGGAGACGGGGCCCACCGCCCAGGTGCTCGGCACACCGCAACACCCCTACACCCGGCGGCTGATCGCCTCCCTGCCGGTGCCCGACCCGGACCGCCAGGCCCGGCGCCGCGCCGCCACCTCCCTGCCCCCGCAGCAGACAGGAGCCCCCGCCCCATGACGGACAGCAGCACCGACGACTCCCCGCAGGCCGTCGCCCGGCGGGCCCTGCGCCGCACTCCCGTGGTCGACGGCCACAACGACCTGCCGGTCGCCCTGCGGGCCCGCAGCGGCGGCTCCGTGGAGGGACTGGACAGGAACAGGCCCGAACTCCACACCGACCTGCCGCGGCTGCGCGAGGGTGGTGTCGGCGCGCAGTTCTGGTCCGTCTACGTCCCCTCCGACCTGCCCGAGCCGGTGGCCACCGTGGCCACCCTGGAGCAGATCGACCTGACCCACCGGCTGATCGCCCGCTATCCCGGGCAGCTGCGCCTGGCCGTCACCGCGGACCAGGCCGAGGACGCCGTCGCGGACGGCAGGATCGCTTCACTGCTCGGCATCGAGGGAGGCCACTCGCTGGCCTCCTCACTCGGGGTGCTGCGCGCCTTCGCCCGCCTCGGCGTCCGCTACCTGACGCTCACCCACAACCACAACACCCCCTGGGCCGACTCCGCCACCGACGTCCCCGGCGTCGGCGGCCTCTCCGGGGCAGGTCTGGCCGTGGTCGCCGAACTCAACCGGATCGGCGTGCTGGTCGACCTCTCCCACACCGCCGAGACCACCCAGCGCGCCGCACTGGCCGCCTCCACCGCCCCGGTGATCTTCAGCCACTCTTCCTGCCGCGCCGTCAACGACCACCCGCGCAACGTCTCCGACGAGGTGCTGGCGCTCCTCCCGGCCAACGGCGGCGTGGTCCAGCTGACCTTCGTGCCCGACTTCGTCTCGGCCGAGGTCGCCTCCTGGCGGGCCGGCCTGGCCGCCGAGCGGGAACGCCTCGCGCTGCCCGCGCACACCTGGGCCTGGCCCCGCCACCCGGCCCCGGGCGAGAGCCCGGCCGCCGTGGCCGAAGAGGCCGCCGCCGCCTTCGCCACCGGCCCCGGCGCGCCTCCGCCGCCCGAGCTCCGGCGCTGGCTGGACACCCACCCCCGCCCCGAGGCCACCGCCGCCCAGGTGGCCGACCACGTCGAGCGGGCCCGCGAGATCGCCGGCCTCGACCACATCGGCCTCGGCGGCGACTACGACGGCGTCGACCGGCAGCCGGCCGACCTGCCCGACGTGGCCGGATATCCGGTGCTGCTGAGGGAGTTGGCCTCGCGCGGCTGGTCCGCCGAGGAGCTGGAGGCACTGACCGGACGCAACGTGCTGCGCGTGCTCCGCGAGGCCGAGCGCCGGGCCGACGAACCGCTCTGGCCCCGGCCGTAGCGGGCGGGCGCGAACAGAACCGGCCGCCAGGACCCAGTGCCCTGGCGCACGCCTGCGCCCGCGCCCCGCCCCGCCCTGCCCTGCCCTGCCCCGCCCGCCGCCGCACCCCGCATCGCCGCCCCCGCCGACGGCACTCCGGCCGTACCCGCCGGGAAGTGATCCCGGGCCACCGGCTCCCCGAAAGGAACCTCATGCCCACGACAGTCATCACCGGCGGGACCGACGGCATCGGCCGCGCCCTCGCCGCCACCTACCTCGAACGCGGCCACGACGTCCTGGTCGTCGGCACCAGTGCCGAGAAGGGCGGGGCGTTCCTCGCGGCCGCCGAACGCGGCGGGGCGGGGGGCCGTGCGCGGTTCCTGCAGGCCGACCTGAGCCTCGTCCCGGAGAACCGGCGGGTCGTCGGGTGGATCACACGGACGTATCCGTCGGTGGACGTCCTGGTGCTGGGGGCACGCTTCCACCGGTCGACGCGGGTGGAGACCGCGGACGGGTTCGAGAGCAACTTCGCGCTGTACTACCTCAGCCGCTACCTGCTCAGCCACGGGCTGGCCGAGACGCTCGGCCGCGCCGAGCAGGCCGTCGTGCTCAACTTCGGCGGCTCGGGCCTGACCGGCCCGGTGCGATGGGACGATCTGCAACTGCGCCGGAACCACCCCGGCACCGGCGCCCTCGGCCACAGTGCGGCACTCTGCGACCTGCTCGGCGTCCACTTCACCCGGACCCACGCCGACACCTCCGTCCACTACGTGCTCAACCATCCCGGGGTCGTGGCGACCAGCTTCGCGGGCGAGTACGACACCGCGACGGCACCCCACGTCGACGGGCTGCGGATGTCGGGCAAGCCGGTGTCGCAGGCCGTCGAACAGATCCTGCCGTTCCTCGACGCGCCGCCCGCCCGGCTGACCGCCGTACTGGAGGGCAGGCGGATCAGCACCAGCACCACCGCGTTCGACCCCGAGGACGCGGCCCGCCTCCACGACCTCACCGGGAAACTGCTCACCGGCCTGCCGCAGTGACGCGAAGCCCGGCGGTGGGCACCACCTGCCGGCCTGCCTGCCGCGTTGCGGTAGCGGATCGTTCACCCGTGCGGGCCCCTCGGCCATCGGTCGATCCCGCTCCCGGTGACGTGCTGACGTTCCGCCGGCCCCGGACGGTCGGTAAAGCCCCTGATCCGGGAAGAAGCCGAAACCGGTACCGCCCGCCCGCGCGCGAGACCTCCGGCGGCATCCCTCTGGCTACGCTCGGTCTCCCAGCAGTACGTGACCTCCGACATCGTCCGCACCGCCGTCGCCGCCCAGCGGCAGACGGCACCGGAAGCGGCACAGGAATCGACATGGCCTCCCCCTTCGCCGACCCGGCGTTCCACCGGAACCGGTACCCGACCTACACCGCCCTCCGCGACACCTCGCCGGTCGTCCGGATCCCCATGGACGGCGCCGGCACCGCCACCGTCGTCACGGGCTACGACGCGGCCCGGCAGGCCTTCACCGCGCCGCTGTCGAAGGACACCGGCGCCTACTTCGCCGACAAGCCCTCCCGGCGATCCCTGCACCCCGCCGTCGCCCGCACGATGCTCGCCACCGACCCACCCGAGCACACCCGGCTGCGCCGCCTGGTGACCAAGGCGTTCACCAGCGCCGTGGTCGACGGCCTGCGTCCCTACATCCGCTCGCTCGCCGAACAGCTGGTCAGCCGCTGGGAGCCCGGCACCGAGGCCGACCTGATCGGGGACCTCGCCGCGCCCCTGCCCGTCATCGTCATCTGTCAGCTGCTCGGCGTCCCCCCGGCCGACCGGGATGCGATCCGCGGCTGGTCGACCGACCTGTTCGCCACGGGCGACCACGACCGGATCGACTCGGCCTCCCACGCCCTGGCCGACTGCATGACCGGGCTGATCGCCGCCAAACGCATCAGCCCGGACCGCTCGCTGCTCTCCGGCCTGATCGCGGTCCGCGACAGCGACTCCGGCCGTCTCGGCGAGGACGAACTGCTCTCCCTGGCCGTCCTGCTGCTGGTCGCCGGCCACGAGACGACCACCGCGGCCATCGGCAACGCCGTCCTCGCACTGCTCCAGCACCCCGACGAACTGCAGCACCTGGTCACCGACCCGCACCGCATCCCGACCGCCGTCGACGAACTCCTGCGCTACGACTCACCGGTGAGCATCGCGACCTGGCGCTGGGCACCCGAACCCGTACAGCTGGGAGGCCGTGAGACCCCTGCGGGCAGCCCCGTCTTCGTCTGCCCCGGCGCAGCCAACCGTGACCCCGCCCGGTTCGCCGACCCCGACCGGCTCGATCTCGGCCGCCCCGACTCGGCCGGCCACCTCGCGTTCGGTCACGGCATCCACCGCTGCGTCGGTGCGCCCCTCGCCCACGCCGAGATCGAGATCGTCCTGCGGGTCCTCCTCGGGCGCTTCCCCGGCCTGCAGCTGGCAGCTCCACCGGACCAACTCTCCTGGCGGCACTCCCGGTTGGTGAGGGGGCTCGCCTCCTTGCCGGTGCGTCCGTAGAGGGCGAGCTGCCGCAGGGCAGAACGGCCCCGCACCAGCCACGACCGCCGCCAGTACCAGTGCCAGCACAGTCAGGAGCGCCCACGACGTCGCGGAGTCAGGGTCAGGGCGTGGCTGACGCGCCTTCGATCTTCGCGTCACCGATGGCCGAGGGCGAAAACCGTGCAGGCCGGGCCGGAAGCACGGGTGGTGGCGCCTGTTCACGATCTTCGGCTTCGGCGGCCTTGATCATCAGGAGCCGCGTTCGTCGGTTCCGGTCCGGCGGCGGATCACCCGCGAACGACCACACCTGGGCGAACCACCCGCCTCGTCACCCGGGAACGCACCGGCCCGGACCGCTACGCGCCCGGCGCCCGGTACCGGACTCGTTCGGCTTTGCGCAGGGCATCCATGGTCTCGTCGACGGTCAGGAGAACTGTCGTCTCGAACGAGCCGAGCGCGCCGCCTCCGCTGATCGCCAGCGCCACCGCGGCCATGGACACGTTGTCGGGGGCCTCCCACAGGTTGTAGCCGTCGTGCGTGCCGAAGGCGTACCAGAAGCCGTGGAGCTTCCCGCCGACGGACTCGATGTACGCCTGAGCGGCCTTTGCGCGGTCCTCGGGGTGGACGATCAGCCTCGCCCAGGTCTCCGGCGTGTAGCTGAACCTCGACAGGTAGAGCGGCATCGTGTCTCCCTTTCGTTCCACCAAGGGATGCCCCGGCCGGGCGGGAACGCGCCGGATGCGGCCCGCGTATCCCCCGAACGGCTGAGGACGACGACCGGCACGGCCACAGCCGGCGGGTGAGCGTCCCACCCGGGCGCTCCGGCCCTGCTGCGCACACGGGGTACCGAGGGTGGCCAGGATCGGGTGCAGCGTCCGCACGCCCTTGAACCGCCCGGCCCCGGCACCCTGCCCGGTGCAGCCGTGGACGCGCCGGTGGCTGGGGTCGATGCCGACGGACGCGACCTTGTCCGCGCCGGGCAGCAGTGGCGTGGTCCGGGCCGGGCGGGCGGGGAAGTCCCGGTGCACCGCGTGGAGTTGCCGGTTGCGGCCGTGCGTGAAGGCGCGCAGGAAGGCGCCCGGCGTCGAAGGCGCTCGCACCTCGCCGGACAGCAGGCCCATCGCGCCGTACCGCAACCGGTCGGTGCCGTCGTCCCGGGGGAAGGCCCATTCGCCGCTCCGGGGCGTCGGGCAGCGCTGCGGTCATCTGCAGGCAACAGACCTATTGACTGTTTGCTATAGCAGGATGCAGTCTTCTGCCATGAGCAACGATGCCCTGGGCCCCATGGAGACGACGTCGCTGGCCGACCAGGCCTATCAGCGGCTCCGTGCCGCGGTCCGCGAGGGCTCGTTGCGGCCGGGCGAGAAGATCACCGAACGCGATCTCGCCGCCCGGCTCGGCGTGAGCCCCACGCCGGTGCGCGAGGCGCTGCGCCAGCTGGTGCACGAGAAGGTGGTGGAGCGGGTCGGGAGCCGGGCGCTGCGGATCGCGGACCACTCGGCCGCCGCGCGCTCCGAGATCGTGGAGGCCGAGGTGCGGCTGTCCGCGCTGATGGCCCGGCTGGCCGCCCGCCACGCCACCGACGCCCAGCTCGCCGACCTGGCCGAGGTGCTGCAGCGCGCCGACGGCGCGGTCGCGCGGATCGAGCGGGAACTGGCCGAGCGCGGGCCGGGCGCCGACGTGACCGGCCGGCTCGCGGAGGTCCACCAGCTGCTGCGCCACTTCCACCATCAGG
Source organism: Kitasatospora sp. NE20-6 (assembly GCF_045862635.1). Classification (NCBI taxonomy): domain Bacteria; kingdom Bacillati; phylum Actinomycetota; class Actinomycetes; order Kitasatosporales; family Streptomycetaceae; genus Kitasatospora; species Kitasatospora sp. NE20-6. Next base: position 45,140 of record NZ_BPRL01000055.1, read on the forward strand.
TGGAGGCCTCGGTCGGCAACCCGGTCCTGGAGGGGCTGTTGCAGCAGGCCCGCGCGTTCAGCGACGAGGAGCGCCTCGATCTGACCGTCAAGCTCGCCCCGGAGCGGGCCGAGGCGTTCCGCCGCCGCTACCGCGAGCACCGCGGCCTGCTCGACGCCCTGCTGGACCGGGACGAGGAGCGGGCCGAGCAGCTCGCCGCACACCACCACCGCGAAGCGCTCATCCAGCTCTCCGGCAGCTGACCCCAAAGCCCGACTGCTTGTTCTTGTGCGCCGGCGCCACGGGAGGCGGTCGGCGCACAAGCATCCCCTGTTTGCTATAGCATATGGCAAGGAGCCGCCATGATGCACAACCCTCCGTCCACCCCCGGCGGAACTCCGGCCCTCACGCCGCCGGCCCCCGTCGTGCGGACACCGATGAACGCGAGCGCCGTGCTGTGGGTGACCCTGGCGGTCTTCGCCCAGGAGTCGGTGTGGAACTTCTACGACGCCCAGGTGCCCGAGCAACTGCGCCACTACATCACCTCGGCCGGTGTCATCGGCCTGATCATGGGCCTGGACCACTCCTTGGGGATCTTCACCCAACCGTCCATGGGATTCCTCTCCGACAGACTCGTCCGCCGGCGCAGGGGCCGATGGCCCATCGTGCTGATCGGCGCGTCGGCCGCCACGGTCCCGTTCGTACTCATCCCCTGGGCCGGCAGCCTTCCCGCCCTGGTGGTGTGCGTCGTGGCCTTCGCCGCGGTCGCCAACGCCTTCAAGGGCGTCACCGAGACACTGGTCTCCGACTACGTCTCGTCGGGCAACCGCAGCAAGGCACAGGGCATCATCAAGGCCGGCGTCAGCCTGACCATCATCATCTCGGCCCTGATCAGCCTGCTGGTCGTCGACCGCAGCCTCCGTCTGGCGTTCGCGATCCCCCCGGCCCTGATGCTGATCATGCTCGGACTGTCCTGGTGGTTCCTCGGCCGCCGGCACGAACAGGCCGTCGTGCCCGAGCAATCCGCCGACGGCCACCAGGACGTGCCGGACTTCGCCTCCCCCTGGGCCGTCCTCCGGGACGCGCTGCGGTCCCCCTCCAGCCCCGCGCTGCTGCTGATGATCGGCATCTTCTGCTTCGCCGGCATGTGGACCGCCCTGCGATCGCTGACCACCCCGTACGGCATCGAACTCCTCGGGCTGACCGGCGGCCAGGCCGGCAGCCTCGCCCTGCCCGGCGCCGTCGCCTTCCTGCTGGGCGTGCTGCCCATCGCCTACTGGTCCGACCGGATCGGGCATCTGCGCGCCATGCGCTACGGCGTCGGCCTGTTCGTCGTCGGCCTCCTGGCCGGCTTCGCGGTCCCCACCGTCCCGGGAACGGTCGTCGCGATGGTCCTCTCCACACTCGGCTACGCGTCGTTCGCGGTCAACGCGCTGGTCGCACTGTGGAACCTGGCCCCCACCGAGAAGGTGCTGGGGACCTACACCGCGCTCTACACCATCGCCTCGTCCGCGGGCATGGCCCTGGGCCCGGCGATCCTCGGCACCACCATCGACCTCACCAGCTGGCGCTTCATGATGCTCAACGCCGCCGCCTTCGCCGCGGTCACCTTCGCCGTCTTCACCCTCCTGGCCCGCCGGGCCCCCGACCGGAACACGGCGTGACGACCCCCCGCACCATTCTCACGAAAGGTCCTGACCCCATGGAACTGCGCATCCTCGCTCCCACCGGTGCGCTCGGCGCGGGGGTCGGCGCCGCCCCCCGGCCGCGCGGCGGCGGCCCCCCCCCCCCCGGCCACCCCCGCCCCCCCGCCCCCCCCCCCCCCCGGCCCGCCGCCCTCGGCTCCGGCACACCCAAACTCTCCCACCAGGCCGTGACCCGCGACCTGCGCCTGCTGCTGAAGGCCCGCGACGAGCTCGGCGTCCCGCTGATCATCGGATCCTGCGGCACCAGCGGGCGCGACGTCGGCGTCGACCGGGTCGCGGCGATGGCCCGCGCCGTCGCGGCCCAGGAGGGCCTGCACTTCAAGCTCGGCCTGATCTACTCCGACCAGCCCGCCGACCGCCTCCAGGACCTGTACGACGCAGGCCGCATCCGAGCACTGCCGAACGCGCCGGCCATCGACCGGGACCTGTTCGCCCGCAGCCACACCGTCGCCATGATGGGCGTCGAGCCGATCCAGCACGCCCTCCTGGAGGGCTGCGACGTCGTCCTCGCCGGACGCGCCAGCGACACCGCCCTCTTCGCCGCCCTCCCGCACCTGCACGGCGCCGACCCGGGCCTGACCTGGCACATGGCCAAGACCGTCGAATGCGGCGCCGCCTGCGCGACCCCGCCCTCCGCCAACGGCCTGCTGGTGCACCTGCGCGAGGACCACTTCGACGTCACCACCCTCGCCGACGGCAGCCGCCTCACCCCGCGCTCGGTCGCCGCCCACACCCTGTACGAGAACGCCGACCCGTTCCACGTCCTGGAGCCCTCCGGGACTCTGGACACCACCGACGCCACCTACGAAGCCGTCGACGACCGTACCGTCCGCGTACGCGGCGCCGCCTACCTGCCGGCCGACGGGTACACCAACAAGCTCGAAGGCGCCGAACTCGTCGGTTACCAGAGCGTCATCATCGGCGGCGTCCGCGACCGCGTCGTCATCGACGCCCTGCCCGAGCTCCTGCCGTTCGCCCGGCAGTACTTCGACGCGAAGATCCTCGATGTGTTCGCCGGCGCGGTCGACCCGGCCGACGTCGACATCGACTACCGCCTCTACGGCGCCGGAGCCGTCCTCGACGGCACCGAACCGGACCAGCTCCTGCCCCGCGAGCTCGGCGTGCTGATCACCGTCACCGCCCCCGACCAGGCCACCGCGCACGCCGTCTCGACCTTCGTCGCCCACGCCAGCAGCCACCTGCCCATCCCCGGGTACGACGGGCTCGTCTCCACCCTCGCCTACCCGTACTCACCGCCCGAGACGGACCGCGGCCCGCTCTACCGCTTCACCCTCAACCACGTCGCCACCGGCGTCACCCCCACCGAACTGTTCCGCACCACCGTCGAGGAGCTGTAGAACCCGTGCCCACCCTGACCGACTACTGCTCCCTGGTCCGCTCCAAGAACGCCGGACCCTTCACCCTCACCTTCGACTTCATGTGCCACGACCAGGCCGCCTACGACGCCCTCGTGGCCACCGGCTTCCTCGGCGAAGAGCTCTTCGCGTCCCTCTACAACACCGACCCCGACCAGATCCTCGTCGTCAACCACCCCCACGCCCTCGCCGTCAAGGTCTCCCTTCCCCGGCCCACCGTCCAGGGCGACCTCCACGACAGCGACTGCTACGCCGGCCAGCAGTACGCCCCGCTGATGGACATGGAACTGCCCACGCCCGCCTGACCCGCCCCGCCGGCGGGACGGCCGGAGCACCGCCCGTCCCGCACCGCACCGCACCCGCTCGAAGGAGTCGACCGATGCCCACCGAAGCCCCCGTCTCCCCCTGGCACCTGCCCCCCGACCATCCCGCGCAGCAGTTCCTCACCGGCTCCACGCCGCTGTTCGCGCTTGCCCGTGACCCCCGTGTCTCCTACTGCCTGTACGTCCCCCGCCGCCACAGCAACACCGGTGAGCCCCGCCCGCTCGTCGTGGCCGTCCACGGCACCCACCGCTACGTCGGGCAGGTCCGCGACTCCTTCGCCGCCTTCGCCGAAGAACACGACTGCGTCGTCCTCGCCCCGCTGTTCCCCGCCGGCCTGACCGGACCCAACGACCTCGACAGCTACAAGTTCTTCACCGAGCCGGGCCTGCGCCCCGACCTGCTGCTGCTCGACATGGTCAAGGAGGCCGCCGCGCGCTGGCACATCCGCACCGACCGCTTCCACCTGCACGGCTTCTCCGGCGGAGGGCAGTTCGCCCACCGCTTCTTCTACCTCCACCCCCACCGCCTCGCCTCCCTCTCCGTCGGCGCGCCCGGCCGCACCACCCTCCTCGACGCCCGCACCCCCTGGTGGCGAGGCACCGCCGACAGCGAAACCCTCTTCGCCGCCGCTCCCGACCCCGCCGCCATGGCGCAGGTGCCCGTCCAGCTCGTCATCGGAGCCGACGACACCGACATCGACATCTGGGAGGGCGCCGAGCAGCCGGGCAGCCGCACGGACCGGCTGACCGAACTGCGCGACAACTGGAACCGCCACGGCATCACCAGCCGGCTGGACATCGTCAGCGGCGCCGGCCACAGCGCATCCGCCGTCACCCCGGCCGTACTCACCTTCCTCGCCGACCACGTCCCCGCACCGGCAGACCCCCGGCACAGGCCTGCGACGGGGCCGCGGCCATGACGACGAAACCGCCCGAACCATGCTGAGCAGCCCGCAGCCGCCACCGCAGGAGAGCACAGGACCGCCCGCCGGACAGGAGACCGCACGCGGGGCCTTCCGCCCGACCGGGTGGGCGCTGCTCGACAACCTGCTCATGGCAACCCTCGACTCCCTGCCCCCGGCCGATGCACCCGCCCCGAAACCGCCCGACGCCAGGCCCGAAAGCGACCCGGCCGGGGCAGCGCACGGTCGGGCAGCGGCGTAGGCCCGGTCGGCGGCGCACCCGGGCCCACGGTGTCGGAGGCCCCGGCCGGCGGGGCGGGTCAGCGGCTGCGGGTGCGCTCGGCGTCGTACTGCTCGTCGGTGACGTGCTCCAGCCAGGTGGTCTCGGGGCGGTCGTCGTCGGGAGCGGTGGCTTCCCAGAGGGCGAGGTGCTGCATGAAGCGGTCGGCGGTGGCGCCGTGCCAGTGTTCCTCGCCGGGCGGGCAGGTGACGGTCTCACCGGGGTGGGCTTCGTGGACGGTGCCGTCGCGGGTGCCGATCAGGGCGGTGCCGGCGACGACGTGGAGGGTCTGGCCGACGGCGTGGTGGTGCCAGGCGGTGCGGGCGCCGGGGGCGAAGCGGACCATGTTGGCGCGCAGGCGGGAGGGCTCGGTACCGGCGTGGATGACGTCGAACCAGACGTCGCCGTTGAACCGGTCCTGCGGTCCCTTGCCGGTGGGCCTGGGGGTGACGAACTCCACGGGATGCTCCTTGCTCTCGTACGGGTGGCAGGTAGGGGGCCGGCGTTCAGCCGTCCAGGCGGCGCTTGCCGAGCCAGGCGACCATCTCGGGGTCGTGGTGGTCGAAGAACAGCGTCTTCCCGGTGTCGAGGCCGGCGATCTGCACCATCTGCTCGTCGGTGAGGTCGAAGTCGAAGACGTCGATGTTCTGCGCCATCCGGCCGGGGTCGACCGACTTGGGGATCGTGACGATGTCGCGCTGGATCAGCCAGCGGAGCACGGCCTGGGCCACGGACTTGCCGTGCGCCTTGCCGACCCCGCCGAGGACGGGGTGGGTGAACAGGTCGTTCCTGCCTTCGGCGAAGCCGCCCCACGCCTGGTGCTGCACGCCGTGCTCGCGCATCAGGGCGTGGTCGGGGCCGCGCTGGAAGAACGGGTGCGTCTCGATCTGGTTGACCTGAGGGACGGTCTCGTTGTTGATGATCAGGTCCAGCAGGCGGTCGGGGTGGAAGTTGGCGACGCCGATCGCCCGGGCCAGGCCCTCGCGGTTGGAGGCCTCCATGGCGCGCCACTGGCCGTACACGTCGCCGAAGGGCTGGTGCATCAGGTACAGGTCGACGTGGTCGAGGCCGAGCTTGGCCAGGGAGGCTTCCAGGGCGCGGCGGGTGTTGTCCTGGGCGGGGGCGTCCTGGACCCACAGCTTGGTGGTGACGAACAGCTCCTCACGCGGGATGCCGCTGTTCCTGACGGCCCGGCCGACGGCTTCCTCGTTGCCGTAGGCGGCGGCGGTGTCCAGGAGGCGGTAGCCGGCGGCGAGGGCGTCGGTGACGGCCTGCTCGGTCCTGTCGGCGGGGATCTGGTAGACGCCGAAGCCGAGGATCGGCATCGTGACGCCGTTGTTCAGGGTGACGGTCTGCACGGGTGTCTCCTTGTCGTTCGTGGGCGGGGAGCAGCCGGACGGGCTGCCCGGCCAGCTTCCCGGTCGGCTTCCTGCCCGGGGCTGCGGGGCGGTCACTGCCCGGCGGGGAAGTCCGTGGACGCTGCCAGATCACGCTGGGCCTCGAAGCCGCCGATCCGCTCGCGCAGCACGCCGAGGGTGGCGTCGAGGGCCTGGGAGCCGAGGACCATGCGCAGCGGGGCCGGGTGGGTGTCGGCGGATTCGATGATGCGGGCGGCCATGCGCCGGGGGTCGCCGGGGGCGAGGCCGCCTGCGGGGTCGAGCATGGCCCGGAAGGCGTGGGCGGGGCTGCCGGCATAGGCGTCGATCGGGTCGGCGACCCGGGCGCTGCCGCGGCGGAACTCGGTGCGGGCGCCGCCGGGCTCGACGATGGTGACGCCGATGCCGAAGGGGGCGACTTCCTGCGCGACGGACTCGGCGAAGCCTTCGATGCCCCACTTGGTGGCGTGGTAGAGGGAGTTGCCGGGGAAGGCGACCTGGCCGCCGTAGGTGGACATCTGGATGATACGGCCGCCGCCCTGGGCGCGCAGGTGCGGGAGGGCGGCGCGGATCAGGGTGATGGAGCCGGTGAGGTTGGTGGCGATGATGTGGTCGACCTGGGTGTCGGTGATCTCCTCGGCGGCGCCGAACAGGCCGTAGCCGGCGTTGGAGACGACCACGTCCACGCGGCCCGCGGCGAACGCGGCTTCCACCGTCCGGCGGACGGCGGCGGTGTCGGTGACGTCCAGGACCACGGCGCGGAAGGTGTCGGGGTACTTCCCGCCGAGGTCGGCGACCTTGTCCGGGGTGCGGACGGTCCCGATGACGCGGTCCCCGCGCTCCAGGAGCCGGGTGGTCAGGGCGTGGCCGAAGCCGCTGCTGACGCCGGTGACGAGCCAGGTCCGGGAGTTCACGGACGGTCCTTCCTCGTGGTCGGGGCGCCGCCGGCCGGCGTGACGGCGTCGACGGCGACGGCGGCCGGGGCGTCGAGGGTGCGGGCGGGGGTCACGGGCGGACCATCACCTTGAGGCTGGTGCGGGTGTCCATGGCCTTGTACGCGTCGGCGACCCGGTCGAGGCCGACCTCGGCGTCGAAGACCCGGCCCGGGTCGATACGGCGGGCGAGCACGTCCTCGACGGCGGGCTCCAGGTAGGCGCGCACCGGGGCGGGCCCGCCGGCCAGCTGCGCGTTCTTCCCGAACAGCGACCCGAAGCCGACGGGCGCTTCCTCGTACTGGGGCACGCCGACGCGGGAGATGATCCCGCCGGGGCGCACGATGCCGCACGCCTGCTCGTAGGCGGGCATCAGGCCGACGGCCTCCAGCACGACGTGGGAGCCCTCGCCGCCGGTCAGGTCCATCACCTTCGCGATGCCCTCCTCCCCGCGTTCGGCGACGACGTCGGTGGCGCCCCACTCCCGGCCGAGGTCGGTGCGGGAGGTGTGCCGGCCCATGAGGATGATCTTCTCGGCGCCCATGCGGCGGGAGGCCAGCACCGCGGACAGACCCACCGCGCCGTCGCCGATCACCGTGACCGTCCTGCCCGGCTCGACCCGGCCCATGTACGCGGCGTGGTGACCGGTGAGGTAGACGTCGCTCAGGGCGAGCAGCGAGGGCAGCAGGGCGGGGTCGGTGCCGGCGGGGATCTTCACCAGGGTGCCGTCGGCCTGCGGGACGCGGACGGCCTCGGCCTGGGCACCCCCGACGCCTCCGACCCCGTACCAGCCGCCCTGCGGGCAGGCGGTGTGGAAGCCGTCCCGGCAGATCGGGCAGGTGTTGTCGGCGAACGCGAACGGGGAGACCACGAAGTCACCGCGCTTGAGGCCGCGCACCTCGGAACCGGTCTCCTCGACGACGCCGAGGAACTCGTGCCCCATCGGCCGGCCCCCGTCAGACCTCTCCGTCGAGTGGTAGCGGTGCAGGTCGGAGCCGCACACGCAGGCCAGGGTGACACGGACGATCACGTCCGTGGGCTCGACGATCCCGGGGTCGGGGACGTTCTCGACGCGGACGTCGCCGGGACCGTACAGGAAGGTGGCACGCATGGAAGATCTTGCCTTTCGTGGCGTTCGGCAGCTCTGGGAGCCGAGGTGACCACGGCGGGGGTCAGCCCGGCCGTACGGCCGACCGGCGGCCACCCCCACTCGCAGGAAGGCAGGTCACCGGGCGACACCACCCACCGTGCCCCGGCTTCCCCGCTCCAGGCAGGCCGAGATCTGCCGGGGTGCGACAGGGCCCCCCTCGACCGGCGTGCCGCACCGGCGGCGGAGGGACACTGGGCCCATGGCATCCGAGCAGCACAGCGGCGACGAGCTGGCACTCTTCCTGCGCGCCCGCCGCACCCAGACCAGCCCCCGGTCCGCCGGCCTCACCCCCGGCCCCGGGGTGCGCCGCACCCCCGGCCTGCGCCGCGAGGAGCTGGCCACCCTCGCCGGCGTCAGCATCGACTACTACACCCGCCTGGAACGCGGCAAGGAGACCCGCCCCAGCCCCGCCGTCGTCGACGCCCTCGCCCGCGCCCTGCAGCTCGACGACGCCGAACACCAGCACCTGCGCGACCTCGCCGTCCGCGCCGCCCGCTACCTGCCCCACAGCACCCCGGCGCCGAGCCGTACCGTGCGCCCCCACCTGCGACTGCTCCTGGAGACGCTGCGCCCGAGCCCGGCCTACGTCGTCAGCCGCAGCATGGACGTCCTCGCCACCAACCCCGGCGGCCTCGCCCTGTACCCCGGCCTCGACGAGTGGCCCGCCACCCAGCGCAACCTCGGCCGCTACCTCTTTCTCCACCCGGCCGCCCGCGACGTCTTCCCCGACTGGGACAACCAGATCCGCCACTGCGTCTCCCGCCTGCGCGCCCTGGCCGGCACCGATCCCGACGCCCCCGACCTCACCCGGCTCGTCGGCGAGCTGCTCCTGAAGAGCCCGGCCTTCGCCGGATTGTGGGAGCGCTACGACGTCACCGGCCGCAAGGTCACCACGAAGACCTTCCAGCATCCCCGGATCGGCAGGTTCACCCTCGCCTTCCAGGGCATGGCCCTCGAAGGCACCCCCGGCCAGCGCATGGGCATCTACACCGCGGAACCCGGCACCCCCGACCACGACGCCATGCTCCTGCTCGACATGACCGCTCTCCGCACCGAGCCGGCGCCGTCCGGCCGGGAGCGGTAGCCGACCGACCGCACGGGCGGGAACGGGGCGTGGTGGCGCTGCTGTCGGCCGGGCCGTACGGCCCCGACGCCGTGCGGCCCGCCCCGGTGTCCGGGACGGGCCGCACGGTGCGAGTGCTCCGGCCGTTACGGGGCCGTGGCGACCCGGGCCGCGGCCTTCGCGGTGGCCGGAGCCGGTTCGAGCACACGCTGGGCGAGCTCACCGAACACCAGGCCGAAGGAGGTCCACAGGACGAGCTGGATGGCGAGGGCCGCGAGGCGGAACTGCCACAGCAGGCCGGCCGGGAACTCCTCGGGCACCTCGTTGACGGCCGGCAGGAACGCGTAGGCGAGACCCACGGCGAGGACGAAGCCGGCGCCCGCCACGACCGTGGCGTACCAGGTGCCCAGGCGCGGCGCCAGGCTCTTGCCGACGATGACCGCCGCGACCGCCAGCAGCACGCTGAGCACCAGCAGCAGGAAGTACAGGACGGTGCGCCTGCCGATGGTGTCGGGGTCGCCGACGGCCGGCGGGTTGGCCGGGTACTTGAGGAACGGCACGAGGTAGACGGTCACCAGGGCGGCGAGGGAGACGATCAGTGCCGTCGCCCGGGCGCCGAAGCGGCCGATCCGGCCGAGGGCGAAGCAGTAGGCGAGGGCGGCGATGCCGCCCATGGCAATGGCGAAGAGCAGGATGCCGGTGGCCAGGCCGGCCGTGGACTGCAGCGAGCGGCTGACGAGTTCCACCTCCTCGCCGTGGCCGGCCATGCCGTGTTCGGCGGCGTGGCCCCCCTCGAATCCGATGGCGGCGTCCACCTTGGACTCGCCGAGCAGGTAGGCGGTGACGAGCGCGAGGAGACCGGCGGCGAGGCCGGCGATCATCCCGCGCAGGAGCAGGGTGCGGACGGTTGCGGAGTTCATGGCGCGTTCTTCCTCTGCTGCTCAGTGGCAGGGGAAGCCGAGCAGGTGCCGTCCGTCGTGCACCCATTCGTGGACGTCCTCGCCGGAGATGAGCGCGGTGGCGCCCTGCTCCGCGCCGACGAAGTAGATCACCACGAGCATGAGGATGCCGAAGAACAGGGCCCAGGGCAGGACCGCACGGACGGGGATGGCCGTGAGGCCGCCCTCGCCGGGAGAGGAAATCGGGGAAACAGTGGACGAAGCCATGGCTGTCAAACCTCCTGGGGGGAAAATGCGCGTCCCGGTCTTTGGAGCTCTGACGACGGTGCAGGGTCTGACTCACCCCCGGCCCGTGCCCCCGCGGGGGTGCACGATGCCGGACGGGCATACAGTGGCGCGACCGTGCCGGAGTCTCACCGGCTTCCTCGCACCGTCGTCACATCGTCCGAGACCGTACCGCCTGGCGCCGGGTCGGCCAAGGGCGTACGCACGGGGCGGATTCCGCCCCTGCGCGCCCCGCGAAAGCCGATCTCATGTCAATTCAACTTCAGGGTCGGCAAGTTGACGCCGTCGGGCGAGAGCGCAGAGGCGGGGACAGCGACGCTGGTGACGTTGATCTCAACGGCGACGGCCGGGGCTGCCGCACGAGACCGGTTCGACGACGATGGACTGCCGCACCCCCGCCCGCACACCGCCCGCACGACCGGGTCCACCGAGCAGCCGTGCGGCCGTGCGGCCGTCGACCGACGGGTGCCGGGTGCCGGCGCTGTGAGCGGACCGGCGGTCCCGGGCACGTTCAGGCGGTGGCGCACCACCCGGCCCTCCTCGGGCGCCTCCACCGCGCAGGAGTCCGGGCGCCGGTCAGGCTCCGAGGCCGGGGCCGAGGGGCTCCCGGGGGCCGAAGGTTTCCGGGGTCCGCTGCACCAGCCGTTCCACGACGGCCTCCCAGTTGCCGAGCAGCGCCTCGTCGTCGTACAGCTGCTCACGCGCGAGGTCGGTGCGCTCACGCCAGGCGCGGACGCGTTCGACGGTGAGTCCGACCGGGTCGGGAGCGGTGGTGTGCGGGGCGTGCCCGGGATGGTCGAGATGACCTTCGCAGGTCTGGAGCGGACGGGGGCCGATCGAGTCGTTCGGGCAGCCCGCCACGAAGCACAGGGTGTCGACACGGCCGAGGACGTCGACGCGGTACCGGCACCCGCCCACCCTCAGGACGGCCCGCATCGTACCGCTGCTCTCGGCTTCGACCCATGTGCGCTCCGGACACGGTGAGGCGATGCCGTCCATGCGGTCACGGGCCCGTGCGGCCCCCCACAGGGCGACGAGCGCCTCCAGCGACAGACTGACGACTCCGTCGTCCTCACCGGGCAGGTCGGCGCGGCCGTCGACGAGCACGGCCTCCAGAAGCGTCCGCAGTGACTCCATGGAGCGGCAGCGTAGTGGCAGTGAGGCAATCCTCACCTTGCCCGAAATCCACCTGTGAGGTGGACCCGATCCGGACCGGGAACAAAAAGGCGCAGCTCCCGGCACCGGCCCCGTCCGCGGACTCCGGCACCGCGGTCTCGCCGCCGGGCCGGAACCGGCCGACTGCACGGCGGGGAACGCGTCCTGACGCATCGTCAGTCAGCTGCCCGTGACACGGCACGAGGCGCCGATCCCGGGTCGCGTCCGGGACCGGCGCTCGCCACTGTTCCTCCGGCCGGCGGATCAGGACCGGACGTACGGTTCCACCCGCCCGTAGCGTCATGGCTATGACGACCGAGGGCATGACACTGGTGGTGGGGGTGCGTACGGCCGACGAGGTGTTCGCCGCGCTGGAGGAGCTCAGCACGTGCCGCCGGCCCTGGACGGCCTTCGAGCAGGGCCTGCTGCACGCCTACCGGTGGGCGGTGGGCACCCGGGCCCTGGCGCCCGTGACAGGGGACGAGGCGATGGGACTGCCGGGGCCGTGCCGCTCGCAGCTGCTTGCGGAGTGCCAGGCCGCAGAGGTACGGATCCGCACGGGCGTGGACCCGGGCCCGGACGCGGATGCGGTGCTGGGCACCTACACGGCGCTGGCCTGGGTGTGCGGGCATCACGACGAACGGCCCTGACGCCATCGACCGGCATGCCCGGGGCCGAGCGCCGGACGGGGCCGACCGCTCCGCACCAGGCCGCACAGCGGCGCAGCACGCCTTTCACCGGCATCTGGTCACCGGCACCTGGCACCGCTTCCACCTTCCGGCCCGCTCGTACGGCGTACCGGGGCTCACAGCGCGGGGCGGGCGGGGCCCCCGGCCCGCAGACGGACCGCCCGGCCGCTGGTGCGCACGAAGGCGTCCATCGCCGTCCGGTAGCGGTCACGGCGCACCTGGAACTCGGCGTCGTCGACTTCCCCCTTACGCCAGTACGAACTGAGTGCCTGACCGGCGGTGTTCACCTCCTCGGAGGCGGCGATGAGGCCCGGGTCACCGGAGAGGATCCGGATGCGCGCCGTGGCCAGTCGGTGTCCACCCAGGTCCCACCCCTCCACGCGGCCGGGGACACCGAGCTCGCGCTCCTCCCACACCCGGTGGAGCAGATCACTGCACGATGCCGCAACTTCGGCACAGGAGTTGAGCAGCAGTTCCGTCGCCTTCACCCGCTCGTCCCTGCGCTTCGCCAAGTACTGCCCCATCAACGCGATGGCCGCGCCGACGACAGCGGCCGCCAAAGCCCCCCAGCTCTCCATACCATCGGTATCCCGACCCGGCTGTGGCGCCAAACCCGGCCGGCCTGCCCCGCTCAGGCCCACCCCGGCCAAAGGACTCCGGGCTGAATTCCCTACCAGGGCTGACCGCCTCGTGCCCGGTCGGCGCTCGGTCGGCGCCGGCCGCCCCGGACGCGGTGGATGCGTCCGGGGCGGCCGGGTCGGCCGGGTCGTACCCGGCGGTGCGGGCGTGCGCAGTGCTGCGGTGCACAGTGGCGCGGGCGTACGCAGTGCTGCGGCGCGGTGTGCTGCGGTCGGACGGCGGACGGTCTCAGGAGGCGGTGCAGGTGAGCACGGGTGCCGGGTTGCTGCTGCCCCTGCTGCCCTGGAAGCCGAAGGAGGTGCCGGCGCCGGGGGCCAGGGTGCCGTTGTAGCTCATGGCCGCGGCCGTGACGGAGGCCCCGTTCTGGGCCGCGGTGGCGTTCCAGGCGTTGACCACCTTCTGGTCGCCGCCCCAGGTCCAGGTGACCTGCCAGGACGTGGTGGCGGTGGTGCCGGTGCCGACGACCGAGACCGTGGCGACGAACCCGCTCCCCCAGTCGCTGTCCACCCGGTAGGTCGCGGTGCAGCCGCCTCCGGTGGGCGCGGCGGCGGTGGTGGCCGTGACGGCGGCGGAGTCCGCGGAGACGTTGCCCGCCGCGTCCCGGGCTCGGACGGTGTAGCGGTAGGCGGTGGAGGCCGTCAGCCCGCTGTCGGTGTGGGAGGTGGCGGTGGCGGTGGCGACCCTGGTGCCGTCGCGGTAGACGTCGTACCCGGTGACCCCGGTGTCGTCGGTGGACGCCGTCCAGGTGAGGGTGGCGCCGGAGGCGGTGGTCGCCCGGACGGTCAGCCCGGAGGGCACCGACGGGGCCTGGACGTCACCGGGCGGCGGGGTCGTCGGGGTGCCGTCACCCACCACCGCCCAGTAGGCCGCCTTGGCCTGGAGCTGCCGGTCGAAGAGGAGCGGCGCGTCCAGCCGGTTGACGGGGAAGGAGTTCAGCCAGGTGTTGTCGTCGGCGAGCCCCCACAGCGTCACCGAGCTGATGGCGTCCCGGTGGCTGCGGTACACCGCGAAGAGGGCCTTGTACTCGGCGGCCTGCTTGGTCAGCGCACTGTCGGGGATGGTGGTGTAGGACGAGGTGCTGTCGGTGTAGACGCTGACGTCCATCTCGGTGACCTGCTGGTCGACGCCGAGCGCGGCGAACTGCTCGATGGTCGCGGTGGTGTCCGAGGCGGAGGGCCAGTCGATGTTGCCGTGCATCTGGTGGCCGACGCAGTCCACCGGCACGCCCTGCGCCCGGAGACTGCTCACCAGGCTGTACAGCGCCTGCCGCTTGGCGGGCACGGTGGTGTTGTAGTCGTTGATGCACAGCTCGGCCCCGGGGTCGGCCTGGCGCGCGGCACGGAAGGCGTCGGCGATGTAGTCGGGGCCGGCGATCTGGTACCACGGGCTGCGCCGCAGGCCGTCGGACTGGGTCTCGTCGATGACCTCGTTGACGACGTCCCAGGCGGAGAGCTTGCCCTTGTAGTGGCCTGCCACCGCCTTGATGTGCTGCTCCAGGCGGGAGAGCAGCAGCGCCTTGTTCTCCGGGGTGGCGGTCATGGCGTTGCCCGCGGCGTCCTGGAAGACCCAGGCCGGGGTCTGCTGGTGCCACACCAGGGTGTGGCCCCGGACCTGGATCCCGGCGGCGGCGGCGAAGTCCACGACGGCGTCGGCGTCCGTGTAGCGGAAGGCGCCCTCGGTGGGCTCGGTCGCGTCCCACTTCATGGAGTTGCCGGGGGTCACGGAGCCGAAGTGCTTCGTCAGCAGCGCGGCGTGGTCGCCGGTGATCTCCGCGGGGGTCACCGCGGCACCGACGGTGAAGTCCGCCGCCAGCACGTCCTTCAGCGACGCGATGTCCTGCTGCACGGGTACGGACGGCAGATGGGTCAGGGTGAAGTCGTCGATGTGGAAGGACGGGGTGCCGCTCGCCGTCTCCACGTACGCCTTCAGGACGGTCGGGGAACCGGCCAGGGTGTAGGTGCCGCTGAGCTTCACCCAGCCGTCGGCGGTGGCGGTGACACCGGAGGCCACCGTCTCGTAGCTGGTGGTGCCGCCGGACTGGCGCTCCATCGACAGCCGCGCCGGGGTCGCGGACTCGCCCGCCGCGAGGCGCACCCACACCGTGAGGGTGTACGCCGTGCCGGGCTGCAGGGTTCCCAGGAGGTTCAGCGAGGCGCCCTGCCAGCTGGCGGTGCGGCCGGTCACCGCGAGGCTGCCGGTGCCCTGGTGGGCCGCGGCGGTGGAGACCGCGACGGTCTCCGAGGCGCGGGCGGTCCAGCCCTGGGCCGTGCCGGTCTCGAAGTCGCTGCCGAGGTCGGTGACCGGGACGGAGTCGGCGCGGGCGGGCGCGGCACCCGCCGAGAGGGCCAGGCAGAGCACTGCGGCCAGGACCGCGCACAGGCCCGGCAGCAGCGCGACCGCGCGGGGGCGGGATGAGGAAGGGGGCATGCGGTCGGATCCTTGTCTGTGGACGCACGTGGGCCACCGGCGAAGAGCACGGGGCTGCCTGGACCGCGCCGGCACGAGCCCGGCGCGTGGGAGCGGCGATGCGCCGCAGTACCTCCCGCACTTCCCGCGCCGGACACCAGCGTGGTTGGCAGAGGCATGACCGCCCAGATCCTAGGAGCAACGCGTCCCACCGGCAATGCGTCGGGCCACAGGGCCGCAGAGCCACAGGGCCGGCGGCCGATCCGGCCGGCCTTGGACGCCGGTGAGGATCCGTCACCCTGCACGCTCCACAGCCCCTTGGAACGCGGGGAACACCTCCGGCCCCTGCGCGGGCGACCGGGCGGCCGGGCGGCCGGGCGGCCGGGCGAGATCATCGCGCCGGGCAGTCGGCCGACGGACCGGCCCTCATCGACGACGGGCCGTCAGACCCTCACCTGCCGCCGTGCGCACGCGCCCGCGGGCTGCGGCGGGGGCCTGTCGACGCGCCGGAGCCGCACGACGGCCGAGGCCTGCACCGTACGCACATGCCTCGTCTCCGCGGTCGGGATGATGTGAGGTCGGCCGAGCAGGTCCAACCGTCGCCCGCGGCACGTGCAGCCGTCAAGACTTTGAGTCAGGAAACCTTGCCCGCGGGGTGGTTCGACACTTCCGTCACCTTCTGTCGCGCATCCGGCAGCGGGCCCGCCAGCGCTCCTTCATCAAGTGAACACGGAACCCCGGACGAAACGCCCGGCGTCTGCACCCTATTGACGCCGCATGGCCCCGGTGTTTCACTTCCTCCCGCGAGAGAGCGCTCTCAGCCCATCGAGGACCTGCCCGGCCCCCTCCCCATCCACCACGTCAGGGAGAGTCATGTCTGTCACCCCGAACCGCCGGACCGTACTCCGCGGTGCCGCGGTCGCCGCCGCACTGCCCGTGGTCGGCACCCTTGCGACCGGTCCGGCCTCCGCCGCGCCGGGCCACCACGGGACCACCGACCTGGGCGCCAACGTCCTGGTCTTCGATCCCTCCATGGGCGACGCGGCCATCCAGGCCCAGGTCGACGCCGTGTTCAGGATCCAGGAGTCCAACCAGTTCGGCTCCGAGCGGTACGCCCTGGCGTTCAAGCCGGGCACCTACAACGTCGACATCAACGTCGGCTTCTACACGCACGTGCTCGGCCTGGGCGACAGCCCCGACGACGTGGTGATCAACGGCCACGTCACGTCCGACGCGCAGTGGTTCGAGGGCAACGGCACCCAGAACTTCTGGCGGGCCGCCGAGAACCTCTGCATCGTCCCGCCGGACGGCCTGGAGCGCTGGGCGGTCTCCCAGGCGGCCCCGATGCGCCGCACCCACGTCAAGGGCAACATGACCCTGTGGCCCAGCCCGCCCGGCAACCGCTGGTCCAGCGGCGGATTCCTCGCCGACAGCCGGGTGGACGGCCAGGTCGAGTCGGGTTCGCAGCAGCAGTGGCTCTCCCGCAACGACACCTTCGGCAGCTGGACGGGCTCCAACTGGAACATGGTCTTCGTCGGCACCCAGGGCGCCCCCGCCCAGAGCTTCCCCGCCCCTCCGATGACCACGGTCGACCGCACCCCCGTCGTCCGGGAGAAGCCGTACCTCACCGTGGACGCCCACGGCGCCTACCACGTCTTCGTCCCGGCCCTGCGCCGCAACTCCACCGGCACCACCTGGGCCTCCGGCAGGACCGCCGGGCACAGCATCCCGCTGTCCCGCTTCCACGTGGCCCGGCCCGGCGACTCCGCCAGAACCCTCAACCACGCCCTCTCCCGGGGCGAGCACCTGCTGTTCACCCCGGGCGTCTACCGGCTCTCCGCCCCGCTGGAGGTGAACCGGCCCGGCACCGTCGTCCTCGGCCTGGGCCTGGCCACCCTCCAGGCCGTCAACGGCAACTCGCTCGTCGAGGTGGCCGACGTCGACGACGTCTCCATCGCCGGCGTGCTCCTCGAAACCGCCTCCGTCGGGTCCTCCGTCCTGCTCAGCGTCGGGGACGGCCGCAGCCGGAAGAAGCACTCCGACCGTCCCACCGTGCTGTTCGACGTCTTCGTCCGCGTCGGCGGCTTCGTGCCCGGCGGCACCGAGGTGGGCATCCGGATCGACAGCAACGACGTGATCGTCGACCACGTCTGGATCTGGCGCGCCGACCACGGCCTCGACGGCAGCGTCGGCTGGTCGGTCAACCCCGCCGGTACCGGCTTCCTCGTCAACGGCGACCGGGTCACCGTCTACGGCCTGTTCGTCGAGCACTTCCAGAAGCACGAGGTGCTCTGGAAGGGCAACCACGGCCGCACCTACTTCTTCCAGAACGAGCACCCCTACGACGTCCCCACCCAGTCCGCCTGGGTCCGCGGCAGCACCCGCGGCTACGCGGCGTACAAGGTCGCCGACTCCGTCACCGACCACCACGCGTGGGGCCTGGGCAGCTACTGCTTCTTCAACCTGCAGGCCGACATCTACACCGACCGGGCCTACGAGGTGCCCGACACCCCCGGTGTCGTCCTCACCGACCTGATGACCGTCTGCCTCAACGGCCCCGGCGGCGGAGGCATCCTGCACTGCGCCAACAACAGCGGCGACCCGGTGCAGAACGGTTTCGCCACCTACTTCATGAAGAGCTACTCGAACGGTGTCGCCACCGTCTGACGCACCACCGGGGCGGTGCCGGGTCTCCCGGCACCGCCCCGCACGCGCGAGCACCAGCCGCGGAAGACCCGGGGCGGGTGCTCGCGCGTGCGGGCGCCCCTCCTCCAGGCGCCGAAGGACGGCGGCCGTCACGGCGGGGTGAGCCGGGTACGGCGGTCACCACGCTGCGGGCCCGAGCGGACGACGGGCGCCCCAGGCCAGTTATTGGCTGGCTCCGTCCAGCCGCCGCGTGCGAGCGGATTCGGGGTCAGGGCAGGGTGAGGATGCGGGGGCCGTCCTCGGTGATGGCGATGGTGTGTTCGATGTGGGCGGCTCGGCTGCCGTCGATCGTGCGCAGGGTCCATCCGTCGGGGTCGGTGCAGTAGTCGTTGCGGCCTCCGGCCATGAGCATGGGTTCGAGGGCGAGGGTGAGGCCGTGGCGCAGGGGGTAGCCGCGGCCGGGTCGTCCGTGGTTGGGGACGTGGGGGTCTTCGTGCATCTGACGGCCGATGCCGTGGCCGCCGAAGTCGGCCGGCATGCCGCAGTCGGCCGTACGGGCGACCGTGCTGATCGCGTGGGAGATGTCGCCGATGCGACGGCCGGTGGTGGCGGCGGCGATGCCGGCGTCCAGGGCCTGCTGGGTGGCGGCGATGAGTGCGAGGTCGGCGGGGCGGGGGGTGCCGACGGTGAAGCTGATCGCGGCGTCGCCGGTCCAGCCGTCGAGTTCGGCTCCGCAGTCGATGCTGACCAGGTCGCCGTCGCGCAGGCGGTAGTCGTCGGGGATGCCGTGCGCGACGGCGTCGTTGACGGAGGCGCAGATCACGGCGGGGAAGGGGACGGGGGCGAAGGAGGGCTGGTAGCCCAGGAACGGAGAGCGCGCCCCGGCCTTGGCGAGAACGCTGCGGGCGGCTTCGTCGAGCTCGCGCAGGCGGACTCCCACGGCTGCCGCCGCGCGGGCGGCTGCGAGTGCGTGGGCCACGACGCGTCCGGCTTCTCGCATCGTCTCCAGTGCCGTGTCGGTCTTGATCTCCACCATGTGTCGTGACTCCCCGCGAGGCGCTGCTGCCCAATACTTATACCGGTATTAGTATCACGGGCATGGTGAGAGTTCCCTTGAGTCCGCAGGAGCGGCAACGCGGAGAGCGTTTCGGTGCCCTGCTCCGCCAGGCCCGCGGTGACCGCAGCATGGTGGACGTGGCAGCGGCGGCCGGGGTGTCGGCGGAAACACTCCGCAAGATCGAGACCGGCCGGGCCCCGACCCCGGCCTTCTTCACCGTGGCGGCCCTGGCCCACGCGCTGGGCCTGTCGCTGGACGACCTGGCCGCCGCCTGCGCGGAGGACGCCGGCCACGACGGGCGGGCCATGTCGGCGTGAACGTCGGACCCGCGCTGTCCGGGCGAGGAAGCCGATGCTCCTGACGTGGCACGGCGACACCGGCCTTCGCCGCACGGCACCAGATCGCCGATCACTTCTCGGCACGGCTCGGACTCTCACGTCGGCTCTCGAAGGACTTCGAGAGCCGACCGCTTAGGGTGGCCACCATGGCAGACGTCCCGTCAGCAGCAGCTCCCTCGGTCGAGGAGCTGAACGCCGTGGTCGAGCGCGCCTGCGAACCGCCCACGGGCAAGTCCCGGGCGAAGCAGCTGCGATGGGTCGCCGGCGAGCTCCGCACCGCCCTGGAGCGGGGCGAGATCCCGTCGACGGCCGCCGGATCCCTCACCGGGCTGCTCGCGCCGGACACCCTCGCCGCCTACCTGAGGGCGGCCGGGCTGGGCCTCCTCCGGCGGAAGCCCGCCGCACGGCCGGACCAGGCCTCGCCCGCGTCCATGAACGTCCGGGCGGACTGCCTGCAGATCCTCGGCGCCCGGGCCGGGATCACCGTCGTGCTCCCGGACCGCGCCGCGCAGGTCGCCCTCCGCCCGGTGGTCGGCGCCCGCCCGCGCAGCATCCTCCTCGGCCACCTGGAACGCGCGGCCCGGCCGGGCCGGTCCGAGGCCAGGAGCCGGATCCTCGCGATCATCGGCACGGTGATGGACACCGGCTGCCGCGCCGGCGAACTCTGCACCATGCGCGTGGACGACGTCGAACTCCGCCGGGGCAGGATCCGGGTCACCCGGCTTCCCCAGCACCGGGATCCACGGGCCGAACCGGCCATCGAGACGGTCGCGCTGTCGGGTCCGACCCGGGCCGCGATGAGCCACTGGCTGGCGGTCCGCAGCCGCCTGGTCGTGCGTGACACCGCGAAGCCCGACGGCCCGGGGAACGAGACCACCCCCGCCCTGTGGGTGAGCGTCTCCCCCAGCGGCCGCAGCCGGCCCGGCATGCCGCTGCACTTCCGGGGCCTGGCCCGGGCCTACGTCCGCGAGATCCGAAGCCTCAACGCCGACATGGCCGGGGAGCCCGGCTGGGAACCGATGCCGGAGCGCATGGAGCAGCTTCGCCGCGCGATCGAACTCGAACCGGCCGGTTTCCCCGGCGTGGCCGTCCTGCGCCGTGCCACCGCACCGGCTTCCGGTCCCGACCCGGTGTAGCAGGCCCTTCCCACCCTGCCCCACTCGGCTGTCCTCTCCTCCCCCGCAGCGGAGTCGGGCGCCCGGACCGGCGGCAGTCGTGGTGCGGCAGCACGCGGAGGGGCTGCCGCACCGGTCCGGTGCGGCAGCCCCTCCCCACGGTTCGGGGTCAGTTGCGCCAGGTGTCGCTCAGCGTGATCTGGCCGGAGGCCGGGATGGTGGCGGTGCGGTTGGAGCCGGACTCCCAGGTGGTGTTGCCCGCGGCGTCCTTGCGGATGTACTTGTACTCGAAGGAGGTGCCGGCGGCGAGCGGCACGTTCAGCTTCCAGACCGGGTACGCGGCGGAGGAGAGCAGCAGCGCGCTGCTCGGGCTCCAGTTGCCGAGCGTGTCGTTGTTGCCGACGACGTAGATGTTCTGGCCGACGACGGTGGTGGCGTTGACGGCGAAGTTGGCGGCCGACGCGGCGGTCGCGGTCGGGCTGGGGGTGGAGCCGGTGCACGGGTCGCCGCTGCCGACGACGCCGCCCTTGACGGTGATGTTGCCGGTGCCCAGGGCGTAGTTGGCGCTGTTGTTGTTGTCCCAGGTGCCGGAGCCGTTGTTGAAGGTCGCGGCCAGGCCGGTGGCGGTGCCCAGGTCGACGGTCTTCTTGACCCAGCCGGTGCAGGCGGCGGTCATCGCGACGCCGGGCACGGTGGTCCAGGTGCCGCCGGTGGGGGCGTAGTGGAGGTTGTAGGCGGCCCAGTTCTTGTCGGTGCTGTAGAACACGCTCGCGCTGTTGGTGCCGCCGGTCGGCGAGGCGGTCGGCGAGGCGGTCGGGCTGGCGGTCGGGGTGGCGGTCGGGGTGGCGGTCGGGTCGCCGCTCGGGCTGGGCGTCACGCCGCCGACGCCGGTGCGCAGGGCGACGGAGTCACCGGCGTTGACGGTGGTGGTGGCGTTGCCGGAGGCGTCGACGGTCACGGTCGCGCCGGTGCAGGAGCCACTGGCGGTGAGGTCGCCGTGGATGACGTCGCAGTAGGTGCCGGCGGCGAGGCCGGTGGCGAAGGTCCGGGTGACGGCGGAGGTGCCGTTGTTGATCGCGACCCAGGCGGCGCTGCCGCGGCTGAAGGCGATGGCGTTGCTGCCGTTGTCCCACCAGTTGGCGACGGCCTGGCCCTTGGCGGCGTTGTGCCAGCCGACCATGTTGGCGATGCCCTGGTTGCGGTCGGTGCAGGTCCAGGTGTTGTTCGAGCAGTTGACGTCGGTGACGAAGCCGTTGGCGTCGGCCGGCGGGGAGTCGTCCTTGTTGGTGAAGCGGAAGCCGGAGTAGACCTGGGGCGTGCCGTAGTTCCAGGCGAGCTGGAAGATGTGGGCCAGGGTGTACTTCGAGCCGCTGTTGTAGGTGAGCGTGGTCTGGTCGCGCTCCAGGTCGTGGTTGGTGACCATGACGGCGGACTTGTCGCTCGGCTCGAAGCCCCAGCTCTGCCCGAAGGTCTTCAGGTTGGCGATGTTGCCGTTGAACTGCTGGGTGAGCTTGGAGGCGTAGGTGAACTCCAGGACGCTGCCGTTGCCCTCGAAGGCGGCCGGGGCGAGCTGGCCGCTGCTGCCGGGGAAGATCTCCTGGTAGACGTACGGCCGGCCGCCCCAGACGGTGTCGTGCACGCGCGACAGGATGTTGGTCATGTCGGCCTGGGCGATGTGCTTGGCGGCGTCGACGCGGAAGCCGTCGACGCCGGCGTCGACCAGGGTGTTCAGGTAGCCGGAGATCTTGCCGCGGACGCCGTCCGACTCGGTGTTCAGGTCGGACAGCGAGACCAGCTGGCACTCCTGGACCTGGGTGACGCTGTTCCAGTCGTTGATGGCCAGGTTGGAGTTGGGGCACGGCGGGGAGCCGTGGAAGTCCGCGCTGTTGTAGGGGATGTTGTTGTAGGTGTAGGTGGTCGGGCTGAAGCTCGCGCCGCCGTAGGAGCTGGTGCTGCTCTGGTTGACGCCGGCGGTGTGGTTGATGACGGCGTCTGCGTAGACCTTCACGCCCGCGTTGTGACAGGCCGTCACCATGGCCCTGAACTGCGCATCCGTACCCATCCGGCTGTTCAGCCCGTAGGAGACCGGCTGGTAGACCTCCCACCAGGGGTGAGCGCCGCTCAGCTTGATCGAGTCGGCGGGCGGGGCGACCTGGACGGCTCCGTAGCCCTTGGGGCCGAGCACGGTGGTGCATTCGCTCGCCACCGAGTTCCAGTTCCACTCGAAGAGGTTCGCGATCACGTCGCCGCCGTTGGGGGCGGAGGCGGCCTGGGCACTGGCCTGGAAGGCGACCGGCAGGACGGCGCCGGCGAGCAGCGCGCCGGCGGCGAGCAGGCCGACGGGGCCGCGCCTGGGCCGGCTGCGTTCCGTGCGGGGTGCACCGCTCGCGAGGTGACGGGATCTTTCGGGCATGGACGACTCCCTGGGTGGGGTGTGGGCGTCAGGACGTGCAGGCCGGCCGCGGGGCGCACGTGCTGTGCGCGGCGGCATGCCGAAGCCCGTCGGCGGTCCGCTGCGTCATGATCGAGCAGCGGGCCGGGCGTTGACGGGGGTGAGCCGCCGACGACTTTCTCGTCACCGGCCCGGCCCGTCAAGAGTTTTGACGCAAGTTTGCGCAAGAGCTTCCAGGCGGAATCCCGCGTTCCGCACCGGAAAATTAGCGCATTTGGGCACTTCCATCGCCGGGACCAGCCGCGGAAGCCCCTCGGAGGGCCCGCTTCGACACTTCGTTCTGCAAGTTCTTTCAGATAGTTTCCGTCGGCCGTGCGGCCACGCCCCCCGGCCGTCCACGTCTGCCCGTCCGCCCCCGAACGGGTCCCGACGCGCGTGAAGCCCCGCGCCGTTCGGCGGGGGGCTCCAGCGGTCGGGTGCGGTCAGCCGGCGAGGGCCGCGTTCAGCCAGTCCCGGTAGTGGGTGGGTGCCAGGCGGGCACCGGGCCCGGGGGTGAGGACGTCGCCGCGGACGGCGGCGAACAGGCCGGCCCGGTCGTCGGTGACGACCGGCCGCCCGTCGCCCCGGGCCGCCAGGGTGAGGCGCCCGAGCTCGTCCAGGGTGAACCGGTCGGGGCCCGCGACGTCGAGGATGCCACCGAGGGGGGCGGCGGTGGCCACGTCCGCGAGGGCGGCGACCACGTCGGCGCTGGCGACGGGCTGGATGGGGGTGGCCGGCAGGCGGACGGCGCTGTCGTCCGAGGTCCAGCCCATCGTGGGCTCCATGAACTCGAAGAACTGCGTGGCGCGGACGATCGAGTACGGGGTGGGGCCGCCGCGCAGCAGTTCCTCCTGCAGCACCTTGGCGCGGTAGTAGTCCAGCTCGGGGACCTGGTCCACGCCGACGATCGACAGGACGACCTGGTGCTGCACGCCGGCCCGCACACCCGCGTCGAGCAGGTTGCCGACGGTGGTGCGGAAGAAGGCGACGGACTGCTCGTCGAAGGTCGGGCTGTTGGTCACGTTGACGACGGTGTGCGCGCCGGCGAGGGCTGCGTCGAGGCCGGCACCGGTGAGCAGGTCGACGCCGGACGACAGCGACGCGGTGGTCACGTCGTGGCCCAGGCCCTCCAGCCGGGTGGCGAGCTGGGAGCCGATGAGGCCGGTGCCGATGACGGTGATCTTCATGGTGCGCCTTCCTTCGTGGGTCGGCGCTCCCCCTGGCACGCAAACCCGGATATCTAATGTCCGAGATAGTACTCGGATAGTCTATGTCCGGGTCAACCGGGAGGCGACATGAAACTGTCCGGCGGTGTCGAGTGGGCACTGCACTGCTGCGTGGTGCTGACGGCCGCCCGCGAGCCGGTACCGGCCGCCCGGCTTGCCGCGCTGCACGACGTGTCGCCCAGCTACATGGCCAAGCAGCTGCAAGCGCTCTCCCGGGCGGGCCTGGTGCGCTCGGTCCAGGGCAAGACCGGCGGTTACGCGATCACCAGGGAGGCCCACGACATCACCCTCCTGGACGTGGTGCAGGCCGTCGACGGGGCGACCCCGGCGTTCGTGTGCACCGAGATACGCCAACGCGGCCCGTTCGCGACACCACCGGAGCAGTGCACGAAGCCGTGCCCCATCGCCCGGGCGATGGGGGCCGCCGACGCCGCCTGGCGGGCCTCGCTCGCCGGGGTCACGATCGCCGACCTCGCCGCCTCGGTGGAGAACGACAGCGGACCGGACGCGCTTCCGGGGATCGGCGTCTGGCTGACCGCGGGCACCGGCCCGCACCGGCCGGCCGAAGGGCCGGACGACGGGCCGCCCGGCCGCACCGGGTGACCCGGCGCGGCCCTGCCGCCCGCGACCGTGACCACGACCGCGACGCACCCGGCGTACCGGGTGCGTCGCGGTGCGTCGCGGTGCTCGAAGGGCGGCTGCCGCAGGGTCAGTCGCCCTGTACCGGCTGCCAGTTGTAGAGCCCGGGGTTGTATCCGCCCTCCTGCATGCGGACGCTCTCGACCTTCTTCGGGTTGTAGAGCCACGTCACCGCGCTGGTGCCGATGCCGACGTACCACGCCTGGTCGATCAGCCGGCTGTTCATGGTGTGCAGCCCGTCCACCGCCGCGGAGCTGGTGGCGTCCTGGGCCTGCAGGCGCGCCTCGGCGAAGACGGCGTCGGTGCTGCGGTAGGGGTTGCGCTTGCTGCGTTCGGCGAAGTTGTTGACGAGCGCGGTGTACGGCGGGGTGCCCTGGACGGGCACGATCACCGCGGGATAGATCTGGCTGGCCAGGCTCTGCAGGTACTCGTCGTACGGCTTGACGACGTTCTCGACCTTGACGCCGATCGCGGCCCACTGTGCGGCGACCGACTGCAGGACGGCGTCGCACTTGAAGCTCTGGGTGGACAGCACCGTCAGGGTGAAGCCGTTCGGGTGTCCGGCCTGCGTGAGGAGCTGCTTCGCCTTCACGACGTCGTGGGGGTAGGTGCCGTCGAGGGCCGCGTCGTAGCCGGCTGCGCCCGGCGGGACGATCTGGACGGTGGGGCGTCCGGCACCGGCGAAGAACCGGGTGTTGACGGCTCCGCGGTCGACCGCGAGGTTGAGGGCGCGCCTGACCCGCACGTCCCGGAGGGCGGGCACCCGGGATCCCCCGCGGTCGAGCAGGTTGACCAGGTACTGCACGTCCTGGCCCCGGACGGAGGCCGGCACGATCTGCCCGGCGCGCTGGAGGGCCGAGGAGGCGCCGGCGGCGACGTCGACCCGGCCGGCGGCGAGGGCCTCGTACCCGGCGTCGATGTCGGGGATGACCTCGAAGACGGCGGTGTCGAAGGGGTAGGAGCCCTCGTCCCAGTAGCCCGCCCTGCGGTGGAAGACGTACCGGGTGCCGGGCTCGCTGCGGGCGGCGTCGTAGGTGTACGGGCCGGAGCCGTCCATGGTGGAGGCCAGCGTCTCGGGGGTGACCAGGCGCTCGGGGTTGACGATCATGCCGGTGCAGCCCGCGAGCACGGCCGGCAGGTCCGGGTACGGCTGGTGCAGGGTGACGGCGATGCGGGCCGGGCCCTCGGTCGCGACGGAGCGGACCGCTGCGGCGAAGTTCGCGGTGGCGGTGCCGGTCGAGGCGGCGGCCCGGTCGAGGTTCCGCTTGACCGCCTCGGCGTCCAGCGGTGTCCCGTCGGCGAACGTGGCGCCGGTACGCAGCTGGAGGGTGAACCGGACGGGGCTCTCGTAGCGCCAGGAGACGGCGAGGGCGGGCTGGAAGCCGCCGTCGGGCGCCTGCCGCAGCAGGGTGTCGTAGACGGCACCCAGGACGGTCTGGTCCTGGCCGCCGGTGCAGGAGTAGGGGTCGAGGTCGGACAGCGCGCTCGGCGAGGCGAGGGTGATCGTCCGGCCGTCCGATCCGGAGGTGGCGGCGTCGGGGCCGCTGCAGGCACTGGAGGCCAGCGCCGTCGCGAGGCAGAACGCAGCCAGGAGTCTTCGGAACGCGGGCAGCATTGTTTCCTTTTTCCGAGCAGGTGGCGGGACCGCACCGGCGGCAGCGGGTGGCGCCGGGCACGGCACGGCCCATCGGGTGCCGGCGCTCCGGCCGGCCGGGGCCCGCGGTCCTTCCGGCTCCGCCCGGAGCCCCGGGCGGGCGGGCGGTGCGGACGGGCGGACGGTGCGGGCGGGCGGGCGGTGCGGGCGGGCGGACGGTGCGAGCGGGACGGCCCCTGCCGCCATGGGTGGGCGCGGCCGCCCTGGGGTGGGCGCGGCCGCGGACGAGGCCGTCGCCGGTGTCCCGGGCGGCGGAGGGTCCGGATCCGGCCGTGCGGAGCGCCGACGGGAGGGTGGGGGTGAGGAGGACGGCGGGGCGGCCGCGTTCGCGGGCGCCGGTGGGGGGTCCTCGGCGGGGCGGTGGCCTGCCCGCTTCCGGGGCCTCGCGGTCACCTGCGAGGAGGAGCGTGCCGCCGTCCCCCCGGACACGGACCGCCGGACGTCCTGCGGCGCCGGCCCGGGGGCGCGGCCTCCGTACCTACTTCGCCGAGATCGCGTTCAGGTAGGCGACCTTCCCCGCCTCGCTGTGCTCACGCAGCACGTTCGTCTTCATGTCGGGGTTGTGCTCGGCGTTCGGCTCGGGGACCAGGGGGTTGCCGCTCCAGGCCATCAGCCGGCAGACCCGTCGCCGGATGCGCCACCCGCCGTCGGTCCGGACGAGTTCGTCGTCGTACCAGCCCGTCCCCGACCAGCTCGGGCCGCCTTCGGCCGCCTCGCGCACCAGCAGCCAGTTTCCGTAGCTGAAGGCGTAGGCCGTGTCGCCGTCGATGTGCACCAGGTGGCCCATCATCGTGTGCTGGTGGCTGTCCAGCTGGAGGTGGAACTCGGCGAAGGAGCGCTTGAATTCGGCGAGGCCCGTCCATGCGGCACCGGCCGGACCGAACTCCGCCGTCACGTCCTCCGTGAACACCCGGTCGAACAGGTCCCAGCGGTGGGCGTCGAGTGCGAGACCGTAGAGGTTCAGAACCTCGATGACGGCGGCCTTGTCCTGGTCAGCCATGATTGCGCTCCTCTTCTGAGAACTCGCCAGTGGGTCGGGCCCCCGCTCGCAGCGGAGGCGTTCGTTCGTCGCGTGACGTTCGTCGCGTCACGTTCGTCGCGTCACGGTCGCACCGTCGACGCGCCCCCGACGGCGGCGACACGGGGCCGGGGCGGGAAGCGCGCCCGCGGAGGAGTACCGCTTCCCGTGCCGGTCGGGCAGGCCGTGCGGCTCCGCGCCACGGGGTCGCAGCGGCACGTGTCGGCGTGCGTGCGGCATCCGTCGGGAGTCGGTCCGCGGGTGACGGCGTCGACAGTCCGTCCACCTCGACCGTCGGGCATCCGGTTCGTCTCCCGTCGCGCCGCCGACGGTACGGGGCCGGCGGACGAGGTGGACGGACTTGGGCATCATCATCAGGAGTCACGGAAAGAATGTCAACACTTTGCGCCGAGCCGGACGGCCGAACCCCGGCCGGGGCGAGGCCATCGGAGCAGGTCGACAGCCCCCCCGCGAGCCCGATCCCGGCGCCCCCTCCCGCTTCACTCGCAGATCCACCTGGAAGAACGCAGCCACCCGAGGCGTGCGCCCGAGCAGACCGGCGCCGGGCCTTTCCGGTGCCCGGCAGGCCGGCCGTGGCGCGCCGGGTTAAAATGTTGACAGTTTGTGGCGACTCCTCCTACGGTGCCTGCAGGGCCGCCGCCGTCCCGTGACAGCCCGGCGGCGGCCCTGCACAGGCCGCGGCGTCCGGCCCCGCCCTAGCCCCCGGGCTGCTCCCGCGGGCCGCCGCCGTCCGCCGCGGGCAGGGCGACGGCCCGGAGGAAGGCGTGCGTGAACGTCTCGACCGCGTCCTCCTTCGCCGGCATGTCGGCCGCGGCGAACCGGCTCGTGACGGGACGCAGCAGGAAGTGCAGGAAGACCGGGCCGGTCATCTGCTGGATGAGCAGCATCGGGGGCAGATCCCGGATGCGGCCGGCGGCGGCCTCCCCGGCGAGCCACTGCCCGAGGCCGGCCAGCAGCCGGGGCGTGAGGCTTTGGAAGGCGAGCTGGACGTTCCCGTCGCCGGGGCGGGCGAAGACCTCGGCCAGGAGGGCCGGCAGGACGCGCGGCTCGCGCTCCAGGGCGTCGGCCAGGAGCCGGTAGAGGCGGCGGACGGTGTCCTCCAGGTCGCCGTGCGGCGCGGCCAGGAACGTCTCGACGTCGACGATGGGGCTGTAGCGGTCGAACACCGCCCGGAGGAGCTCGTCACGCCCCCCGAAGGTGACGTAGAGGCTGGGCACGGAGCACTCCGCCGCGGCCGCCACGCGCTCGAACGTGACCGTTCCCAGCCCGTGCTCGCTGATCAGGGTGCCCGTGGCCTCGATCGCGCGCTCCCGGACCGGCTTGCGTCCTCCCGGTTCGACACCGGCGGCGCGCAGTGCCTCGTCCAGGGCGTGCCGGGTGCCGCCCAGCCGGCGGAGCAGGGTGCTGCGGGAGATCCCGGCCTCGTGGGCGATGTCACGCAACGTCACGTCGGCCACGGGCACCTCGCGTGCGCGTGCGGCCCGCAGGGTCGCGTCGATGATCGCCTGGGGAACGTGACCGCCCGACGGCTCCGTGACACTTGACATGATCGTCAATTTACTCCGTACGCAGGTTCCGGTCCACCAGGGCGCGCATCGCCGGGGCGGACCCGCAGGTCACGGACGTCCGGCTCCTGCCGCGGCCCTGCCGTCGACGTCCGCCGCCGCCCGTCGGTGCATCGTGCACGACAACGCACGACAGCGCACGACGCGCACCGTGCGCTGTCGTGCCGTGCGACGCGTGTCGTGCGACACGGATCCGCCGGGGCCGGGCGTTCCGTCCCCCGGCGGCTGCCTCCGGAGGTCCCCGACGTCTGGACTGGAACTCGATTACAAAGTAAATTAACCAACATGTCACGCATCAGAGATGGCAGGAGGCCATGTCCCCTGCACGAACGCGGGGAGATGGCCTCGCCGTCCGCGGGCGCGCACGGGATTCCCGTGGCCACGCGGCTCTGCGTGGCGTCCACCGACGAGGCCGGGATCTCCCGCAGCGCCCTGCAGCGCCGTCCGGGCGGCGCCCCGTGCGCCCCGGACGACGCACTGCGCGCCGCCGCGGGGCCGGGCACACCGCGGTCCCTGCATCGCGCAGGAACACCCGGGCAGGGACCTGAGGGAAGAAGAGGGTAGACATGTCTGCATCACGGGACGGCGGAACGGCCGGTGTCGGCGCCTCGATCGCCGGTGACGAGAAGACGGGGCCGCGGTTCGCTCCCCCGGCCGGCCTGGCGGCGGCGGCCAACGTGACCGCGGACGCCTACGGGCGGGCGTCGGAGGACCGGCTGGCCTTCTGGGCGGAGCAGGCACGCCGCCTCAGCTGGGCCACCGAGCCGACCGAGACCCTGGACTGGTCGAACCC